>JAILAA010000140.1 GCA_024681875.1 Prevotella sp.
CGAAAAAATGTGTACTTTTGCCCATGGTTACGTTTGATTCTGTTTCGCGACTACAAAGGTAACCAAAAAGGGCTGACACTGAATCCGGTATCAGCCCTAATTATATCCTAATGTGAAAAGTTTAGCGGACAGTAATATTTAGAGATAAAAAGATGGCATTACGCTACAGACCCGAGAATCGTCCGAAAAAATCCGAAGGCTTCGGACAAAAATCCGACCCGGTCGGACAAAAATCCGAAGCCTGCGGATTTCTTTCGGACAAAGTGGTAATTACTTACATTATGCCCTGGTTTCAAGCTTGAACAGCTTGTCGCTGGGGCGCACTTTGTCGTTGACGGGGATGGCGCAGAGCTGGCCCTGTGGGGCCTCGCTGACAGGCTGGCCATTTTGGTTGTGAATCTCAGTAGCGGTGAGGTACATGACGCCCGTAGTTGGACCGGTAACGAGCAACTTGTCGCCTACTTTGAACGTGGTAGCTTCCACGGCGAACTCTCCTACACCGATACGACTATAGTATTTCGTAGCACGTCCCACATATACCTTCTGCTCCGTAGCGTTGTTGCCGTAGCTTTTGTTCCATTCGCCCAAGCGCTGTCCCTGATAGTATCCGTCCCAGAAACCGCGGTTGAACACGGTGGCGAGACGGCGGTCCCATTCGTCTTTCTTCTCTTCGGTAAACGTACCTTCCAGCACCGCCTTGATGGCCTCCTTGTAACAGCTCACCGTCTGGTAGACGTACTCAGGTCCTCTGGCGCGCCCTTCAATTTTGAACACGCGGACGCCGGCATCCATCATGCGGTCGATGAAGCGGATGGTCTTCAGGTCTTTGGGGCTCATCACGTATTTGTTGTCTATCTCCAGTTGGTGGCCTGTCTCATTGTCGGTCACGGTGTAGGAACGGCGGCATACCTGTATGCACTGACCGCGGTTGGCGCTTCGGTTGGCGGCGTCGAGGCTCATGTAGCACTTGCCGCTGACGGCCATACACAAGGCACCGTGGCAGAACATTTCTATACGGATGAGCTCGCCCGACGGGCCGCAAATGTGTTCGCGCTCAATGGCTTCGTGTATGCGTTTCACCTGCTCCAGCGTCAGTTCTCTGGCCAATACCACAACGTCGGCAAACTGCGCATAGAAGCGTAGTGCAGCGGTGTTAGAGATGTTTAGCTGGGTGGATAGGTGAATGGGGAGTGGTGAGAGGTGAGAGGTGAGAACGGCCATGTCGCTGGCAATGATGGCGCTGATGCCTGCCTGGCGGGCGGCGTCGAGGGTCTGGCGCATCTCGTCCATATCCTCATCATAGATGATAGTGTTCAGCGTCAGGTAGCTCTTTACCCCATGACTCCGGCAAGTGTCGGCTATCTCCTTCAAATCGTCAAGGGTGAAGGCCGAGGCCGAGCCAGCTCGCATATTCAGGCGTCCTACACCGAAGTACACAGAGCCGGCGCCCGCCTGTATGGCTGCCGCCAAACTTTCGCGGCTGCCTACGGGGGCCATCACTTCATAATCGCTTATCTTCGTATCCATAAGAGTGCTTCATCTTGTGATTCTTGCTGCCCGCAAAGGTACGAATAAACGGGCTAAGTGCAAAGAAAAACAGGGAATTATTTTGCTGATTCAGAAAAATGGCGTAACTTTGCACTTTAGGAACAAACTATCATCTGCTAAACATGAAAAGACTTTCTTTATTCGCATGTTCGCTCCTCTTCGGAGCTATTGCATCGTTTGCACAGTACCCGCAGTTGACCGACGAGGCTAAGCATCTTATTGACTCACTGCAAACACAGTGGACGGCGCACAGCGATTCCGCCTGGGAGGTGGCGTTCCCCATTGTTGTTGAGGAGGCCAAGGCCGGTCGCCCCTATGTGCCCTGGGCCTCACGCCCCTATGACCTGCGTCAGGCTAAGATTCCCGCTTTCCCCGGCGCTGAGGGCGGCGGAATGTTCACCTTTGGCGGTCGTGGCGGCAAGGTGCTCACTGTCACCAACCTCAACGACTCCGGCCCTGGCTCGTTCCGTTGGGCCTGCGAACAGGGCGGCGCCCGCATCGTCGTATTCAATGTTAGCGGCATCATCCGTCTGAAATCACCTATCTTCGTCCGCGCACCTTATATCACGATAGCAGGACAGACAGCACCGGGCGATGGCGTCATCATCGCAGGTGAATCGTTCCAAGTAGACACCCACGATGTCATTGTGCGCCACATGCGCTTCCGTCGTGGCGAAACACTCGTATGGCATCGTGAAGACAGCTTCGGCGGCAATCCCGTGGGCAACATTATGATTGACCATTGCTCGTGCGAGTGGGGCTTGGACGAAAACATCTCGTTCTACCGCCACATGTTCGACCTGCACGACGGCAAGGACAAACGCAAGGAACCTACGGTGAACGTCACCATCCAGAACACCATCTCGGCCAAGGCCCTTGACACGTGGAACCACTCTTTTGGCTCCACCATCGGAGGCGAGAACACCACTTTTATGCGTAATCTGTGGGCCGACAACACGGGCCGAAACCCATCGATAGGGTGGGGCGGCGTCTTCAACTTCGTTAACAACGTGGTTTACAACTGGGTGCACCGCACGGCTGACGGTGGCGAGTATACCACCATGTCGAATTTCATCAACAACTACTACAAGCCAGGACCGCTCACACCGAAGGAGAGCGCCGTGGGACACCGCATCCTCAAGAGCGAGAGCCGCTCGCAGGGCCTCTTCCCCTTCAAGCAGTTCGGCCGCGTCTATGCTGTAGGCAACGTGATGGAAGGCTTCCCCGAGATTACAAAGGACAACTGGAACGGCGGTATACAGACAGCCGACAAGGACGGCGAGATGGATGCCACCGAATTGGCACTGATGCGCAGCGATGAGCCCTTTGAGATGCCTTATGTCAAGATAATAGGTGCCGAGCAGACCTTCGACTGGGTGCTTAGCAACGCCGGCGCCACAGTACCCTGCCGCGACATCGTCGACCAGCGTATTTGTGAAGAGGTGCGCACCGGCATCGCCTACTATGTGCCTAATTACGAAAAGGAGCTGGCAAAGATTGAAAAGAAGACGGGCGTGAAGCAGAATCCCTACGGTGATATGTGGGGCCTCCACCAGAAGAGTCAGAATGATGAAGGAACGTTTAAGTACCGCCGCCTGCCCAACGACAGCTACAAGCAGGGTGTCATCACCGATCCGCGACAGATGGGTGGCTATCCTGAATATCGCGAATGGCAGCCGTACAAGGACAGTGACAACGACGGCATGCCCGATGAGTGGGAGAAGGCCAACGGCCTCAATCCCAACGACGCTGCTGATGCCAACGGCGACCTCAACGGTGACGGCTACACCAACATTGAGAAATACATCAATGCCATTCCCACGCAGGGCAAGGTGGACTGGCGCAACCTGAACAACAACTACGACACCCTGCAGGAAAAAGGCAAGCTGATGTAGCAGGAAATGGCGGGCGATGATAGATTGGAAAACACTGAAGGAGAAGTACGCTGAATTCAGGCAGTGGCAGAAGATACCTCACACGGTGGCTCCCATGCCCGATGTGGAACACGACTGCTGCACCTGCGGCACCCACTTCACGGGCAACTACTGTCCCCGTTGCGGACAGTCGGCACGCATAGGCCGCTTCTCGTTCAAGTCGGCCTTGTTGCTCTACGTCGATGTCTGGGGACTGGGTAACCGCGGCATGTTCCGCAACATTCGCGACCTCATCCTGCGACCAGGATACATGATCCGCGATTACCTCAGCGGTATGCAGATGGCCTACTTCCCCCCATTCAAGATGTTCTTCCTCCTGGCCACCCTCTCCTTCCTCATCAGCTCTGGCCTGAACATCAAGTTTGAGAACAAGCTGGCAACAGACACATCAAGCGACACCTCAGATATCCGCATAGAGAGCACTGACAGCATAGCCAATGTAGACAGCCATAGTACAGCCATCGCTAAAGATACAGAAGGGAAATTATCGTCGGAAGAGGAAATGAAAGCCGAAAAACTCAAAAAAAGTGGAGAGAGAATTAAGGCGCTTGGCCGGTACCTCACCGAATTCCAAAGAAAGTTTCCCAACATTTTCGCCCTTTTCTGGCTGATGGTCTTTTCGGCTTTCTTATATATCTTCTTCAGAAAGTGTCCGGCCTATCCGGGTATGCGCTTCTCAGAGCTGGTGGTGGCATTGGTCTACACGTCAAACATGTATTCCATCTACTCCAATGTCTCCGACTTTTTGTGCATCAGCAGTTCCGGCTTGAGCGCCATGCTATTCTTGCTCAACCTCGTACCCTTGCACCAACTGTCGGGCTACAGCTGGAAAAGGCTGATTTTCATCACCATCATAGCCCTTGTGATGCTCGCCGCCGCGATGGCTGCTATTATCATACTGGGCGTGCTGGTGGCTTACCTAATATGAAATAACTCTTTGTTCTGACTTATGACAACAAAAGAACTGCAACTGCTGGCCGAACAGCGCCGCAAACGCCTGGTGGAGGTGGTCTACCGCGCCAAGGCGGGGCATATTGGCGGCGACCTGTCGTGCCTCAATGTGATGACGGCACTCTATTTCCATGTGATGCAAGGCCTCGACCCGGCCAACCCCAAGGCACCGGACAGAGACCGCTTCGTGCTCTCGAAGGGCCACTGTGTAGAGGCGCTCTATGTCACCTTGGAGGTGAAGGGATTTCTCAAGCCGGAAGTGCTCGACACGCTGGGACAGTTTGGTAGCATCCTCAGCGGCCACCCCACCATCGAGGTGCCCGGCATCGAGGTGAACAGCGGAGCCTTGGGACATGGCCTCAGCATTGGTGTGGGCATGGCGCTGGCCGCAAAGATGAATTCTCACCTCTCACCTCTCACCTCTCACCTCTATCATACCTATGTCCTCATGGGCGACGGCGAGCAGGGCGAGGGCAGCATCTACGAAGCAGCCATGGCCGCCCATAAATATCAGCTCGATAACCTCGTGGCCATCATCGACCGCAACCACCTGCAAATCAGTGGCAACACTGAGGACGTCATGCCCCTCGACAGCATCCGCGAGCGCTGGACGGCCTTCGGCTGGGATGTCACGACGATGAACGGCGACACGATGGACGACATCGTCCATACCTTCGACACCATCGACTACACCAACGGCAAGCCACACCTGCTTATCTCGGAAACTACCAAGGGCTTTGGCGTCTCGTTCATGGAAGGCGTAGCCAAGTGGCACCACGGCGTGCTGAACGAAGAGCAGTGCAAGGCCGCCGTGGCAGAGATTGAAGCCCGCATAAAACGATTATCCCAATGAGTCCCATTGGCTCTATTAGCCCTATAAAATATGATTGCTTGTAGAAAACA
>JAILAA010000158.1 GCA_024681875.1 Prevotella sp.
GCATCTGTAGGTGCTGTGTTGTAGTCATCGTAGTCGGAGCACGAGGAAAGAGCCCACCCAAGCCCTCCCAAAGGGAGGGATGTTAAGGCACAGAAGAGCCACTTACGAGCCATGCCAGTTATAGTGTTATATTTATTATTAGTCATATTATATATTTATTGTTGAATGAAATGATTCTGTTGCAAGTCAAGCCCCACATCCCTCCCTTCGGGAGGGCTTGGGTGGGCTTTTAGTACCAGTCTTCAGTCATCGTCTGGCTGTTGACGATGTCGAGCGGCACCAGCTCCACAAAGTCAAACGACCAACCAAGGTTGGGATCATTGACCAAGTTCTTGATACGCAGCCAGTAGTCCTTGCCCTGCTCAAAGCGCTGGGTGGTGATGATGCGGCGTAGCAGCATCGTGCCATAGCCCGTCTCGGAGCGACTGCTGGTAGAACCGATAATCTGGCTTGCTGCCGAGTAGATGTCATTTTCATTGTAGCTCAGCGGATCGGTAATTTTGTTATAGGTACCACGTGAGAAGGATGCCGGACCATACATATAGCCACGCACATGCATACGTTGGCCACACTCTACGCCATAGTCTGAATCAGGATGATCATCATCTCGTTCCTGTATAGGTTCCCATCCTATTGTGGCATCATAGGCAGGGTCAGCACAGGCATCGAAAGGAATGCCGATGGCCACCATGTCCGACTGCTTGGGAGAATTGCCAAGATAGAACTGCATCAATCCGCCTTTTCCCATCGGAGGATAGATGGTGCGTAGTTCATAGTCGCCCGTAGGAACGTGAGGCAGTTTAATGGCGAAGTCGTAAACATCCCAACCCTGGAACTGGTCGCTGTTGTGGGCTCGCCATAATCCCATCACATTGAAGCGAAGCAGTGTACCGGGGTTGTAGCAGACAATATTGTCGAAATAATTGTTCTGGAAAGCGATGCGGTTGCCGTCGCCGCCACCATTCAAAGTGCTCACCTCTCGCACTGTGGCAAAGCGCAAGCCGTTGTTGATGAGTTCGTAGAGGAAAGTGGAGGAATCAAGGCGCAGGCGCTCGTGGAGGGCGTCTTTTGCATTTTGGTCATATTTCAGGATACCCTTGATGCGGTGTATGTATCCGTTAAGAGTCTCAATGCTGCTATTACGGTCAACCGGCACACCAGCAAACTTCAGAACGTGGTCGCCGTCGCCTGGCATTCCAAACAAGCCAAGCTTGGAGGTCAGCGTGTTGTTGGTCAGGTAACGGTTCAGCCACAGGTTCTTGGTGGACTTTGGATTTGTCTCCCACACTTTCAATAGCGTGTTGGGAAGCATCGTCTCAAAATATTCCTGCGGCTCATAGCCGAAGCAAATGTTCCAAGCGTTAGGATTCATATCATCACCATCGCCCTGAGTTCTGGCGTTCTTCTCGTAAACGATACGGTCGATGGGCATGCCGGCACGCAAGATATGATAGGCCACGAACATGTTCACTACATTGAACGGATTGGTGTAGTCGTCGCCGGTGCTGATGGTGATGCCTTTCTCGTTGATATAGTCATACCAGGCACCACAGTTGCCATACCACTCGACGCACTTCTTCTTCAAGTCATCGAAGTTGTTAATGCCCGCAGCACGGAACACGTCGTCGGTCTCGGCGAAAACGGTCCACTTGACCAGACACTCCTTGGGATAGTAGAGGGAGTTGCCGTCGCGGTCGTTATGGTTGTTGCCCAAATCATAAGTCTTAGTCGTACCGTCGGCGTTAAGCTTCTTCTCAATCAGCAGGGTGTCTGTATAGCCCGTAGCTTCCAGTGCGGCATAGAAAATGCTGAGGTCTTTCTCACCCTCCACACGCAACTGGTCATCGGTGGTGCGATCGGAACGGGGAATAACATTGGAACATATATGCAGAATGCCGTTGCTGGCCTCAATGTCGCCTTCAATGATGGCCGAGATGTCGTTAAGGCTGGTGAGGCCGATGAAATCCTCTTTGTAGGCATCAACGCCGAAGGTGCCGACACGTATGCTACGGCCAATCTTCATTGTAGTCCACGTAGTAGCCGTACCGTCGAGGTCTACCTGCATGTGCGCCTCACCTGAAAGATGGAAGCGTGCGATGTCGTCGCAGAGCGAATCGGACATCAGGTTGACCTTTGCCATCACGTCGAGGTTGTTCCAGTTGGCATCCTCGGTAATACCGTTGTGCTTGAGCTTAGCTTTGGAGATAAGGTACGACTCGTCGTTATAAAGACTATCGAGATAGCTGTTCACACCATCGTTTAAAGGCGCAAAGCATGTATACATACCATACGTTCCCATGTACTTGTCGAAGCTGCCCTTCTCCAGAATTCGATAGAAGGCTGACAAATCCGGCCTTTCGCGCAACAGCTCGGCAATGGTCTTGTCGTCTGACGAGAAGAGGTTGGAGCCGTCGGGCTCCTCGGTGCAGGAGGAAATGAAGAATGAAGAATAAAGAATGAAGAATGCTGCGCCGAGCAACTTCATCGTCATATTCATACTTCTTTCCTTTATAATATTAAAATGTTTCATAGCTGTCATTGATTTATATGCGGTTGCAAATTCTTCATTCTTCATTCTTCATTCTTCATTTTAATCAATACTTCGAAGAAGATTTGTAGACAGGGTTCTGTACGAGGCTGGTGTTTAGCTCCACCTCGTCCTGATTGATGGGCATATAGAGATAACGCTCATCGCGCATCTTGGCCTTCATGGCAGATGGCGAGGCATACTTACGCAAAGCCAAATCCAAGAACTCATTACTGTTGGCTACATATCCTTCTGTCAGCTTTTTCGTCAGGTCGGCCTTCGTTGCAGTGTGACGGTAGTTGTAGCGCATGAGGTCGAACCAGCGCTTGCCCTCAAAGCACAACTCACGGGCGCGCTCAGCCAGGACCAACAGTTCCATGTAGTCTTTATAGGTCCTGTAATTCAAGGTATTGCTGCCCTTGTTGGCATCCGACAGTGCACGGTCGTTGACGAATTTACAGATGGCAAAGGCTTCCTCGTTACGCGTGTCGCCATCGGCTTTGCCACCCAGCTCATAGAGTTGCACGAGTGCCTCGGCTTTCATCAGCATCACGTCGGTGAGACGGTAGAAAATCCAGTTCTGATAGACAGCAGATCGAGTATCAACCTTGCTATCGGCATCGTTGTTGGTACCAGCCGAGCCGGTGGCAACGAACTTGCGTACGCCGAACTGCTCCACATCTTTGTTGGCATCATAAGCATATTCGTAGAGACGCTGGTCGACTTTATTGTTCCAAACGCCTGAACCGTCAATGACAACATTTCCACCATCCGGTACTTTTCCGAACACTCTTGAAGCCTTCAGATAGCCGAAACTGTTGGAGCTGGAGTTTTCATATCGGAAATACATTTGGTCGAGGCCGGAATTGGTGACACTGGAACTGCGGAACTGCAGCTCAAAGATGCTCTCATCAGCATTCTGTCCTGACTGGCCAAACAATTCTTCATACATATCATCGTAATCCGAAAGATAGTAGTTCTTTATTTCAACTTCAGTACCTGGACGGTGGTGTGAGGGATTCTGCTCGTATGCCTCTTTCTTGGCCTTGATGACCTTGTCGCAATAAGCAACACATTCCTCATAGTCGGAAGCGTCGCGATTGACAGAGGCACGCCAGAGGTAGATGTCGGCCAAGAGGGCGTTGATGCCATCCTGATTCAGATAGCCCTTGTCGCGCCAGTCGCCATAAGTAGAGCCCGAGATGGCATATTTGGAAGCTTCCTTCAAATCGTCAATACACATGGCAAGGACGGAAGCAGGATCTGTCTGCGGTGCATTGAAGTCATCACTGCTGTTAAGATAGGCTCCTGGCGTCACAGGAATGTCATGGAAGACACGCGTGAGATAGAAGTAGCAGAATGCACGCAGGGCCAGCATCTGTGCCTTATTGGCATCATAGTCGCCTTGCGTGTAGTCGGGGTCTACAGCAATGACGTTTTCTGCTTTCTGCAACACAAGGTTACAATAGTTGATGGCGGAGTAGAAAGGATACCAAGAGGTAAACGAGTTCTCCGTATCGATGTTCATAGAGTAAATCTGCGCTAAAGCCGTCTTATAGGTTGCCGAGGAGGGAAGTGTTGAGGTTACCACAAGTTCGTCGGAACGGAAATCGCCCCAGACAATCATATTGCGTATGGCAGTGGCATCGCGTAGCTGTGCATAGGCCGCAGCCACCACAGCGTCCACCTCGGTTTTCTTCTGCCAGAAATCCTCATCAACGGTCTTGTTGTCTGGCAGGATGACGGTGTCTACGCACGAGGAAATGAAGAATGAAGAATGAAGAATGAAGAATGCTGCGCAGAGCCACTTCATCGTCATGTTCAGACTTCTTTTCCTATTATATATTACTTGTTCCATAGTTGAATTATTATTGTGTCCGCTGAAAGCGGTAGCAAATTCTTCATTCTTCATTCTTCATTCTTCATTAAGTGGTTAGAATCCGAAGTTAAGGCTTGCGGTGAAGGACTTCGAGCGGGGTGTGGAAGCACCATCGCAGGCCGGCGTGTATGTGCCGGCGGAAATCTCCGGATCAATACCTGTGTACTTCGTCCAACAGAAGAGGTTGTTCATCGTCACGTAAGCCGTGAGACTGTTCAGACCAAACTTCTTCAAAGTTTTCTTGGGCACGCCGTAGGATAACTGCAGGTTGTTCAGACGCAAGAAGGAGCCGTCCTCCACGAAGCGCGAACTCATCTGATAGTTATAGCCCGTGCCATAGAGGGCACGCGGAATGGGCGTCACATCACCATCCTTACGCCAGCGGTAGGTCACTGAGGAGCATTGGTTTTGTGTGCCATACATACTTTCCAGCCCCATACGGGCCGTATTGATGATTTTGTTGCCCCAACGGTAGTTGAAGCGCGACACCAGCTTCCAGTTCCCGTATTGCAGCGTCAGGCTGAAGCCACCCTGTATCTTCGGCAGTGAGTTGCCCAGGTACTTGATGTCAAGCTCGTTGATGGTGCCATCGTGGTTGACATCCTCGTAGATGGCATCACCGCCCTTGAACTTGTAGTCTGTTTGGCCATAATAATAGGTAAGCTCCTTGGGGTCGCCAGTGTTGGTCATAATCACCCTGCCGTGTTCGTCAGTAGCCACTGGGAAGGTTTTTCCCTCTGCCAGCTGCTGGTTGATCCACTCCTCATAGTTCCAGTAGTAAGTCTCGCCATTCGCTGCAGCCTGTGCCTGCAGTTGAAGCTGCTTGGTATTGTAGTTTTGCAGGTAGTCGTAGGTGTACTGGAACACACCCAGGCTGTTGAAGCCGTAGATGGAGCAGAGCGGATCGCCCACAACGACGCGGCTGAGGATGGAGTTGGCACCGCGGTTGTCGGCTTTGGGCTCCGAGTTCAGGTTGTCAAGCACGCGCTGATCCATCGACAGCAGCTTGTTGACGTTTTGTGCGAAGTTGACGCTGGCAGAGACAGTGAACTTATTCACCTTGATGAATTTATTAGCTACGAGCGACAACTCCCAGCCCTTGTTCTCCATCTCGCCCACATTTCCATAGGAAAGCTTCGTCGTGGTGTTCCACGTTGCCGACGTTGGAATGGGAAGACCTCGCATGATCATGTCTTTGATGTTCTCTTTATAGAGGTTCAGGTCTATTTCGAATCTGTCCTTCAAGAGACCGATGTTAAAACCAAGGTTCAGACCAACCTTCTTCTGGGGGCGCAAGTCATCGAGCTTCATGCCGCTCATGGAGGTGAAGTAGCCGCTGCCGTAGCGTCCTGCACGTGATGTGTACTGGTTGAAATAGTTGTCAACAGCGACGCTCGAGCTACCCGTTATACCCCACGAGCTGCGAACACCGAACATGGACACCACCTTCTGGAGCGGCTTGAAGAACGGCTCTTCGCTGACGTTGTAACGCAATGATACAGAGGGGGAGTAGAACCACGGATTCTTCGGTCCGAACTTGGAGTTACCGTCGCCACGCAGCGAGAAGCCTAAACTGTAGCGTGACTTATAAGAGAAGTGGGCGTTGTAGACGAAGTCCTGCCAAGCCGACTTCGTCGTACTGGGCTGATTGTCCATTCCAGTCAGGCGGGCATCGATGGTGGCCGACATAATACCATTAGGAATGGAATTCTGGCCAATATACTGGTAAGTGTTCTTCTGGGTACCAGCCTCATAGCGTGCCAGCATTGTCAGATAGAAATCCTCGTTCTTGAAGGCCGGCGTATAGATAAGCTCCATGCGTGACCCCATCTTGAACTGGTTGGACTCCGTATTGGTAATGAAATTATAGTTGTTGTCCGTGTAGCTGCCGTTTGAGAGGCTACCAGGCATGTATGTGGGCCTGGAGTAGGCATAAATGTCGAAGTAAACACGACCGTTGAAGGTCAGGCGGTGCTGGCCGGCCTCGGTGCCTAAAAGCTCGTACTTGATGTTGAAGTCGGGCACAATGCTGTAGGTCTGCTCTTTCTGCCAAGAGTTGTTGGCGTAGGCCACGGGGTTGCCGATAGCCACGACGTCCTGAAGCGGCATAGAAGTATAGTTACCGTCATCGGGAGTCAAATCGACGCGTGTCCCATCGCGCATTACTGATGCTGTGGGATTCATTAGGAAATACTCGCCTGTGTTATTGTTGTACTGGTCATAGCGGTAGATGCTGGCGTTGGGTGCCATAGCTAAGGCCATAGCCAGCAGAGCACTGTTGGACGAGTTGTTCTTGCTGCTGCCGTAGGTATAGTTCTTCAGGTTGTCCGTATAGGTCAGGGCGAAATTGGTCGAGAAGCGGATGCGGTCGCTAACGTTATAGTCGAGTACCAGACGTGTGGTCAGTCGGTCTAAACGCTGTTTGATGACCGTACCCAGTTGGTGGCTATAGCTGCCCGAGATGCGGAACTGTGCCTTCTGGCCGCCGCCTGAGATATTGAAGTTGGCCTCGTGCTGCTCGCCAAACTGCTTGATAGCCTTCACCCAGTCGGTGTTCTTGTTCCAGTTGTTGGCCTCAGCCCACGACTCTGCGGGTACATAGTTAATCTCATTGATAGTGGCAGTGGCCGAGCTACTCTGGGTGGGGTTGTAAAACTCCTCCTTCATCATCATGGTGTAGTTGTCGCCATTGAGAAGGTCGTAACCTGAGGGCATCCATGTACCGGTGAACTTGTATCCCAGTGTCACCTTGGGTTTACCGCGTGCACCACGCTTGGTTGTAATCTGTATAACGCCGTTGGCGCCCTGTGAGCCCCAGATGGCCGTGGCGGCGGCATCCTTCAGCACGGTGATGCTGGCAATGTCGTCGACGCTGACAGCAAGCAATGACGAAAACTGCTCCATGTCGTCCATATTCTCCGGGTTGAAATCCGCGCTGTCATACTCAAAGATCTTGTCGTCGACCACGATGAGCGGCTCAGCACTGCCGTTCAGCGTAGAGACGCCGCGCAGACGCATAGAGGTGCCCGCGCCGAGGTTACCCGAGTTGTTCACAATGTCAAGACCGGCAATCTCACCCTGCAGGGCCTCGTCAGCCGACGTGAAGGCCATGCCCTCCACTTCGGCCATGTTCATGGTCTGCTGCGATACGGAAATCTCGCGCTTGTCGATGTTCAGACCGCCCGAGCTGGTGCGGCGGCCTACCACTTTCACCTCGCCTATGGCGTTATTGTCGTCTTCCAGCTTGATGTTGAAAGTGCGCTTGTCACCGATAGTGAGCACCTTTGTCTTATAGCCTATATAGGTGATGACAAGCTTGTTCTTGGTGTTGGCCACCTTCATGGAGAAGTTGCCCATCATATCCGTCTGTGCAGCATTGACAATACGATTGTTGGCATCACGCTCCACTACGTTGGCAAAAATCACAGGCCCGGAGGAATCGTTCACGCTGCCTGATATAACTATTCCTTGTGCCATCATGGTCTGTGCGATGAGAGCAAACAGGAATGTAAATAGTATTTTCGTTTTTGACATAATGCTCTTTTTCAACTTTTCAATTTTTCAACTTTTCAACCTTTCAAAACTTCCTGTTGCTGTTATAGCACAAAGGCGTTTCAATGCCGTGAATGGTCACGAAAGATGATGTCTCAATAGAAGCAGTTCCTGCCTCATTCCTAATTATTTCACCAGTATTAGAATCAACGCGAACTGTGATGTCTCGAGCTATCAGGTTGGCTATATTAGAAGAGGCATTGATAGTCACAGAAGTACCAGCAGCATCCTTCACTATGAGTTTATTGTTACCACCGCTCACCATCAGCGTCTGGGCAATACCTATGTTGTTTGAGCAGAAAGTAGAGAACACAGGCTCGGGAGTCGTCAGACCAGTCACTGGGTCGAAATTCTTGAAGTAACGGTCGGCAAAGAGCGAGCTGTTCTGGGTGTGGTAGCGCACGAAACGTGTCATCTTGTCTAACTGTTCCTTCACGTATGCCGATGCATCGGCCTGCGTGCTGAATCCATACTGGTCTTTCACGCTTTCCCAGTCGTTGACAATAGCCAACACGCTCTTCCACGTGGGCAGGCCCATGTCGCGCTGTGCTGTTACCATGGCTTCGTAGGTGGGGGCGTAGATGGTGTAGTTATAGGCACTGAGCATACCCCAGTTGTCTTGGTCGTCGATGATACGATAGGCTTTCAGCTTGGGACTGACGTTCTCGTTCTTTGCGCCTGTGAGGATGCCTGCAAACGAGTAGATGTTCTCGTCGTTAAATTGCAGGCAGAAGTTCAGGAAGTGGTCATAGTCGGGAGCGGCTGCGTCGTAGTCGGCGTTCTCGTCATAGAACTCGGGGCGCGACAGCGTCTGCATCACACTGGTGATGGTGGGTTGCAGGGGGAAGTCAAGGCGGTAGACAGTGCCATTCTCAATCTTGGCGTCAGGACTGTTCACGTCGAAGGTCTGGGTGATGGTCGACCACTGTGAGGGGTCGCCCATCTGCAGGCCGCCGGCCACCTTGTTGCCATCAACAACGATGGCACCACCATGCTTCGTCTTGTAGAACTTGTTGCCATAGAGACCATACACGGGATTTCCTTTACCTGTCTCGGTGGAGTCGGCCAAGACGATGGTGCAGTAGTCAAGCAGGTCCTTGATCTGGCTGTTGAAATAGCCGGTCTCAATATTGAAGTCCTGGGCATTGGCTGCTTCCACGTAGGAACTGAGCTGATTGTAGGGACCGCCCTGATAGATGTATTGTTTCACCATCACATGAAACGAGCCGTCGGCTGCAGGGTCAAAGCGGAAGCGCAGACCTTTCAGGCCGTCGGCATCCTTCACCGAAGCAGGGTCGATGACGATGAACTGTGTCTCATGGTCTGTGGGGATGAAGAGGCCATAACGGGCTTTCATCGACAGCAGGTAGTAGTACATGTCGGCACCCAGCTTCGAGGGCGTGCCGGCCTTGATCTGGTGATCGTTCAGCATCTCGCCCATCGTGCGCATGTCCTTATAGACGGAGGCAGGACCGAGGACGGAGTTGTAAAGCTTGGGACCGAACAGCTTGTTCATTTTATAGATGACACCATTGTTGGCAATGGTGACGTCATATTTGCCGTCGTTCTTCTTGATGATGTCGTTCTTCGTCACGTCCAAGAACTCAAAGGCGTCATTCTGCACGGTTGAGAACGTGCTGGGCACCGTCTTCGACAGATAGGGCTTCATCACATTGTTGAGGATGCTGGCAAAGATTGAGGGATCGCTGTTGTAGATGGCATCGAGGTGGGCGTTGAGGTTAGCCGACGAGAGGTCAAGTGACGGGTCGCCCAGATTCTTCACAATATAGGCAGCTTCCTTGAGGAAATAGTCTTCCACGGCCTTGTCGTCGGGAGCCAGGAAGGCGGCAATCTCGGCATTGTCGTCGCTCGAGCCACCCTTCAGTGTAGGGTTATAGTAGTTCCATCCCGGGTCGAAGTCCAGCAGCTGGTTTTCGGCCACTGTCACGCCACGCATGGGCTGTGTCAGCTTGCCGCGCTGCGAATTTTGGCTCAGATAGCGCACTGCGAAGATGGTATCCGTCAAAGCTGTGCCCGCTGCATCGTCATTATACTGCTCCGTCAGCGTCATATCAGGGTCGGGAAAGCAGTAGTAGTCGAGCATACGCGAGATATAGCGAGTGTCACTGTCTGCACGTAGCATCTCAGCCATGTTGCCAGGATTCACCAACACCTCATCGAGCTGGTGGATGTAGCCGTTCTGGCACACTACGTCGCCCTTGATCACTTTATGATTGAAGATGTAGGCGTCGCCGTCGGTGTATTCATGGCCAGTCAGGATTTTGAAGTCGCTTTCGCTGCCTGTCACGGTCATGTTGTTGTTCAGCATGTATTCGCCAGTGAAGTGTACCATCGGTGCCACGGTGTTGTCGAAGACAGCCAATATATGGCTGCGCCCGTCGTTCTTGAAACGCTCGAAATACTTGTTGTTGGCGGGCATGTCGGAAGTGGCGAAGGGCGTCACGGTGTAAGACAGGCGCATGTTCGTGGCATGCTTCACCAGCTGGCCCTGCAGCATCTTGCCTTCACCATTCAGTTTATTCGACAATGTTCCCACGAGCATGGCGTTGTCAATCATCGTCGAGAACAGCAACTCGGCCTTCTGCGCGTGTGTCAGCTCTTCATAGCTGCTCACACCAAACTTGTTGTTGCCACCGGCAAAGAACCGTGCAAAAGCCTCGTCGTTGGCAGGGAAGATGGTCTTACTGCCGGTCTTGTTCAGCACCTCCGCATAGCCCATGTCCTCAATCAGCTTGCAGTACGTGGTGAACGTTCCAACCAGCTGTGAGGACTGCTGCAGCTCTTTGTAGATACTCTCGCCAAGCCACGACGGCAGCTCTCCCTCCGGCACGACATAGTCCTTGGTGCAGGACGCCATGCCTATGCACAGCAGGGATGCATACAAAAAGAGTTTTTTCATAAAGAGTTTATTTTTTATTGTTGTTCTGTTGTTCAGACTGTAAATAGATCAGTTTTTCAGTTTGTTAGACGTCTGCTATGATGCTGTTCAGCATAGGCAGTTTTCTTTCTTTAGCTTGCAAAGGAACAAAAATTTATTGAAACTTGCAACTTTTTAACAGACTACTTTGGCGAAATCTCATTTTTCACAATTCTTTTCGCATTTTGCAAAGCCCCCTACAAGTGGACGTGACAAAATAAAGGGTGATTGAGCCCACTTGAAAAAGTCCTCATACTCAACGAATGACGGCGCAGCTACTCTCCTCCTTTGGAAAAGGAGGGGAATGGCTGCGCATGAATACGCGGTGGAAACTACTTTAAAGTAGACTCAATTTTCAATAGAAAACTCCCCCGCCGCGTCGTTCTGACGGGGCGGGGGAGAATGATGTCACCAACAATTGGTCAGTTGATGGTTTACTTAATCACAACCTTCTTGCCGTTGACAATGTAGACGCCCTTCTGTGCGGGACTGGCTACGCGCATACCGTTGATGGTGTAGATGGCGTTGGCCTTGACGTCGGATTGCACGGTCTGGATGCCCGAGGGCTCGCCGGCGGTGATACGCTGGATGAGCAGGTTGTCGAACCAAGCACGACGGTCGTTGTTGTTGTAGTCGCACTGGAGGATGAACTTGGTGGGAATGACCTCAATAGCGACCTCTTCGGAAGTGGTGGAGCCGTTGACACTGTTGATGGTGCAGTACATCTTCTTCGTACCGTAGTCCATGATCACCTCGATGTGGCTCTTCTGCAGCGGGTTGGCAGTAATAGAGTCGGTTGCATCGGCAGGAGAAGCGTTGTTGTAGGCGCCACCAGCCTTAGCCCAGATCTTGCTGATGTCAACGTTGCAGGTGTTGGTGGTAGTGGTACCGTTATAGAAGTTGTGGTAGAGACCGAAGATCTCTGCGTCAGCGGGGCCTGCTTCACCTTCAACCACGTTCTTCAGGTAGAAGCCAAGCGAGCGGCCGCTGAGACCCTGAACGTAGAGGTCGCAGGCCACCTTCAGGATGTTGGTGCCCATAGAACCGTTCTCTGTAGCGTCGAAGTTGACAGTGCCTGTGCCGTTGCCAATGCGGATGTAGCCCTTCCACAGCTGTTCGCCGTTTGACCAGAATCCCTGCTCATAAGGCTGCTGCATATCCTCGGTGGGTCCAACGGTAGAGAATCTGGAGAATTCCATCGATCCGACAGCACCTGAAACGCTGTACAGGCCGGTCTCCTCATTGAGGACGGCATTCTGCTCGAAGTCGATGTCGACGATGGTAGCGATGGCCGAGGCGGGAACGGAAGCCTTGAAAGCCTCAACAGCCTCATCGAGTGCCTTGATGGCGGCGACGATGGCTGCAGCGTTCTCCTCACTGTACTCAGAAGCCTTCATCTGAGCCTGGAGGGCCTTAGCAGCGTCGATGGCAGCCTGGAACTCAGTCTTGCCTGTGGCGGCGTCATAAAGACGCATCTTCTTCACAAGCTCTGCATTGTCAATGGCGGTCTGGATGGAAGCCAGCGTGTCGTTCTCGGCCACAAACTCCTTGTTGGCAGCGATGATCCACTTCGTAGCCTGCTGATAAACCTCATACACCATGTAGCCAGTCTCTTCAGAGGTTGATTTTGCATAGTCATCCTGATAGGTGGCGATGATGGCATCCTGATCCATTGCCTCGTAAGCCTCGATGCGCGGAGCGATGGAATCGACACAAGCCTGCAGAGCGGCCTTGCCCCAGAAGAAATCAGCATTAGCAATGTATTCGGCAGCGGTAGTGAGGTTGTCACGGCCAGCGGTAATCTGCTCGCGGACGTCAGCCTCATAGCCTAACTGCTTCTGGTTGTACTTGTTGTCGTTCTTGCCCCAGATGGAAGCATTCTTCACATAGAGCACTGAACCGTTCTTCAGGTCCTTGTAAGCATCCTTACAGTAAGCCTTGTAGCCAATCTCGTAGCTACCGGCCTCCTGAATCGTAACAGGAACATTGAATGTTGTATAGTTGACGGCATCCAAGTCTTTCACCAA
>JAILAA010000194.1 GCA_024681875.1 Prevotella sp.
CAACCGCAATGGTGGAGGGAATCAACAACAAGATTAAGGTGATGAAGCGTGAGGCTTATGGCTTCACCGACGACCGTTATTTCGAACTTCGTCTGCTCGCTCTGCACGATGCTGGTATCACGTCATTCCTGTGAAGACCCAAGTTTGTTAAAATCGGGAAATTCATCGATAGGATTGACCAGCGGACGCCAGCAAAAGAACTATGTGGCGAAGCTGAAATGCGCCGCCGACTGCCCCGACCCCATCGAGGACATGCACGAACAGCTGGACAAGCTGTCGGCCAAGCTCTTTCCGAGTATGCCCGCCACAATAAGTTGGACATAAAATGGGTGTAGTGTAAAAAAGAACGGACGCCTGCTGTGATAGCAAGCGCCCGTTTTTTCGACAAATTAACGAATTAACAATTAACGAATTAACGTTAAGGCCCCAATTTCGGCACTTTTTTTGATTTTTTTTGATTTTTGCCCCCCCTCGCCCCCTTGGGGCGTTTTTTATTTTGCCCCCTCGCCCTTTGGGGTGTTTAAACTGCGACGCGATTTATATAAACCATGCCGTGGTCTATAAAAAAAACGCGACGAGATCTATCCTATAAAAAAGTCAGAAATGACTATGCACACAATATGGGGTTTTGTGTAAAAAATGAGCAAAGGAATGGGGGAAAAACAAAAAAATAAAATATTTTTAAAAAAAGATGGGGAAAAGTGGGGGAAAGTGGAGGAAATTGTTTATCTTTGCACACGAGAATAAAAACCACCGAAAAAAGCAAAATGAGATTCCTTGGTAACATTGAGGCGCGTACCGACGCCAAAGGCCGCGTATTCCTTCCTGCCACCTTCCGCAAGATGCTGCAGGCAGAGGGCTGCGAGACACTTGTAATGCGCAAGGACATTCATCAGAAGTGCCTAGTACTCTATCCGCAGAAAGTGTGGGATGAGAGCGTCGACGCCCTCCGCTCGCACATCAATATGTTTGATGACATGGGCAAGATGGTGATTCGCCAATACATGATGGAGGCTGAGGTGCTGACGCTCGACGGCAACGGGCGTATTCTCATTCCTGCTCATTTTCTGAAGGATGCGGAAATAGAGCAGACAGTGCGCTTCATAGGCATGACTGACACCATCGAGATATGGGCGGCGGAGAAGGCAGAGAAGCCCTTCATGACCCAAGAAGAGTTCTCGGCCAAGCTGAAGGCTATCATGGCTCCCGGAGCGGAGAATTGAGAATGGAGAACTGAGAGTTGAAATAGTCGATGACGATAGCGGAATCATACCACATTCCTGTGCTACTGAAGGAGAGCATCGACGGGCTGGATATCCAGCCCGACGGTGTCTATGTTGACGTAACCTTTGGCGGCGGTGGCCACTCGCGTGAGATTCTGCGTCGGCTGGGGAGCAAAGGCCGTCTATTTGCCTTCGACCAGGACGAGGACGCCCAGCAGAACATCTTAGGCGACGGACGCTTCACGTTTGTGCGCAGCAACTTCCGCTATATCAGGCAATGGATGCGCTACTTCGGCATCAGCCACATAGATGGGCTGTTGGCCGACCTTGGTGTATCGTCGCACCACTTCGACGATGGCAGTCGCGGATTTTCCTTCCGCTTCGATGCTCCACTCGACATGCGAATGAATCGCAGCGCGACTCTCACGGCTGCCGACGTGGTGAACGAATACGGAGAAGAACAGTTGGCCGACGTGCTATACATCTACGGTGAGCTGCGTAACGCCCGTCAGGTGGCGGCAGCATTAGTGAAAGCACGCCAGAAAGAGGCCATAAGAACGACAGAACAGCTGATGCAAGCCACCGAGAAGCTCTTCGCCCGGGAGCGTGAGAAGAAAGAAGTGACTAAGCTGTTTCAGGCACTACGCATAGAGGTTAACCACGAGATGGACTCTTTGGCACAGATGCTCACATCCGCCACCACGCTGCTGAGAAAGGGCGGACGCCTGAGCGTCATCACCTACCACTCGCTGGAAGACCGCATGGTGAAAAACATCATGCGCTCAGGTCGCATCGACGGCCGTCAGCAGCAGGATTTCTTCGGGCACACCAGCTGTGTCCTGCGCCCCATAGGCAAGCCCATCATGCCGACCGACGACGAGCAGCAGCAAAACCCGCGCAGTCGCAGTGCCAAACTACGCGTTGCTGAGAAGACTAAAGATTGAAGAATGAAGTATGGCAAAGAAAGACGAGCATATTGAAGACGACGACGTGCGCTTCACCATTGAGGAGGCAACGGAGAAGGCTGAAGAACAGGCTGCCGTAGGCCACGACGAAGACAAGAAGGAGCAACTGTCGGCCAAGCTGAAGCAGAAAATCGACCAGACGAGCGAGGCCGACGAAGCGCCATCGGCATCCCTGCGACTGCGTGATGTGCTGGGCGGCGATTTCCTATGGACGCTGGTGCGTCGGCAGATATGGCTCATCATCCTCATCGTGTTCATCGTCACTGCATACGTTGCCGTCAGATACCAGTGCCAACAGGACGCCATCGACATTGCACAGCTGGAAAAAGACCTGGTGAATGCGAAATTCGAATCGCTCAGCAGTTCCAGCAACCTCACCCGCATGTCGCGCCAGAGCAACATCATCAACCTGCTGCAAAGGGGGGACAGCATCAGCCTGCACCACGCAGAACAGCCCCCATATATAATAGATGTCCCCGAGGAGGAGAGGTGAGAAGTGAGAGGTGAGAGTAATCAATCGAAAATCGAAATCCGTAAATCGTAAATAAACAAGGTGAGCAAGTTCAATAAGCAGAAAGTAATGCCCCGCTATCTCATTGCGGCGGTAGCTCTCACGCTAATAGGCGTCGCCGTCATCGCAAAAGCCGCCTACACTATGACAGCGGAGAAGAACTGGTGGGCCGAAGTGGCAAACAACCAGATCAACATGGCCGACAGCATCAAGCTGCCCAACCGTGGCAATATCCTCAGCTGCGACGGAGAGATGCTGGCAGGCAGTATCCCTGAATACGAGATGTACATCGACTTCCGCGCAGGCTTGCAAAGGATTGACAGCGTATGGGTAGAGGACACCGCATGGGTACGCAAGCGCGGCGAGCTGTGGATGGAGAAGATTGACAGCATCTGCGACGGACTGCACCGCATCTTCCCACAGAAGTCGGCTGAGGACTTCCGCGCACACCTCATGGAGGGCTTTGAGAAGAAGAGCCGTTGCTGGCGCGTATGGCGCGGCAAAGTGGACTACGTCACCTTCAACGAGGTGAAGAAGCTTCCTTTCTTCAACATGCCACGCCACAAGTGCGGCTTCTATGGCGAGGAATTCCCCGCACGCCGTCACCCATTCGGCTCATTGGCCGAGCGCACCATCGGCTCACGCGACACTGCCCGCTACGGTGTCGAGCTGGCCTACGACTCACTCCTCGCCGGAACCTATGGCATTGCCCACAAGCAGAAGGTGCGCGACAAAATGGTCTACGTCACCACCACACCGCCGATTGACGGCTCAGACATAGTCACCACCATCGACATAGGCATGCAGGACCTGGCTGAACAAGCGCTGCTGAACAAGCTGAAGGAGATTGATGCCCTCATGGGAGTGGCCATCGTCATGGAGGTACAGACGGGCGATGTCAAGGCTATCGTCAATATGGAGAAAGCCGGCGACGGCTCCTATCATGAGTTACTGAACAATGCCCTGGGCTACCGCTGCGAGCCCGGCTCGGTGTTTAAGACCGCCAGCATCCTTGTCGCTCTTGACGATGCCGTCGTCGACACCTCCTACGTCATACACACTGGCAGCGGCGTCATGCCTATGCACGGTGCCAGAATGCGCGACCACAACTGGCACCGCGGCGGATACCATGACATCAACGTGGCAAGAGCACTTGAAGTCAGCTCGAATATTGGCGTAAGCTATGTCATCGACCACTTCTATGGCTCCAACCCCACGAAATACGTTGAGGGCCTGCACCGCGTAGGCATTGGCATGGACTTGTCCATCCCACTCAACGAGTACCGCGCGCCGAAGATACGCTATCCGGACACACAGACCACCAACCGCGCCCTGTACTGGAGCAAGACTACCCTACCCTGGATGTCTATCGGCTACGAGACGCAGATTGCGCCCATCAACACGCTGGCCTTCTACAACGCCATCGCCAATGACGGCAAGTTCGTGCAGCCTCGCTTCGTCAGCAAGGTGATGAAAGACGGACAGGTGGTGAAAGAGTTTGAGCCCGTGGTGCTGAAGGAGCAGATAGCACGGCCCGAGGCTATCAAAACCATGCAGACCATCCTGACGCACGTCGTCAGTCAGGGTCTCGGCAAACGCGCCGGTTCCACATCGTTCTCCGTTGCAGGAAAGACAGGAACGGCACAGGTGTCTGACGGAACATACAACTACCACTCTGGCAAGTCATGCCACTGGCTGAGCTTCTGCGGCTATTTCCCCGCCGACAAGCCCCGCTATTCATGCATCGTCTGTGTGAAGACCACCAACGGCCCCGCATCCGGCGGTCTTGTATCAGGTTCTGTGTTCCATGAGATTTCTGAAGGTGTCATGGCCAGCAGCGTCAGAAAGGTGGCCGCCAATGCCCGCGACGAACACTCTGTCTTCGTGCCCGAAGTGAAGAGGGGTGACATGCAGGCTGCCGACTACGTGCTTGACCGCCTGAACATTAAGACCACAGGCAACTGGATGACGGCCACAACGACCGGAAGTCCTGTGTGGGGGCAGGCAGAGACGCAGCAGGACGCCGTGCGTTTAGACAAGGTGCCCGCCACCGAAGGTACAATGCCCGACGTGAAGGGAATGGGCGCCCGCGATGCCGTCTACATGCTTGAGAAGATGGGCATCAGTGTGGAGCTCAGCGGCACTGGCGACGTTCAGACACAGAGCATTCCCGCAGGTACGGCACTACGGAGCAACATGACATGCCGTCTGGTGCTGGGTTAATCGCATATACATTATTATATATAGTAGGAGGATATATACATGAAGCTAACCGACATCATCAAGGGACTTAAAGACTCAACCGTCACCGGCCCCGCCGACGTAGAGATCACAAGCGTAGACCTTGACTCGCGTCGTGTAGCGTCCGGACACCTGTTTGTGGCCATCGCAGGAACACAGACCGACGGTCACCAGTATATTGCCAAGGCAATCGCCCAAGGCGCCGCTGCCATCTTGTGCGAACATCTGCCTGAAGTGCTTACCGAAGGCATTGCCTACGTGCAGGTGCCTTCGACGGAAAGCGCTGTTGGACCCGTGGCTACCGCATTCTTCGGCAATCCGTCAGAGCAGGTGAAGCTGGTAGGCGTCACCGGCACTAACGGCAAGACGACGATTGCCACGCTACTCTTTCACCTCTTCCGCCGCCTGGGCCACAAGTGCGGACTATTGAGCACCGTGTGCAACTACATTGAGGATGAAGCCATTTCAGCCAGCCACACCACGCCCGACGCCGTAGAGCTGAACACGCTGCTTGCACGCATGGTTGCGGCGGGGTGCGAATATGTGTTCATGGAGTGCTCCAGCCATGCCATTGCCCAGCAACGCATCGGCGGACTTACCTTCGCTGGCGGCATTTTCACCAATCTCACCCGCGACCATCTGGACTATCATAAGACCGTGGAGAACTATCGCAACGCCAAGAAGAAATTCTTCGACGACCTGCCCAAGGGCGCCTTCGCCATCACCAATGCCGACGATAAGAACGGCCTCTTCATGGTGCAGAACACGAAGGCAACGGTGAAAACTTACAGCGTGCGACAAATGGCCGACTTCCGTGCCCGCATCATCGAGTGCCACTTCGAGGGGATGTACCTTGAGATGGACGGACGTGAGGTGGGCGTACAGTTCATTGGCAAGTTCAACGTCAGTAACCTGCTGGCCGTCTACGCCACAGCTATCATGCTGGGCAAGCAGCCGGAAGACGTGCTGGTAGTGATGAGCACGCTGAAGAGTGTGGCCGGAAGACTAGAACCGATACACTCGCCGGAAGGCTGGACCGCCGTGGTGGACTACGCCCACACGCCCGATGCCCTGGAGAATGTACTCAAGGCCATTCACGAGGTGCTTGACGGGAAGGGGCAAGTCATCACCGTATGTGGTGCAGGCGGCAACCGCGACAAGGGCAAGCGTCCGCTAATGGCTCAGGAAGCCGTTAAACAGAGCAACCGCGTCATCATCACCAGCGACAACCCCCGTTTTGAGGAGCCGCAGGACATCATCAACGACATGCTGGACGGACTGACACCCCAGCAGATGAAGAAAGTGCTGACCATTGTAGACCGTCGTGAGGCTATCCGCGCTGCTGCCATGATGGCACAGAAGGGCGATGTCATTCTCATTGCAGGCAAGGGCCACGAGGACTATCAGGAAATAAAGGGCGTGAAACACCACTTCGACGACCGCGAGGAAGTGAGAAAGCTGATTAAACAGTAATATCAAAATGCCGTTTCGACGTTTTAACGGAATGTCGTAATAACGTTATAACGGAATAACGCAACAAAAGTATGTTATACTACCTGTTTCGATTCTTAGAAGAATACAATATCCCGGGTGCACACCTGTGGAGTTACATTTCGTTCCGCGCCGCCATCACGCTGGTGCTCTCCTTACTTATATCAGCGTGGTTTGGCGAGCGGTTCATCAAGTGGATGAAGCGGCGCAAGATTTTCGAGACGGAACGCGACCCCGCCATCGACCCCTTCGGTGTGGAGAAGAAGGGTGTACCAACCATGGGCGGCATCATCATCATAGTGTCTATCCTCGTGCCAGTGTTGCTGTTAGGGCGCCTGCGTAACATCTACCTCATCCTGATGATTATCACCACAGTGTGGCTTGGCTTCCTGGGCTTCCTGGACGACTACATCAAAATTTTCAAGCAGAACAAAGAGGGCCTGAAAGGCAAATACAAGATTGTGGGACAAGTCAGCATCGGCTTTATCGTGGGCATGGTGCTCTATCTCAGTCCCGATGTAGTAATGCGCGAGACCGTGGTCGAGCCCAATCAAGACAAGACCGAGGTGGTGAAGTACGAAGAAGAGGCACACAAGTCGTTGCAGACCACTATCCCCTTCGTGAAACACCATAACTTGAGCTACAGCGAGGTGATGTCGTGGGTGGGCAAGCACAAAGTGGCCGCTGGCTGGATTCTCTTCGTGCTGATGACCATCATCGTCGTGACGGCTGTGAGCAATGGTGCCAACCTGAACGACGGCATGGACGGCATGTGCGCAGGCAACTCAGCCATCATCGGCGTAGCACTGGGCATCCTTGCCTACGTGTCGGGCCACATCGGTTTTGCCTCCTATTTCGATATCATGTACATTCCGCATAGCGAGGAACTGGTCATCTTCCTCTGTGCCTTTGTCGGCGCCATGGTGGGTTTCCTCTGGTACAACGCCTTCCCAGCACAGATATTCATGGGCGACACGGGATCATTGACCATCGGCGGCATCATCGGCGTTTGCGCCGTCATCATACACAAGGAACTGCTGCTGCCCATCCTCTGCGGTATCTTCTTCGTCGAGAGCCTCAGCGTCATCATTCAGACGCAATGGTTTAAGATACAGAAGCGCAAGGGCCGTCGTGTGCGTGTGTTCCGCGCTACGCCTATCCACGACAACTTCCGCAAGCTCGACTCTCAGCTCGACGCCACGTCGCGCTACATCCTTCACGGCTGGCCGCGCCGTCCCTTCCACGAGTCGAAGATCACCATCCGCTTCTGGATTGTCACCATCATCCTTGCAGCCATCACACTGATCACACTCAAAGTAAGATAACAGACCAGAATGAAAAGAATCGTAATATTAGGAGCCGGTGAAAGTGGTGCAGGAGCCGCTGTGCTGGCCAAGAAAGAAGGCTTCGACGTGTTTGTGAGCGACATGTCGAAGATTGCACCGCGCTATAAGCAGCTACTTGACGAGCACCACATCCTCTGGGAGGAGGGACAGCACACCGAGGGGCTCATCCTCAACGCCGACGAGATCATCAAAAGTCCTGGCATACCTGACACGGCACCGATGATGCAGAAGGTCATCGCCGCAGGCATACACGTCATCAGCGAAATAGAATTCGCCGGACGATATACCACGTCGAAGATGGTGTGCATTACGGGCTCCAACGGTAAGACCACCACCACCTCGCTCATCTACCATATCTTCAAAAACGCTGGCTACGACGTAGGGCTGGCCGGTAACATCGGCCGTTCCCTGGCATTGCAGGTGGCTGAGGAGCCACACGCCTACTATGTCATCGAGCTGTCATCGTTCCAGTTGGACAACATGTACGAGTTCAAGGCCGACATTGCCGTTTTACTCAACATCACGCCTGACCACCTGGACCGCTACAACTTCGAGATGCAGAACTACGTTGATGCGAAGATGCGCATCACGCAGAACCAGACCGAGCAGGATGCCTTCATCTATTGGAACGACGACCCTGTCATCCGTCGCGAACTGGAAAAGTATGACATCAAGTCCGTCTGCTATCCTTTCTCCGAGCTGAAGGAGAAAGGCAGCATCGGCTATATCGAGGCTGGCAAGTATACGATAGAGAAGCCTGAGCCTTTCAACATGGAGCAGGAGGCGCTGAGCCTGACAGGACGCCACAATATCTACAACTCGCTGGCTGCCGGTATTGCCTCCAACATCGCAGGCATCAAGAAGGAAGTTATCCGCCAAAGCCTGAGCGACTTCCCCGGCGTGGAGCACCGTCTGGAAAAGGTGTGCACCGTGCGTGGCGTGCACTATGTCAACGACTCGAAGGCCACTAACGTTGACGCATGTTGGTATGCACTCGACTCGATGAAAACAAAGGTCGTGCTCATCGTCGGCGGCAAGGACAAGGGCAATGACTACGAGCCTATCAAACCTCTTATCCGTGAGAAGTGCAGAGCCATCGTCTACCTCGGCGCCGACAACCAGAAGTTGCACGACAACTTCGATGCCCTCGGCCTTCCCGTACGTGATACTCACTCCATGCCCGACTGTGTGCAGGCTTGCTACGAACTGGCACAGCCAGGCGACACTGTACTGCTCAGCCCCTGCTGTGCTTCCTTCGATCTCTTCAAGAACATGGAGGACCGTGGCGAGCAGTTCAAAGAGCTGGCAAGAAACCTGTAACTCCCAAAATCGAAAATCCGCAAATCGTAAATCTCTCAAGGTGAACAAGAAAATAGGCAATCTCTTCAAGGGCGACAAGGGCATCTGGATGGTGTTCTTCTTCCTGTGCCTCATCAGCATCATCGAAGTCTTCTCGGCCTCGAGCACACTGTCGTTCAAGAGCCACAACTACATGGGGCCCATCATCTACCATGCTGGCACCATTCTGTTCGGCATCGTCATCACCATCGTCACGCTCAACATTCCGTGCCGTTACTTCAAGCTCACCACGCCCATCTTCCTGCTTCTGTCATACGCCACGCTGCTGTGGGTGCTGTTCTTCGGCGAAAGCATCAATGGCGCCAACCGAGTCATCCAGCTTCCTGGATTCACCTTCCAGCCCTCAGAACTGGCCAAAGGCACGATGGTCTTAGCTACGGCGCAGATTCTGAGTGCCATGCAGTTAGAAAACGGAAATGGTGCCGACCCAAAGGCCATGAAATACATCCTATGGTTGGCCATGCCCATGATAGCACTCATTGGACTGGAGAATCTGTCGACGGCCATGCTACTCTTCGGTGTCATCTTCGTCATGATGTTCATCGGACGTGTGCCCATAAAACAATTAGGTAAGGTTGTAGGCATCATGGTATTGATGGGCGCACTGGCCTTTGGTATCGGCTCGCTGGCAGGTGCAGACGCTGCCGAGGCGGATGCCGCCGAGCAGACGGCCACTAATGTGAAAGCCAAGAAAGAGGGACCTATCGCCAAGGTGTTCCACCGCTTCGGCACATGGCGCAACCGTATGGTCAACCACAAACCGCGGCCTGAGAATCCCAAGGACTACAACGTACGCGAAAATTACCAAGTGGCACACTCAAACTTCGCCATCGCTTCGTCAGGCATCGTTGGTAAAGGACCGGGCAACTCCGTAGAGCGCGACTACCTGCCACAGGCCTTCTCCGACTTCATCTTCAGCATCATCATCGAGGAGATGGGGCTCATCGGCGCCATTGCCGTGGTGTTCCTCTACATCATTCTACTTTTCCGCTCAGCACGCATATCGGGACGATGTGAAAACAACTTTCCGGCTTTCCTCGTTATGGGCCTGGCCTTACTTTTAGTCATGCAGGCAGCCATCAACATGATGGTGGCCGTGGGCATTGGTCCCGTTACAGGCCAGCCGCTACCGCTCGTGTCAAAAGGCGGCACTTCGACACTCGTCAGCTGTGCCTACATCGGTGCCATTCTCAGCGTCAGTCGCTCGGCAAAACGCAACGATATGGCCACAGAAAACGCAAAAGTGTAAAAAAGAAAGGGACAAGATATGAAAGAAGCAATCAGAGTCATCATCAGCGGCGGCGGCACCGGCGGACACATCTTCCCCGCCGTCTCCATTGCAAATGCCATCAGGGAGCTGGAGCCTACGGCACAAATACTCTTTGTTGGCGCTGAGGGTAGAATGGAAATGCAGCGCGTACCGCAGGCGGGCTACGAGATAAAAGGCCTGCCCATCCGCGGTTTCTTCCGTCCGTTGTGGAAACCACAGAACATCAGCGTGGCCATCGACTACCTAAAAAGCAAGCGCTTGGCTAAGCAGATTCTACGCGAATTCCAACCACAGGTGGTCGTCGGTGTAGGTGGCTATGCCAGCAGCGCCGCTCTTGGCGCCGCTAACAGCATGGGCATCCCAACACTGATACAGGAGCAGAACAGCTTTGCAGGTCTGGCCAACAAAAAGCTCGCCGCAAAGGCACAGAAAATCTGCGTAGCATACGAGGGTATGGAGCGTTTCTTCCCCAAGGAGAAAATCATGCTTACAGGCAACCCCGTTCGCCAATCACTGCTCAATACGCCGATATCGCATGACGACGCTGTCAAGTCCTTCGGTCTCGACCCTGCAAAGAATACGATCCTCATAGTAGGAGGTAGCCTCGGAGCCCGCACCATCAACGAGAGTGTATTGCGGCACCTGGACCTCGTGTCCGATTCCGGCCTGCAGTTTGTCTGGCAGACGGGTAAGTATTACAGTGCACAGATAGCTGAGCAGCTAAAAGACAAATGTCCTGCCAACCTGGTGGTTACCGATTTCATCAGCGACATGGCTGCCGCCTACAAAGCCGCCGATCTGGTCATCGGGCGTGCCGGAGCCGGCAGCATCAGTGAGTTCTGTCTTTTAGGCAAGCCCGTCATCTTAGTGCCCAGCCCCAATGTAGCTGAAGACCACCAAACTAAGAATGCCATGGCATTGGTCAACCACAATGCCGCACTATACGTGAAGGACGCCGACGCTCCGGAGCAACTACTGCAAAAAGCCGTTGACACGGTAAAGGATGGCGCCCTACTGACCTCACTCCACGAGAACATCCTGAAGATGGCACTGCCTGACAGCGCCGCAATAATTGCGAAAGAAGTCATTAAGCTTGCAAAACCGACGACGCAACACACATAAGAAACTCCAACAATGTCCTGAGAAAAGAGTAACTATATGAAAGACAACAATTTTTTCGAAAAATACAAGGCCGTTTACTTTGTCGGCGCTGGCGGCATCGGCATGAGCGCCATTGCCCGCTACTTCATCAGCCGCGGACTGGTGGTAGCAGGCTACGACCGCACACCCACAGAGCTGACACGACGACTGGAAAAGGAGGGTATGCTGCTGCACTATGAAGAGAGCGTGGCCGACATACCTCACACATGCAAAGACCCACAGCACTGCCTAGTGGTCTATACACCCGCCATCCCAGCCGAGCACAAGGAGATGTGCTTCTTTCGCGAGAACGGCTTCAACATACAGAAGCGCGCCGAAGTACTGGGCACCCTGACACGCCAGATGCACGGCCTCTGCGTGGCTGGCACCCATGGCAAGACAACAACCAGCACCATGTGCGCACATATCCTGCACCAGAGCCATCTCGACTGCAACGCCTTCCTCGGCGGCATCGCCAAGAACTACGGCACGAACTATATCCTGAGTCCCACGTCCGACTTTGTCGTTATCGAAGCCGACGAGTACGATCGCTCGTTCCACCACCTGCAACCCTATATGACAGTCATCACCGCCACCGACCCAGACCATCTGGACATCTACGGCACGAAAGAAGCCTATCTCGAGAGCTTCCGCCACTACACGGAGCTGATACAGCCCGAAGGCGCCCTCATCGTGCACCGTGGACTGGAGATGAAAGAGAGTCTGCAGCCTGGCGTGCGCCGCTACGACTACAGTCTGGACGAGGGCGACTTCCATGCCGAGAACATCCGTATGGAGAACGGCGACATCACCTTCGACTTCATCTCACCCATCGAGAACGTCAGGAATGTCGAGCTGGGACAGCCCGTGCCCATCAACATCGAAAACGGCATCGCAGCCATGGCCATGGCACAGCTGGCGGGTTGCACGGCCAACGAACTGCGCATCGGCATGTTGTCGTTCAGCGGCGTCGACCGTCGTTTCGACTTCAAAATTCGCACTCCCGAGCTGGTGTTCCTCTCCGACTACGCCCATCACCCACAGGAAATCTACCAGAGTGCCCGCTCCATGCGCCAGCTCTACAAGGACCGCCACATCACGGCCATCTTCCAGCCGCACCTCTACAGCCGCACCCGTGACTTCTACCGCGAGTTTGCCGAGGCCTTGAGCCAGCTCGACGAGGTCATCCTCACCGAGATCTACCCCGCCCGCGAAAAACCCATTGAAGGCGTCACCTCACAGCTCATCTACGACTGTCTGAAGCCTGGTGTCAAGAAGCAGCTCATCACAAAGGATGACGTAATCCCGCTGGTGAAAAGCCGCGACTTCGACGTACTCATTGTTCTTGGCGCAGGCGACCTTGACGAACAAGTACCGCAAATTGCAAACATCCTGAAACGAAAGACCAACAGCTCATCCTGACATGCACATCAACTGGAAGAAAATCTTCACCGTCACCTTCAGCGTCATCATCGGCATCTACCTGCTGTTGGCCGTCACCGCGTTCAACCACCCCATCGAGCGCGACATGGTGTGCCGTGACGTTCAAATCGCCATTGAGGGGAGCTCCACCGGCGGATTCCTAACCCCTGCTGACGTACGCCGTATGCTGACCGAGCAGCATCTGTTGCCCGTAGGGCAGCGTCTGTCAGACGTCAACCTGCGCGCCATTGAGGAGAGACTGAGCTCACAAGAACTCATCGACTGCGCTGAAGCCTACAAGACGCAGAACGGTCTCGTAAAGATCAGCATAAAAGAGCGCGTGCCCGTCATGCGCGTCATGGCCAACAGGCAGGACTACTACGTCGATCGCGATGGCAAGGCATTGGCAAACACGGGACATGTATGCAACCTCGTCATCGCCACGGGCAACATCAGTCCGGCCTATGCCACGCGCGTACTGGCACCCATCGGCCGCATTATCATGGCAGATGATTTCTGGCGAAACCAGATCGAGCAAATCAACGTCCTTCCCGACAGCACTATTGAAATGGTGCCGCGCGTAGGCGAGCACATCATATACATTGGCCGTCCTATAGGTGTAACCAAGAAGCTTGAGCGTCTGCGCAAGTTCTACCGTTACGGTCTCAGTCAAGCCGGATGGAACAAATACTCGCGCATCAGCGTAGAGTTTAACAACCAGATAGTCTGCAAAAGAAGATAATTAGCATAAAGAATTAAGTATTACAAATATGATGGCAGAACAGAAAGACTTTATTGTGGCAATCGAGCTCGGCTCATCGAAAGTCGTAGGTATTGCCGGACAGAAGAAGCCCGACGGCAGCATCTCCGTGCTGGCCATGGTCAGGGAGGACGCTTCGTCGTTCATCCGCAAGGGCGTAGTGTACAACATCGACAAGACGGCACAATGCCTGCAGGCGATGGTGAGAAAACTCGAGATGCAGCTTCAAACGCGCATACGCCAGGTCTACGTGGGCGTAGGCGGCCAGTCGCTGCGCTCTGTGCGCAACAACGTGGCGCGTGACCTATCAGGCCTCTCGCCTGACGGCACTACGATTATCACACAGGAGATGGTGGCAGAGCTCATGGACGAAAACCTCACGTTAGAGTATCCCGACATGAAGATTCTGGATGTGGCCGAACAGGAATACCGCGTCGACTCACAGCTACAGATGGATCCCGTGGGAATACGCGCCGCCAAGCTGGAGGGCAACTTCCTGAACATATTGGTGCGCAAGACCTTCTTCCAAAATCTGAACCGCTGCTTCGAACAGGCAAAGATTGACGTGGTCGAGTTCAAACTGTCGCCACTGGCCTTGGCCAATGCCGTACTCACAGAGACGGAGAAGCGCTCTGGCTGCGCCTTGGTCGACATCGGTGCCGACACCACTACCGTCAGCGTATTCTGGAAAAACGTACTAAGGCATCTGGCCGTCATCCCCTTAGGCTCGGACAACGTGACCAAGGACATTGCATCGTTGCAGATGGAAGAAAGCGATGCTGAGCAGATGAAGCTGAAATACGCCTCAGCCTACACCGACAACAACGATATTGATCCGACGCTAAAGTTCAGCATTGACACTGAACGTCAGGTGGAAAGCCGCCGCTTCATCCAGATTGTTGAGGCCCGTATGCAAGAGATTATCGAGAACGTGGGCTATCAGATTCCATCAGAGTATAGCGACAAGCTTCTGGGCGGCATCATCCTGACAGGTGGCGGCGCCAACATGCACAACATCGAGAAAGCCGTGTCGACCTACACCCGCATTGACAGAGTACGCGTGGCTAAGTACGTTACCACAACCATTAACACCAGCAACGAACAACTGAAAGCACACAACGGCTTGTACAACACAGCCCTTGGACTCTTGGCCAGAGGCGACATCAACTGCGCCGGCGGCAGCCTGAATAGCGGGGGCAACCTGTTTGAGGAGGAGGCCGAGAAGGAGGACACGTCAGTGCCCAAGCGTCCCGTCCGCAAGGCCAGCGAGGTAGAGACAGGCACCATACGCACGCAGCAGGAAGAGGAAAAAGCCGCCGAGCTGGCACGCCAGCAGCGTGAAGAGCAACTACAGCGCGAACGCGAACTGGAGGCAGAGAAAGAAGCCAAGGAGCGTCGCCTGAAGAAGGAGAACAGCCGCTGGAACCGCTTCAAGCGAGGATTCGGCAGAATTGTCGAAGATATCACCAAGCCGGAATAAGCCATCAGGACGTATTATCTGTTATATATTGCAAACCACTTCACCCATAAAATCCGCAAAACAATGGACAACAACGAGATATTAGATTTCGGTATACCCGAGGAGAAGCACAGCATCATCAAGGTCATCGGCGTAGGTGGCGGTGGCGGCAACGCTGTAAACCACATGTATCGCGAAGGCATCCATGACGTGACCTTCGTAGTCTGTAACACCGACAACCAGGCACTTAACGACTCACCCGTACCCATCAAGCTGCAACTGGGACGCGAAGGACTCGGTGCAGGCAACAGGCCCTCCAAGGCCAAGGCCGCTGCCGAGGAAAGCCTGCAAGACATCCACAACATGTTGGACGACGGCACGCGCATGACCTTCATCACCGCCGGAATGGGCGGAGGCACGGGCACCGGTGCAGCACCCGTCATCGCAAAAGTGTCGAAGGACATGGGCATCCTGACCGTGGGCATCGTTACCATACCTTTCCGCTTCGAGGGCAACAAGAAGATTGACCAGGCACTGGACGGCGTAGAGGAAATGTCGAAGCACGTTGATGCCCTGCTGGTCATCAACAACGAGAGGCTGCGCGAGATCTACCCAGACCTCAGCTTCCTCGATGCCTTCGGAAAGGCAGACGACACGCTCAGCGTCGCCGCAAAGTCAATCGCCGAGATCATCACCCTGCACGGCACAGTCAACCTCGACTTCAACGACGTGAAGACGGTGTTGCAGGACGGCGGTGTGGCCATCATGTCAACAGGCTACGGCGAAGGCGAAGACCGCGTGAAGAAAGCTATTGACGACGCCTTACATTCACCGCTGTTAAACGACAACGACATCTTCAACTCGAAAAAGATATTGCTGAACATCTCTTTCTCGCACCAAAAGGATTCGAAAGACAACTTTATGATGGAGGAGATGAACTACGTACACGAGTTCATGGAGAAGTTCGGCGACTTCGAAATCAAGTGGGGCGTAGCCATCGACCCCGACTTAGGCAAGAAGGTGAAGGTTACCATCCTGGCCACAGGCTTCGGTATGCAGAACGTGGACGGCATGGAGGAGCGTATGCTGAAACTGCAGTCGAAGGAGGAAGCCAGCCGACTGGCTGAGGAGCAGGAGCGTGCTGCCAAGCGCGACGACCGCCGACAGCACTATTACGGCGTTGGCAATGCGAAAGCCACCTACAAGCGCCGCCCCAACATCTACATCTTCAGTGCTGACGACCTTGACAACGACGATGTCATCTCTGCAGTGGAGCAGACGCCCACCTACAGTCGTAGCCGTGAAGTGCTCAACAGCATCGGCAACCAGAACAATGCACCGGAGCCACCCCACAACGACCAGCCCGAGGCCACCCAGAGCGTCATCACCTTTGTATAGGTAAAACCAGCCTATCCTACCACGCAAGTAGCGCAGTGGGAAAAGAAAGGCAGATTTTGAAAAACCTGCATAGGCCTTTCAAAATCTGCCTTTCTTTTTTTATGTTCCTAAATTCGACACTTTTCCATAAAAATACTAAAAAAAATTGGCTGTTCCATTTTTTTTTACTAATTTAGCCACGTCTAAAAAACCTAATCTAATGGAAATTGAAAAACGCCAAGATAATTATTGTGTCATTTTGGCAGGAGGCCACGGACGCCGCCTATGGCCCAGCAGCCGCAAAGCCTGCCCCAAGCAGTTTGTAGATTTCTTCGGTACTGGACGAACACAGCTTCAGTCCACCTTCGACCGCATGGTGCGCATCATCCCCAGGGAAAACATCTTCGTCACCACGCGCCGTCGCTACCTCGCCCTGACCAAGGAGCAACTGCCCGAATTGCCCGAAGAAAACATCCTGGCCGAGCCCGTCAACCGCAACACAGCACCTTCAGTGGCGTGGGCCGGTGTGCGCATCCATCGTCTCTGCGCCGATGCCCGCATCATCGTCGTGCCCTCTGACCAGTGCATCATCAACGAAGACAACTTCAATCAGTGCGTGCTCCGCGGACTGGACTTCGTGGCTGCCAACAACATCATCCTGACCATGGGCATACGGCCTACGCGCCCTGAGCCCGGATACGGCTACATACAGATGGGGGAGCCTACACCGACAGAAGGCATCAGCAAGGTGCAGTCGTTCACGGAGAAGCCAGAGCGCGAGTTTGCGCGCCTATTCATGGACAGCGGCGAGTTTCTCTGGAATACGGGCATGTTCCTTGCCAACATCAGCTACTTGCGCGAATTCTTCCTCAACACCATACAGGACATCAGCTCCAGACTGGCACCAGTAAAGGACATGAATTCGCTGGACGACGAGCTAAACTACGTTCAGGTACATTTTCCCGCCTACCCCAACCTGTCGATGGACAAGGCCTCGCTTGAAATGTCGGACAACGCCTACGTCATGTGCTGCAATTTCGGATGGGCCGATGTAGGCACCTGGCACTCCATCTATGAGTTCCGCCAGCGCAAAGAAGGCGACAACGTCATCATAGACTCGGAAGTAATGATAGAGAACTGCACTGACAACATCATCAAGCTGCCCCGCGGACGCATCGGCGTCATCAACGGCCTTGACGGCTATATAGTGGCCGAGCAAGGCAACGTGCTGCTCATCTGCAAGAAAGGCGACTCATCTTCTCTTATTCGCAAATACGTCAATGAGATAGGCATCCGCTACGGAGAGGAATTTACCTAATTCACCTAATCATCCTAAAAGCAAAAGATTTAGAGAAAATCTTTTGCTTTTCGCTTTCTTATTCGTACCTTTGCAGGTCAAAAGCAATCACATGAAGGAATTCCTGCAAGTCTTGAGGCGCTTTGTGCCGCCTTACAAAAAATACCTGGCCGCCTCGATAGGCTTTAATATCCTGTCGGCCCTGCTCAACATCTTTTCGTTTGCAGCACTCATCCCCATCCTGCAAATCATCTTCCAGACAGGGGATGCCGAGGCCGCCACAGAATGGATGCCCTGGGACTGGAGCAATGTACAGGATGTGGTGATGAATAACCTCAACTACACTGTCAACAGTCTTATCGCCAACTATGGCCAGACCACGACATTATTATTCATCGGTCTCTTCCTGGCAGTAACCACAGCTCTGAAGACTGGCTCCTACTTCCTTTCCTCAGCCACGATCATTCCCATCCGCACAGGTGTGGTGCGCGACATACGCAACCAGCTCTACTGCAAAATCACATCGCTGCCCCTGGGCTTCTTCAGCGAAGAAAGGAAAGGAGACATCATCGCGCGTATGAGCGGCGACGTGCAGGAGGTGGAATCGAGCATCATGTCGTCGCTCGACATGCTGTTCAAGAATCCCATCCTCATCATCATCTATTTCTCCACACTGCTCTTCATTTCATGGCAGCTCACGCTGTTCACCGTTTTCTTCGTCCCGCTTTTCGGCTGGTTCATGGGCATTGTAGGCCGCAAGCTGAAAAAACGAAGCATTGCTGCACAGGCACTGTGGAGCGACACGATGAGTCAGGTAGAAGAGACCTTGGGCGGCCTGCGCATCATCAAGGCTTTCTGCGCAGAGCAGACCATGAACGAGCGTTTCGACCGCGTTAACTCGCATTACCGCAACGACATCATGCGCGTCAACACGCGCCAGGCCATGGCCCACCCGATGAGCGAGTTCCTCGGCACGGTAATGATTATCATCGTACTGTGGTTCGGGGGCATACTCGTACTCAACGGCCATGCTCTCACGGGGCCTGCGTTCATTTATTATATGGTCATCCTCTACAGCATCATACAGCCTTTGAAGGATTTCTCAAGAGCCGGATACAACATTCCCAAAGGACTGGCCTCCATGGAGCGCATTGATAAAATCCTGAAAGCCGAGAACAACATCAAAGAACCTGCAAATCCACAGCATCTTGCCTCGTTTGAGCACCAGATAGAATTCAGGAACGTATCGTTCAGATATGGCGAGCAGTGGGTATTGAAGGACATCAACCTGGTCATCCCGAAAGGCAAGACAATAGCACTGGTAGGCCAGAGCGGCGGCGGCAAGTCTACGCTGGTCGACCTCATACCGCGCTACTACGACGTACAGGAGGGCGAGGTGCTCATCGACGGCATCAACGTCAAGGACTTAGGGCTGCATAATCTGCGCGGCCTTATCGGCAACGTCAACCAGGAAGCCATTCTCTTCAACGACTCGTTCAAAAACAACATCGCCTTTGGCAGCCCAGAAGTCTCAGTAAACTCAGAAGCCCCAGACAGCAAAATCATTGAAGCTGCCAAGATAGCCAACGCCTACGACTTCATCATGGCCTCCGAGCACGGCTTTGACACAAACATCGGCGACCGCGGCGGACGTCTCTCAGGCGGTCAGCGCCAGCGCGTCTCCATAGCACGTGCCATCCTCAAGAATCCGCCCATCCTCATCCTCGACGAGGCCACCTCGGCCCTCGACACCGAGAGTGAGCGACTAGTGCAGCAGGCTCTGGAGCGACTGATGAAGACACGCACCACCGTAGCCATCGCCCACCGTCTGTCAACCATCAAGAACGCCGACGAGATTTGCGTCTTGCACGAGGGACGCATTGTGGAGCGCGGCACACACGACGAGCTGATAGCACTCGACGGTTACTACAAGAAGCTGCACGACATGCAGCAGGTATAAAACAATAGCCTCAGTAGCCCCATTATTCTCAGTAGCCCCAGATAAGAAATGAAAAGAGAAAACAAAGCAATAGTCTGGTCGGAGACAAAAGACTATGTGATGATTACCATCGCCATGCTCTCCTACTGCATCGGATGGGCCGTCTTCCTGCTTCCCAACAACATCACTACGGGCGGTGTAGCCGGTGTAACGAGCATCTTGTATTGGGCTACAGGCATACCTGTGCAGCTCTCCTATTTCGTTATCAACGCAGTGCTGCTGCTCATAGCGCTCAGGATTCTGGGGTTGCGTTTCTGTCTGAAAACCATCTTCGCAGTCATTGTGCTGACAGTAGCCGTAGGCGTGGCTACAGAGAACTACAAGGCGCACCTGTTGGCCGACCAGCCGTTTATGGCAGCCATCATCGGTGCCGTATTCTGCGGATGCGGCGTAGGCCTCGGCCTGTCGAACAACGGCTCGACAGGCGGTACTGACATCATCGCCGCCATCGTCAACAAATACCGCGACATCTCGCTGGGCCGCGTCATTCTTATCTGTGACGTCATCATCATCTCCAGCTCCTATTTCGTACTGAAGGACTGGGAGAAGGTCATCTACGGCTACGTCGTGCTCTACGTCACCGCCTTCTGTATTGATCAGGTGGTGAACTCCATGCGCCGAAGCGTACAATTCTTCATCATCAGCGACAAGTATCAGGAGATAGGCCAGCGCATCAACAAGGAGCCACATCGCGGCTGCACCGTCATCGATGCCCACGGCTTCTATTCCGGCAAGGAAGTAAAGATGCTCTTCGTGCTGGCCAAGCGCCGCCAGAGCGACGTCATCTTCCGCATCATCAACGAGATCGACCCCTCAGCCTTCGTCTCGCAAAGCGCAGTCATCGGCGTCTACGGCGAAGGCTTCGACCGCTTCAAGGTGCGCCGCCAGAAATCGAAAGCATAGGTAAAAAAGAAAGCCCCCGGTCGGGGGCTTTTTTCAGCGCTTGTTGAACGTCAGCTGCAGCTTGCCGATGAAGGCACCGTGCTTGCCGTTCTGGTCAACGGGCACTGCGCGGCCGCTCTGGTCTTTGACGTACTCCAGGTTTTGCAAATAGGTATGGCTGTGACCACCCAGCACGAGGTCGATGCCCTGCGTGCCCTCGATGACACGCTCGTCAGGGCAGTCACCCTTCGCCCAGCCTAAGTGGCTCAGACAAATGACGTAGTCGCATTTCTTCTTGTTCTTCAGCAGATTCACCATCTCCTGTGCCTTGGCAATGGGATCAAGATAGACCAGCGGGCCGTAGTTCTTGGTGAACACCAAACCATCGAGCTTCGGGCAGAGGGCGAAGACGCCAATCTTGATGCCTTTCCTTTTTATAATAATGTAGGGCTTGACAATGTCCTTCAGCTCGGTGTCGCCGAAGTCATAGTTGGAGCAGACGATGGGGAAGTTGCACATCTTGAAGATGCGGATCATGTTCTCCAGTCCGAAGTCGAACTCATGGTTGCCGATGGTGGCAGCATCATAGTGCATCTGATTCATCAGCCCCACCTCGACATCGCCCTTGAACATCGAGTAGTAGGCTGAGCCCTGCGAAAAGTCGCCGCTGTCGAAGAGCAGCAAGTCGGGGTCTATTTGGCGCTCCTGCTCTACCACGACCATGCGGCGCAGGAAACCACCGCGGTCGGCCAGCATTGTGTCAGCCAGATTCTTGTTCAGGGGCATCACGGTGGAATGTGTGTCGTTGGTATGCAGAATGGTAAGAGTCTTCTGCTTCTGTGCGCTGGCACTCAATGTGAGCAGCAGTGCTATGGCGGTGATAATATGCTTCATTGTTTAACGGTTATTGGTTATTGTTTAACGGTTATTCTCCCTTCCACCTTGGCGTCTACCTCCTTGCCCTGCGCGTGCATGGCCTTGAAGTAGTTCATTATGAGGAAGCGCGAGTTGTCCTTATCTTCCTGTGGCGAAAGCAGGTTGGTGCCATCCTTGAAGGCCACCATGCCATCGTTGCCCTGAACGATGTAGTCGATGGTGACAGCGCGATACTGGCGCTGCGGGTCTATCTCCTCACCATTCAGCCGGGCCGAGACGAGCTTGCCATCCTTGGTAATGACCATCTGAACACCATGACTCACACCCTCGCCACCACGCTTGGCAATCTGTGCGAACAGCTCAAGCACCTTCTCACCCGTCAACGTGATAAAGGCAATCTTGTTCTCAAAGGGAGCAATGTCGTTGATGTCGCCGTAGGTGACGACGCCCTTCGACAACGCAGCGCGAATGCCGCCGATATTATAGACGCCGAAGTCGGGCGTCTCGCCGTAGCTCTGGCCTGCCCACACCATGATGTCGGCCAGAAGGTTGGAGATGGCGCTCTCAGGACGTTCCACAGCCATATCACGTGCAGCGACGCCCATCACGGGGCTCATCACCTCATCCACCTGCGCCTTGAAGGGCGCCAAGAAAGCCGTGCCCTGCGCGTTGGGCTCATTGTCGAAGCGATTGTTGATCAGGATTCTTGAGCGCTCCACACCTGCTATTTGATAATGCGTAGTGCAGCCCACGACCATCGCTGCGACGGCTATGAGGGCAAAGATTCGTATGGATATTTTCATGTCATTTTAGGTTTTTCCTCTGCAAAAATACAAAATAATCCTGACGTGGCAAAGCAATTTTAGAAGATTAACGCAAATCGGCCTTAAAATAAGGGCAATACGATGAAGAATGGGGAATATTGAAAAATGGCAGTATGCAAATTTGGGAGGATTGATGAAAGAGTTAGGTTGCCAAATCGTAACCCGTTTACGACCTCGTTGACAGTTAAACTTTTCTAAATCCAAAGGGTGTAAAATCGCAGAATGGCGCACTTCACTCCGATTGGTTTTCAATGACACGAACTGCATAGTTTTGCCGAAAAAGCGATTCGAAAATTGGTATTATCTTTGCAGCCCGAATTAAAAAAGGATTGAAGTATGTCAAGAAGCACATTCAACATTCTCTTCT
>JAILAA010000197.1 GCA_024681875.1 Prevotella sp.
GATAAAATACGTCTTATTGCAACAATAGCTCCCAAAGGAATGTATTTAGGGCATTCTTGCAAATATATATTGCCTTCAGAAGACGTTTCTCAGGAATGTCTATTAGGATTGTTGAATTCCAAATTAGCCAACTTCTTTTTCCGATGCTTTAGTACTAATAGCAATGTCAATGGTTATGAGATTGAGGCAATCCCAATCTGCAATATTCCCCATGATATTGGTGTGAAGATTGAGGCTAATGTCACAAGCATGATGTCAACAAAAAAGCAGAATCATTCTGCTGATATCTCATGTAAAGAAACCACTATAGACATCCTCGTCTATCACCTCTACGGCCTGACCTACGATGAAGTCCTCATCGTGGATCCTGAGACTCCCATCACACGAGAAGAGTTTGAAAAGAAATCATAAACAATAATTCGGAAATAGGGTGTCCAATTTGTTGTTCCCAATTCTTCGCTGTTTATGGAGATACAGACCCCACCCCCGACCCCTCCCCTTGAAGGGAGGGGATTGCCTACGGAGTACTGCCCGCAGAAGGAGGCGGAAGCCACTCCCCTCTTGAACCCTGCCCTTACGGGGAGGGGTAAGGGGTGGGGTCTGTAATTTCATTTTAAGCTTATTGAGGCACATCAAATTGGACAGCCTAATTCGGAAAAGAAGTATGGACAATATCATAGAAACGAATAGTCTCCCCACAGAAGAAACTCTGTATAGTGATGTGTGCCAGATAATTGATGGCACAAGAAGCAGAATTGCCACATATCTGAACACAGAGATTTGCATGACAAACTGAAAACTGAAGAGAGCCATCGCAATAGCACGAGAACATTATCAACAGCAATAGGAATCCCCATCGTGGATTCGGATACTCCCATCACACGAGAAGGATATGAGCAGGAGCAATAATTAGTCACTAAGAAACGTTTGAAGAAAATGAATACGGAGAATAAAAGCATCCTGACAGCAGATAACGGACATCTATGCAGAGTGCTCATACGACTACGACCGCAATTCACCGACAACGCGTGAGTTCTACCAGATGACACGGAACCGTTTCCATTATGCGATCACTGGGCAAGCGACTCCTAAGATAATCTTCTCTCATGCAGATCATACTAAAATATGAGGGAGTAAGATACAAAAACGAGCCCAGAACGAAAGGAACCTGTCTCTTTTTTCTCAACGTATGGTTTCTTCTCGCAGAAAATCGTCCCACTGGCTCTGATAGCCGTTGAAGACGTTGATGTCTACCTCGCCTTGAATACCGCGCACCCTGCCGTCGGCACTGAGTTGCCAAAAGGCGAGATGCACGTCGGGCTTGTACTCGCCATAACGGGCTATCCACACCTGGTAGTTCTCCTTCAGGTCGGGTGCTTCGGAGAGATACTTGCGCACGAAACGCTGGTTGACGTAGATGATGGGGCGCACGCCGACACGTGCCTCAACCCTGCCCAGCCACCTTCTCACCTCGTTAAACATTACCTCCACCCCACCCATGCTATTAATCTGGGCATCAGACGGTTCAAGGTCGAGCATGGGCGGCAGGTCGCCACGTCTGAAGCAGCTGTTCTGCAAGAAGAAAGAAGCCTGGGCAAGGGCGCTCTGTCTGGTAGAGAAGAAATGGTAGGCCCCCACAACGATGCGCTGGTTGCGCGCCGCCAGATAATCGGCCATGAAGTAGCGGTTCTTAATCGAGATGCCCTCGGTGCTCTTGATATAGGCAAAAGACACAGGATAGTCGACCTCGCCGCTGACACGCTGCTCACTGATGCGATGGCCAAGGCCCGTGATACGCAGCCTGCACCAGTCAATGGCATATCGCTTGCGCCCCCGTTCATGCTGGTAGCGCGAGAGGTCGATGCCATAGACGCGGTCGGCAGTATAGCGCATACGTTCACCCACAAACTTGTCGTTACGCCACTGGCCTACATGAAGGAACGTTGGCGAGATGCCCAGCCCGTAGCCGTTACGCTGGTCCTGATGCCAGTGGCCCTCGTAGAAGACATCGTCCAACAGCCTACACGCCCCATAGCCTTCAGCTTCAGCAAAGCGGGTCATACTTCCTGCATAGACCATTGCGGTATCGACCCTGAGACCTCCTACAAGCGTATCGCAGTCGAAGGAGCCAACCACCATCCTACCCCCGCAGTCAGTCAGAAGTCCTGTGCCAGAACGGACAATGCCTCTCCATCGGCCAATGTTGAAGATGCTGAGCGGCTGCTGGGGCACATACGACATCAGCGACGAGTCGCCACGCTCGATATAGCTGCTCACAAGCTCGTAGCCCTCGTCGTCGGCCGAGTGGCGTTCCAGATAATAGGCAATCTCGGCCCAGATGCGGTTCCTGACAATTGCCATACGGGCAGAATCCATAGCCGTCGGCACCCGAACAAGGGGTTCTGGCTGAGACTCGGTTTCAGCCTGTTTCCCGTCGTCAGTCGGCCTCGATGTGCACCCCGCAATCAATACACCTATTATTATATATAAGAGAATTTTCTTCATAATCGGGTGCAAAATTACAAAAGAACTGCTAAATGCCGATGCGTTTCTTGAAAAAATTACAAATTCAACGAAAAAAAACTCCGAAAAATTTGGTGGGTTCAAAAAAACTGCGTACCTTTGCACCGCAAATCAGAAAACGGAGGTTCCGTAGCTCAACTGAATAGAGCATCTGACTACGGATCAGAAGGTTGTGGGTTTGAATCCCGCCGGAATCACGAAAAAGGGAATGACTGCCTAACGGCGGTCATTTTCACTTTTAGGGCAAAGACTAATATCTCAGCCACCACGCTGTTACGGTAGTCGTTGACCAGCGGGAAGTTCTCAGGCCGTGCCTATACCGTCGCGCAAGAAGTTCTCCAGTTCCGGCAACACCTTGTAGAGACAGCCCTCAAAGCGTCGTTCATTAAGAATCTGTCCGCCATTATCATTGACGCGGAAATGCACATACTGGATATAAGCCCCATGCATGAAGAACTTCGGATAGTTCATTTTACAATTACTTTGCGCGTTTTCTGCATGTTGGAAATTATATGCAATCCTTTTTGTCGGTGTTGCATGCGTATACCATTAAGGTTGTAATGAAATCCTTGCCTATCCCACTGATAGCTGGCAGAGTGTTTCATGTTGATGGTACCGTTAATGATGGAGTTAAGCAAATACGTGAAGATACTGTTAAGAATTTTGTCGGATTCTCCTGTGGGGTCAGAGAAGGGGTGCCATCCGTCAGGACAGAATTTCTGGTAATAGGTTATGTTTCCATCTTTGTCTGGGTATAGCTTTTCGAAATCAGTATGATATAGCGCATTGAGTTCTGCTAAATAGTCCTGTGAATCAGGAATGTATCCATCTGGGATGCCTGTATAGTTCCACGTATCTAAAAGCGGTATATGATAGTGATTGGCCATCCACGTCAGTACATGGCTTGCCCATAGGCCACGCTTGAGAAAGCCTAACGTGCATGAATTCTGGAAATACCCTCCAACGACCACTAACGCATCCGGATTGATGCTTGTAATGAGCCGGTAGATAAAATTAAAGGCACCGATAAAGTTAGTACGATCTTCAGAGTCCCAATCTACGTTTGCTTCCCCTTCGTTATAGATATTCTCTGTAGAGTTATGGTCGGGGGTATTAAAACCATGGTCTATTACAACAATATCGACATCCTTTACGTAAGGCAGCAAAAGTGTTTCGTATGAGGTGCTTTTCCAGAAATTCAGTCTTTCCTCTGTAATGATGCCTTTATTGACGTACTTTCTAAACATCGTCTCTTTTTCTGCGGCAGACATGGTTAATGATAACCCTGAAACATAGTCATGAAATTCCAAGTCATCCGACCATTTGCAAAGGAAAGAGGAAGCTACGGCCTTGTTTATACAAACCAGATTGTTTTGCTCACAAGCCACCTGGGGATATGTGCATCCTTCTGGTATTGATGTTCCTAACCACAGAACCTTTTTGTAGTTTTGTGATTTCAAACTTGCTGAAGACATGACACAAAACATCGTCAAAACGAGAAAAGCAAATCTTTCTTTATCCATAGTCCCATATTATTTTCGTTCTAAAAGTACTCACTCCACTTTAAAAAGTCAATATAGTCTTCGAACTGTAGCGCCAGCCACTCCCCTCTTGAACCCTGCCCTTACGGGGAGGGGTGCCCTTTGGGCGGGGTGGCCTTCTCTCGGCTCGCTGCTTTTTTGCGCTCGGCTCGTTGCTGTTTGCGTACGGCTCGCTGCTGTTCCCGTTCGGCTCGTTGCTGTTTGCGTTGATCGGCTTTCTGCTGCTTACGAGCCTCTTTCTCCTGTTTCTTCAAGGCCTTCTCTTCGGCTTTTTTCTGACGGTCATCGTCAGAGAGCTTGTGCCACTTTATGCCAGGCTTAGTGATTTTCATCTTCTTCATCTCGTCGGTACTGGTGAACGAGAAGTTGCACGAGAGGTCAATATGTCGCCCGTTGGTCTTTAAGCTGCCCTCGGCCAAGGCTCCGTCACTATTGACATTAAGCGATACATTACGCACCTTGATGCCCTTGTACGACACCTCGTCGACCTGAATGGAAGCCGTACCGATGGGCAGCTTGCCCCCCTTCAGTTTTCGCATCTTGGCCGTTCGTGGCTTAGAGATGTCGACCTTGAAGTCAGACTTGCATTTGGCTACGCCGATGTCTGGTAAGTCGAAGGTCTTGCTTACTTGGAGGGCATCTGACTGAGCAGAGCCGAAGACATATTTATTGCTTTCGTCGATATTGAACTGGAAGTTCAGCTTGCCCACCTGTGTGCGTAGCTGTCCACTGAACTGTTCCTTACGCCAGAGCACAGCGAAATGTCCGGTATAATCGATGTCTCCCAGCATGTGTAGCTGCTTCATCATCATCTTCTTGACAGGGAACTGGCTGATAATCTTTTCTTTGCAACCGCCACGGACATACATGTCTGACACGTTAAAACGCAAGACCAGCTCGCGGGCAACCTTCAGATTGCTGGCCATTCCTGAGGCCTTGATTATCAGATTTTTGTCAGGTGTAGATACCTGAACATTGCGGAACTTCATCGAGTTATCGTCGCCACTCAAGTGTAGCATCAGGTGCAAGGGCAAGGTGAATTTGTTGAGTACAGGTGCAAAGGGCTTGGAGATATCCTGCAACACCACATAGCACATGACTGGCGAGGTAGTGGTGTAGGAGAGTTTCCTCCCCTCTTTCTTGTTTGGCAACTGTAATTCACCCTCGGCAAACTTGATGATTGTCCTACCCTGTTGGATGAACACGTCGTGAAGATGAACCGTCTGCTTGTTGGCAGCCAACTGCAAATTGATGTTCTTCAAGTTGATGCCCGTCTCCACGTCGCTGGCATTGGCTTTGACAACAGCCACAAGAGAGTCGTCAGAAAAATGGTTGATGGTGGCCTGCACGTTGGCGCAGATGTCAAGATGACCTACGTCGAAGGCTCCACGTTTGTTTTTGACCTTATTCTTGCGCGGTTTGTGGTTCTCAGTCGTGTAGCGCAGGCTGTCAATGGTCAGCAGGCGCAGCCCGTCCTCGTCCTTGTAGGTCAACGTGTGGATGCTGGCCAATTTATCCACAGGGCCTTTCTTGGTGTCAGCCCTCCATTGCGAGTGCACGTCGTGAATCTCTACCAGTAGCACGCCGTCGATGTTCCGATGGTAACTGAGACTTCCCAGCCGGTATCGGTTGTCATTGTATTGCAGGCTGATGTCCTCGACTGTCACGTTATTGAAGTCCAGCGTCAGCTTTTTTTTCGGCATGTTGTCGTCCGGCCCTACAATCGTTTCTTTCTGCTTCAGGCTATCGATGACGAACTGATAGTTCGCCACCGAGTCGGTATCGGCTTTGACAATTAGTGCATGACAGCCACGAAGGGTCGCTTTCCGTATTTTTATCTCATCGTGACGCAGAGCCATCAGATTGACCTTTGCCTCCAATTGACTCAACTGTAACATCTTACGTTGCTGTTGGTCTTCAACGTTGACGCCGTATAGTTCGAACTGCTGACCAATGATACTCAGGCTGATGCTGTCGACCGTCACCCGTGTGCCCAACCGCTCCGAAAGTATCTCCGTGGCATACTTCATCATCTTGTTCTGGAAAGAGCTGCTGTTCAGCAATAGCGAAACGCCCGCCAAGAGCACCGCCAGCACCGCCACAAGGGCACCGGCAATCTTTAGGGGTAGCAGTATCCTTCGCATCATACGCCTCATGTCTTTCGGCCACGACGGCACAATTCTGCCACAAATATACAACAATTCCTGCAGATAACAGGGAAAACGATGCGCAAAACAGATTTTTTAACAGTTGTACCGCGTTACCGTAACTCAGTTCACCACGCTGGTCTTCAGTGAGCGAAACAGGGAATAACAGTTTTGTTATACCTAAATTCCGCAGCACTTTAGTTTAACTTTCTTTATAAGTTCCTGAGCAACAAAAAGTTCTTGCTGGGGCAAGCGGCAAAGCCGAGCGGCTCAGGATTTTGCCATGTCAGATTTTTCACTTACCTTAGTGCTGCAAATCA
>JAILAA010000004.1 GCA_024681875.1 Prevotella sp.
AATTGTCTCTCTGTCTAATTGTCTAATTGTCTCTCTGTCTAATTGTCTAATTGTCTCTCTGTCTAATTGTCTCTCTGTCTAATTGTCTCTCTGTCTAATTGTCTCTCTGTCTAGATGATATTGTGGCAATAAAACTGAAACCGGTAGGAGGAAAATGAAACAGATTTCGGTCGCTGTTTCATTTTCCTCCTACCCATTTTTTTACAAGCTGGCGGCTCGGTTAACGACGTTCACGGTTTATCAGCAGCTCACGGCCATTCCTGATATATATGCCCTTTGCAGGAGCGGCTACGGCCATGCCCTTCAGGTTGTATGTTGGCGCTGCCGCCGGCGTGGCCGTCCTGACAGCCCCGATGCCCGTCACAGCGTTCTCGTAGGCCGCCACGCTCTCGGCAAAGTTGATGTCGTGTATCTCGCACGAGCCATCGGTCGTAGAGGCCGTCAGGCCGAAGATGGTCTGTCCCAGGCAGACGCTGGGTCGTTGGCCGGTGAAGTTCTCATACAGTCCGCTTGTGGCCATGTTCCAGGCAATAAGCGTCTGCTCTGTGCCATCTACGCTGATGGCCTTCCGCACGGCCGGAGCCACCTGTGTGCCATGATTGGAGCCGTTCAGCCACCACAGATACGAGTCGGTGTCACCAGTGGCCAGGCCGTTGCCGCGCACCACGAGAAAGGTCTGGCTGCGGTCTATGTCGTAGTCGTGTTCCTGGTAGCGCAACATCAGGGCAATGTTGTTGCTGCCCGTCTGCCGGGCCTTTATTATGTTGTGCTGGGTGTCATAGCTGATGTTGTCGGCCGGCAGTCGCCACGGGTCGCCCGTGGTCCAGTCGGCCGCCTGGAAGCGATAGGCGTTGGCCGTGGGATTGTATCCCCGCATCAGTCGCAGGTAGTAGAGACCGGGATTCATGGTGCCCTTGTCGGCCGCCAGTCTGACCACAAACTGCGTCTTGACGGCGCCCTGGGCATCCCTTACCACGCTGGCCGGTATGGGGAACTCAACGTTGTAGAAGCCGTTGGCCTCGGCCCCCTTTGCCGACGATGTCACAGCCACGTCGGCTATCTTCACGCCGTCAACATACAGCGTTGCCTTGCGGCCATTGTCGGCGGTGGTGAAGCGGCACATTATGGCCAGGCTGTCGGCCACGCCGCCGGCATTGTAGAGTGTGTACTGCACATAGCCTCCGGCGCGTGCGTCGCGATAGCTCTCGCCATTGTAGTTGCCCGAGCCAGAGTCGGCAGAGTAGTTGTATTCATGTCCGGCCTCGCTCTGCTGTTCGCCAGGTGCCACAAAGTCGAGCGTCCGGCCAGCCAGTGCTTCGTTGGCGGCTTCGGTTCGTGCCATGTCGCTGTTGGCATAGTTCTCCTCGGTCTGCTGATACCAGTAGCACATATAGCGTGCATGGTGGATCTGGTAGAAAGGCTTCAGGCATAGCGTCTGCCACTTGTATGTGCTCACGCCGGGACGTGCCACGTCAATCGAGAAGCGCAGCTGTTCGCCCGGCAGCTGGCTGATGCGTGTCAGCACGTCGGCGCGACTGCCCAGGAGCATGGGGGCCGACGTGAGGCTCTTCATCGACGCCATCGAGCCTGGGGCATGGTCCATGCGTCCGGCACCGGCATACTCGTTCTGCAGGCTCTCGTGCTCCAGTCCGGTCAGCGTCGCCTCTTCATCGGTGGCGGCCGTGGTCTGTGCGGCCAGCAGTATGGGACCGAGCTTGAAGGCTATGTAGTCAGTATAGTTTGGACAGACCTCGTAGCGCAGCTCCATAGGCAGCACCACGGTGATACGGTCGCCCTGCTGCCATGTGCGGCTTACTGGCAGGTATGAGGCCGTTCCCTGCGCGACGTCGGCATCCACGGGACTGCCGTTGACCCTGACCTGATAGCCAGCTCCGGCCCAGGCCGGATGGCGCAGGGCTATGGTGTAAGTGCCCGCCTTGCCCACGGTCAGCGTGGTGACGGCTGTGGTGGGTGTGGGCAGGGCTGAGGCCGTGGGGTCGATGTTGGGGAAGAGCGTCTGCTGGGTGATGACAAAGTCGTCGCTCTCGAGACGCGATGGCGTGAACAGGTTGACATAGAGCGTCTCGCTGCCGTCGTGAGTATAGATGAAATGTCCGTACTTAGAGTGGTTCTCCATGCCCGTGCCCACGCAGCACCACATGGCCTGGTTCACCTGCGAGTAGATGCGGTAGCCCTGCGGCCGCAGTGTGGTGAAATAGACATATCCGCCCGTCTCGGGGTCCTGCGTGGACAGTATGTGGTTCCATACGGCCTGCTCGTAGAAGTCGGCATAGCGTGCGGCGGCCATCGGGTCGGTGGCAATGCAGCGGTCGCTCATCATCTCCGACAGCTTGAGCATGTTGTTCGTGTTGCACGACTCCGGCCCGTCCAGCTGGTCGATGTACCGGTTAGAGTAGGCAGCGGCAAGGAAGTGTTCGCTGACCGAGTTGCCCCCTATGCATGTGGTGCGGTTCTGTGCCACGTCTTGCCAGAAATTGTCGGCGGCACGCGTGTAGCTGGTGGCTGATGGGGCCTGCTCGCCTATACGCTCCATGCCGATATACTTGGGCACCTGCGTGTTGGCGTGCTTCCCGTCGAGAAACGTTTTGTTCAGCGTCTGCATGCCGTTCAGCATCGTCTTATGCGTGTATTTCATGGCGGCGGTCAGGTATTTCTGCTCGCCGAAGAGCTGGTAGGCGTCGAGCATCGACTCGTTCATGCCTCCATGCTCGATGTTGAGCAGCGTCTCCATGTCGGCATCGCTCACGCGCGCCACCACGTTGACGCTCCAGTCGGCCAGCTTCCTGAACACCTGCCGCGCCGTCTCGCTGTCGCCGTAGATGTAGGCATCGCGCAGTCCGGCCAGTATCTTGTGCTGACAGTAGAAGGGCACCCACCCGCCGTGGCTTCTGTATGGAGCTATATTGCCCTGGTAAAGTGCCTTCCAGTCGGCATTGACAGGCTGTCCGCCGATGAAGCCGTAGAGCCCGTCCGTGTCTTGGTCATACTGTGCCTGGCAGTCGGCCATCACCGCCACCATATAGTCCATGCGTTCCTTCAGCTGGGCTTTCTTGGCTGCATCGTGGCAGGCAGCATAGGCCAGGGCCAGGGCCGAGAGGTAGTGGCCGCCCACATGACCGCTGAGGTCGAACGACGCGTCGCCCCAGTTGCTGAAGTTGGGGTGGCGCTGCAGCCACTGGTAGTAGGGACTGCTGCTGTCGGTGGTGGCGGCCAGTCCGGCCTGCCGCACATATGGTGTCAGCAGGCGGTCGGTGTCATACTGCAGTAGCGTCTCGATGTTCTTGTACATGGCCGTTTTCATCGGTCCGTCGAGCAGTGTTACCTCGTCGAGACTGAAGTGTCGCGGGTAGAGCTCCGTCTGGGCGGATGCCGCTGTCACGACAGAGGCGAGCGCGACAAGGCTGAGTAGCGTTTTGTGTCTCATGGTTGTTATTGGTTGGTTAAATCAGTTGCGGAAATGTTCAGTTGCCGTTTCCGTACAGGACACGGGCAGCCCTCTACTTAACATGTGCTGCCGTCGTCGTTCAGTCTGCGGCCAGCTGCTGCAGCGCTCGCGCCGTGTGCAGAGGCAGTCCGGCGGTGTAGCTGGCACTGACGGTCTGTCCCGTCATGGCGCGCAGCAGCACACAAGCTGTGAGGTAGCTGCCTTCGGTGGTGGGCCGGTGGCGGCGCTTGTCATAGAGCGTGATGTCCGGACGGCGCAGCAGTGCGCGCCTCCACGCGTGGCCCACGCCGGCAGCCCACTGGCTGCTGCGCAGCGGTGTCCACTCGGCCGTGGCGTGTGGCCGCGTGGCGTTGAGCTGCAGCTGCAGGCTTTGCGTCTCGGCCCGCTGCATGGGATAGTCCACGGGGTAGCAGTCGCCGTGCTGTCCCCATGTGTTGAAATATATTATGCGCGCGTCGGGCGAGCCACTCATCACGGCCATGTCTATACTGCGGTCGTAGGGGAAGAGACGGCGGGCGGCGCGTCGGAGCATGTCGTCGGGCTCGGCTGCCGGTTCCTGTATCAGCACATAGTCCCAGCAGCCCTGTGCCAGCAGCTGCTGTGTGGGAACGTCGTCGGCAAAGGCGCCGGGGGCGCTGCTTCGCTTCAGCCTTGTGGTCAGGCTGAGCGGCAGTCGCGCCTCGCCAGCCAGACGCTGCAGCATGAGTGGCACGTCGGCATAGAACGTGCCGCGCGTGCCGAGCCAAAGCACACGCAGCGAGTCGTTCCAGCCCAGTGAGTCGTTCATCACCGCTTTGTGGGCGGCCGACTGCAGCAGCCGTGCCGTTTGCACCGACATGCCTGCCGGACGATAGGCATTGCCCAGCACCATGCCGCCCGTGAGCATCTCGCACCAGGTGCAGGCCGCCGTGTAGCGTCCCTCGCCCAGCGACAGGTGAATGTCGTCGCGGTTCAGCACGTCGCCCACGGCTCTGCGCGCCCGCTGTACGGCTATGCCCGAGGGTATGCGCCGTCTGATGCCCACCAGGGGCAGCTCGTGGTCGGCAGCCTCCAGTATGCGGCGATACATGGTCTGCTGGTCGCCGTGATAGACGGTGCGAAAGGGTGCCGACTTGCTGTGTTGTGGATAGGCCCACGTAAGGTGCCACATCAGCTCCGGCATGGCAACGGTGTCGGCGGCCACCCTGTCCTGCTGCCGGCGGCTCCGTCTGCTGCGTTGCGCCGGCAGTATATATCGCTCGGCAAAGGTCTGCCGCACATAGCCGATCAGCAGCGGCAGACTGCCATAGCTGGTGGTGTCGCCCGACAGCTGGCTGACCTGCTGCATGGTGATGACATCCCACGGCTCGTCGGCCACGATGAAGCCGAGCGAACTGCTGTCGCGCTCGGTGCGTTGTCCGCCAACCACCTTGCGATACTTGTATGCCGGGGCATCTGTCTGTGCGTTCTGCCAGTGGCGGTCTATGCTGCAGCCACCGATGTATGCGTTGCCTATGGTCAGCGTGTCGCCCTGAGAGGCTGCCAGCTCCCAAAGGTACTGTTCCACGGCATCCTGCGAAAAGCTGTTGCCTATGGCCAGCACCTTCAGCCGGCGCGCGCCGGTCTGCAGGCCTACGAGACACAGCAGCCCTACCACACACGTCAGCTGTGCTGCCCGCTGGCATGGCAGCCAGGCTGAGGCGACACGCTTCAACGCGTTATCTATACGCTTTTGCATTTTTTTTTGACCAATTCGTTTCTAATGTAACTACTCTGTTGACCACCGGTATGCCTGGGTGTCTCACCCGGCGGCCACCGCAGATGAGACAATCCGGCGTACCATCAAAGGTGAGACACCCGGCATACCAATAGTCGGCCACAAAGTTACGCTATTATTTCAAACCGTGCAAATCAAAACATAAATAAACGACAAGATTCTGAAAAGCGTGTCTTTGAACATCTGACAAGAATCGAATGAAGCGAAACAGGAACAAATGTTCTCACAGCCATCATGTCGTAGCCCGGGTACAAAACAGGCTCCGCCGAGGTACAAAACAGGCCCCACCGAGGTACAAAACAGGCCCCGTCAGAGTTTTTGGCTACAAGCGAAAAGCCTTTCGCCTGTAGCCGAAAGGCCTTTCGCTTGTAGCCGAAAGACCTTTTGCCAGTAAGCAAAAACCTTCGCCAATGAGCAGAAGGGCATGCCAATGCCTCAGAATTGCTTATTTTTTTCTTAAAGAGTTTGGTCGTATAATAAGAAAAACGTAACTTTGCCGGCCGAAAACGCTCCAGAAGGCACATAACAGAAAGACAACGACGCACTTGAAAGCTCAGAACACGATGATAGCAACACACACGAAAGCTCAGTATATGACAGCCATCTCAGCTACGCTCCACCGTCTGGCAGCCGCAAGCCTTGCTGTCTGGCTGGCGTTTCCGGCACAGGCAGCCGGACAGCAGCCGGTCCCGCAGCCCAAGTGGGGCAAGCAGACAGCCAAGTCGGTGTTCACGCTGAAAACCTTCGATGCCAACGGCACGCTTCTCGCCAGCGCCACCGGCTTCTATGTGGGCAGCCGGGGCGAGGCTGTGAGCTGCTACGAGCCCTTCCGCGGTGCGTGGCGGGCCGTGGTGATTGATGCCGATGGCAAGGAATGGCCTGTTGACAGGCTGCTGGGGGCCAGCGAGACCTACGACGCGGCGCGTTTCCGCGTGGCGGTGAAAAAGAGCGAGCCCCTGCCCACCGACACCACCAGTCGGCAAGCGCTGCTATGGCTGCAACCCTATATGGAGAAGAAACGGCTGCAGCCCCTGCATGTCAGCCGCATTGAGAATATACAGCAGCAAAGCCAATACCTGACGCTGACACCGGCCTGCCGCGGCGACCAGGCCGGTGCCCCCCTACTCGACCAGCATGGTCGCGCCGTGGCCATGCTGCAAGCCGGCAGTACCGAGGGCGACACGCTGTGCTATGCCCTCGGCGCAGCCTTCGCCGCACGACTGCAGATGAGCGGACTGAGCCTCAACGATCCCGCCATGAAAGCAACGCACGTAAGGAAAGCCCTGCCCCCCACGGCCGACCAGGCCCTGCTGACACTCTATGTGGCCGCCGCACAGATGGACTCGACAGACTATGCCGCACTGGTTGAAGACTTTGTGGCAGACTTCCCCGGCGAGCCCGAGGGATACATGACACGAGCACGGGCGCTGATGGCCGGCCGGCAGTGGGACAAAGCCGAAGAGCAGCTGCTGATGGCCGAAAAGGTTGTGGCCGACAAGCCCGACCAGGCCGACTTCACCCGTCACAACTGCCAGCAGCTCAGGGCCAACATGCTGATGGAGCAGCAGCAGTGGCAACAGGCAGCCGACATACTGCACCGACTGGCCGACACGCCACTGCGCAGTGCCGAGATATACCTGCAAGCCGCCAACTGCCACGCACAGATGAAAGACACACTCAGCCAACTGGCCATGCTCGACAGCGCCATGAGCATACAGCCCAAGCCACTGCTGCGCGAGGCAGCACCCATACTGCTGGCCAGGGCACAGGCCCGCATGGGCGCAGGAAAGTGGCGCCTGGCCGTCAGCGACCTCAACGAATACGAGACGCTCATGGCACAACAGGTGAACGCCAACTTCTACTACACACGCTATCAGGCCGAGGTGGAAGGCCACCTCTACCAGCAGGCGCTGGACGACATCAAGCGCGCCGCCGACATGCAGCCACAGGAAAGCCTCTACCCCGCAGAACAGGCCTGGCTGCAACTGCGCGTGGGCCTGTGGGACGAAGCCATCAGCTCGGCCCAGCGCTGCCTGCAGATAGCCCCCGACAACAGCGACGCACACCTGTTCATGGGCATTGCACTATGCCAAAAGGGACAGAAAAAAGAGGGTCTGCAGCAACTGTCAAAAGCACGCGAGCTGGGCAACGACCAAGCCGACGAACTGATAAAGAAATACAGCGAATAAGACAGCCTGACAGACACAGACACCGGCCAACATTCAGGCACAAAAACAGAGCAAAGAAGGGCAAAAACAAAAAAAAACAAAAAAAATATGCAGAAAATTTCAATATTACATTGAATTTCAGTAATTTTGCAGCCCAAAACAGAGCATATACAGCTCAAAACGCCCCAAAAGGACAGGAAATCACAATATTTAACACAATAAAAATACAAGTAAAGCAATGACAAAAGCAGAGATTGTTAATAACATAAGTGAGAAGACAGGCCTGGCCAAACGTGACGTGCTCGTCACAGTGGAAGCCCTGATGGAGGAAATTCGCGACGCCATGGCAGTGAGGAAAGACAACGTCTATCTGCGTGGCTTCGGCACCTTCCTGGTGAAGCGTCGCGCACAGAAGACAGCGCGCAACATCTCGAAGAACACCACCATCGTCATCGAGGCCCACGACATACCAGCCTTCAAGCCCTGCAGGAGCTTCATGGCCAAGATGGACCAGAACTGAGCTGCGACGCGCCGACACAGCCGGCCGACACGCACGCGCAGGCAAGAGAAAACCAATTATCACAATATAATATAAATAACATTTTTCACAACTATGCCAAACGGAAAAAAGAAAAAGGGTCACAAGATGGCTACGCACAAGCGTAAGAAGAGGCTGAGAAAGAACCGTCACAAGAGCAAGTAAGCCCCCACGACAGGTGAACACGGGCAAAGCCCGACAGCGCGACCTCACAGGGCCACACTGACAACGGAAGTTGCAGCCATCGACAACAGTGAAAGGAGTGTACCCAAAGGCCACTGCCGCCTCAGCGACAATGGCTGAAGGGTACACCCTTCTGTTTTGGCAAGAACGCGAATAGACACTTACTGAAAATACATGACAAGCGAACTGATAATAGACGCCGGCCAGAAAGACATTGCCATAGCCCTGCTCGAAGACAAGACACTCGTGGAATATCAAAACGAGTCGCGGCAGGCCACCTTCAGCGTGGGCAACATCTATGTGGCGAAGGTGAAGAAAATAATGCCCGGGCTGAACGCCTGCTTCGTAGATGTGGGCTCCGAAAAGGATGCTTTCCTGCACTATCTCGACCTGGGTCTGCAGTTTGACAGCTACGAGAAATACCTCAAGCAGGTGGAGAGCGACCGCAAGAAGCTTTTCCCTATGGCAAAAGCACAGCGGCTGCCCGACCTGCCCAAAGAAGGAACCATACAAGACTATGTCAAGGTGGGACAGGAGGTGCTGGTGCAGGTGGTGAAGGAACCCATCAACACCAAAGGTCCCCGGCTGACATGCGACCTGAGCTTTGCTGGCCGCTACCTGGTGCTCATCCCCTTCGGCGAGAAAGTGAACGTGTCGTCGAAGATAAAACGGAGCGAGGAGCGCTCCAGGCTGAAGCAGCTGATACAGAGCATGAAGCCCAAAAACTGCGGCGTCATCGTGCGCACCGTGGCCGAAGGGAAGAAAGCTGCCGAGCTGGACGCCGAGATGAAAGCTCTGCAGAAGCACTGGGAAGACGCCCTGACCGCACTGCAGCAACAACAGCAGCGCCCGTTGATGGTGTTCGAGGAGAGCAGCCGCGCCGTGGCCATGCTCAGAGACCTGTTCAATCCGAGCTACGACGGTGTGTTCGTCAACGACGACGAGACATATAAGCAGGTGCGCGACTATGTGCAGATGATAGCCCCCGAACGCGTGGATGTGGTCAAGCGATACACGGGCCAGGTGCCCATCTTCGACAACTATGGCGTGACGAAGCAGCTCAAGAGCGGCTTCGGGCGAACGGTCAACTACGGCCACGGCGCATACCTCATCATAGAGCACACCGAGGCCATGCATGTGGTGGACGTCAACAGCGGCACACGCGTGAAGAAAGAGAACGGGCAGGAAGCCAACGCCCTGGAGACAAACCTCGGCGCCGCCGACGAGCTGGCACGGCAGCTGCGACTGCGCGACATGGGTGGGATAATAGTGGTCGATTTCGTTGATATGGCCCTGGCCGAAGACCGGCAGATGCTCTACGAGCGAATGACGAAGAACATGCAGAAAGACCGCGCCCGGCACAACATACTGCCCCTGAGCAAGTTCGGACTGATGCAGATAACCCGCCAGCGCGTCAGGCCGGCAATGGACCTCAGCGTGGAGGAGACATGCCCCACATGCTTCGGCAAGGGGAAGATAAAGGCCAGCATACTCTTCACCGACCAGCTGGAGGCAAAGATAGACCGCATGGTCAACAAGATGGGCGTGAAGCGATTCTACCTGCATGTACACCCGTATGTGGCGGCATACATCAACCAGGGACTGGTGTCGCTGAAACGACGCTGGCAGATGAAATATGGCTTCGGCGTGCACGTCATACCGTCGCAGAAGCTGGCCTTCCTCCAGTATGAGTTCTATGACACCAACCGCCAGTTCATCGACATGAAGGAAAGCACCGACAACTGAGAAAAATCTGCCGCACAATAGCAACAGACCGACAGTCAAACAACGCCAGTCCAGTCACAACACATCTGACAAATCTCAGTACACAACTCTCAACTCTCAACTATTCATTGGTTTGACGCTTGAAACAACATTCTGGGTGTGCGCCTCACTGGTAGTCTATACCTACGTTGGCTACGGCGCTTTGCTCTGGCTTCTGGTCAGGGTGAAGCGCCTCTTGCGTAAACGCGCTTCGACACCCCCTGCCGACACACAGCTGCCCCACATGACGCTGATGATTTGCGCATGGAACGAGGAGGCCGTCATCCGCGAGAAGATGGACAACATACGCCGTCTGGACTATCCGGCCGACAGGCTGACCGTGATGTGGGTGACCGACGGCAGCACAGACGGCAGCAACGAGCTGCTGCGCCAATATGCAGAAGTGAAGCTGGTGTTCAGCCCTGAGCGCCGCGGCAAGGCCGCAGCCATGCAGCACGGGCTGAAAGAGAACACGGCCCCGTTCGTCGTCTTCACCGATGCCAACACTATGCTCAGCAGTGGCTCGCTGAGAGAGATAGCCCGCCTGTTTGCCAACCCCGAGGTGGGCTGCGTGGCGGGCGAGAAGCGCGTGGTGTCACGCCAGCAGGAAGGCATCGATGCCGAGGCCGCACAAGGCGAGGGACTCTACTGGCGATACGAGAGCCGGCTGAAACAGTGGGACGCCGAGCTATATTCTGCCATGGGCGCCGCAGGCGAACTCTTTGCCGTGCGCATGTCGTGCTACATGCCGGCACCGAGCAACGCCCTGCTCGACGACTTTATGATCTCAATGCTCATCGTCAGGCAAGGCTACCGCATAGCCTACAGCGCCCGTGCATACGCCGTAGAGGGCGGCTCGGCCGACATGACAGAGGAAAGCAAGCGCAAGCGCCGCATAGCCGCCGGCGGACTGCAGAGCTCGTGGTGGCTCCGAGGCATGATGAACCCGCTGGGCGGATGGCGACGCGGACCGCGCGCCACGCTGCGCACAGCCACCGTGGCCTTCCAGCTGGTGTCACACCGCGTGCTGCGATGGACCGTCACACCGGTGGCACTCGTGGCACTCGTGCCGGTCAACGTCGCGCTGGTCATGCAGAACGCGGGCTGGATATACACCGCCGCATGGGTGGCCCAACTGCTCTTCTACACGGCTGCACTCATAGGCAAGCCAAGGGCCATACGCTATTTCGTGTTCATGAACATAAACGTATTCCGAGCAGTGCCCTACCTCTTCACACACAGCAACAGCGGCACATGGGAAAAGTCCAGGCGAGCATAACCATATTTGGAATTAAGAATTAAAAATTAAAAATTAAAAATTAAGAGTTAAGAATTAAAAGTTAACTCAAGTTCCGCAAGTTATGAATGCTTCGCACACAAACGCCGGGCTTGCGAAACTTGAAAAAGTTAAGAGTTAAGAATTCCGAGTTTACAGTTAAGAGTTCTGAGTTAAAAGCCAAGCTGTCACGAGGAAAAACAAAAAAATTGTGTACGCGTACATGTTTTTTGAGAAAAAAGTTGCACAGTGAAAGATAAATCTATAAATTTGCAGCGACTATCCGTATAATGTCCAAGGAAAGAAACAAGTAGAAAGAACAACGAGACAGAGCAATGGAACAAGATGAGACAACGCTGCTGCAGCAGAGACTTGAGCAAAACGAGAGACTTCTGCTGGAGACGCGGGCAAAGCTGGAGGCGGCAGAGCAAAAGCTGAAGGAATATGAGGAGAAAGCGGCCAACGCAGAGAAGGCCAGCAAGATGAAAACCCTGTTCCTGGCTAACATGAGCCATGAGATACGCACTCCGCTGAACGCCATAGAAGGCTTCTCGCGCGTGTTGGTGGAAACACCTACACAAGAGGAGCGTATGGAGTATCTGGAGATTATCGACAGCAACTCAAACCGGCTGATGGCTCTCATCAACGAAATTCTTGACCTGTCGAGAGTGGAGGCAGGCGAGATAGTGCTGAAGTATGCCCCATGCAACACCGAACAGCTGATGAAGAACATACAGATGCTGTTCCGCTTCAGATGTCCGGAGACGGTGCAGATGAGGTACGAAATACCGCAGAAAGGCATCATGTTCAAGACCGACGAGAACCGGCTGACACAGGTGCTGTCGAACCTGGTGAGCAACTCGCTCAAGCACACACCCAAGGGGCGCATTACATACGGTTTCCGGCTTCTGGACCATGTGGACGACCCCGAACTGGCAGCACGCGGCAACGAGTTCATACAGTTTTTTGTCAAGGACACCGGCTCGGGCATAGCCCCAGAGGACCTGCCGCGCATCTTCGGCACCTTCGTCTCGCGCGACGCCGAGACGCAGCAGGGCTTCGGTCTCGGACTGGCCCTGTGCAAGGTCATTGTGGAAAAGATGGGCGGAAAGATAGCTGCCGAATCGACCTTAGGCTCCGGCTCGACATTCACTTTCACACTGCCCTTCCAAGGCCTTATCTCGGGTCACAACACCCAGCAGGCCAACATGTCAACCACCGGCCAGCGCACCATGATGACCCAGGCCATGAAGAAAGACACAAGCAACATGAAGACCGTGCTCGTGGCCGAAGACGAGGACAGCAACTACGAGCTGGTGCGCGTGGTGCTACAGTCGCGCTACCGCCTGCTGCGGGCCCACAATGGCATTGAGGCCGTCAGCATGGCAGAGGAGCAGCCAGACCTGATACTGATGGACATCAAAATGCCTGAGATGGACGGACTGGATGCCACCCGCATCATAAAGGAGGTGACGCCCGAGCTGCCCGTCATCGCACTGTCGGCCCACGTCTTCGAGGCCAACATTCAGGCAGCAAAGATGTCAGGCTGCGACTATTTCCTGAAAAAACCATTCACCGTGGAAGAGCTGATAGAGACGGTGGAACGATACCTTGAAAAATAGTTTTCAGACAACATGGCTCGACTGGCTGTTTACAAATACTTGGCATTTATGATGCTCGTGGTCACGGCCCTCGTCACCGTGTTCACGCTGGCAGGACTCATTGGCGGCTATTTCGCACCCGCTGAAGGCAACACCGCGCTGGCCATGCTCGTCTATGTGCTGCCGCTGCTGGTGGCGGCCAACGTCGTGCTGATCATCTACTGGGTGCTGAGGCGCAAATGGATATGGGGCTGCATGCCCGTGGCGACACTGCTGCTCTCGCTGCCATACATAGGCACATTCTACCGCCCTGACCTGCTCGCCTCAAAACCCGAAGGCAAGACCACACTGACCATAGCGACCTACAACGTGGCACGCTTTGCCAACGAGGTGTCGCCCTTCCGTTCGGAAAGCATACTGGCAGAAATGCGCCACCAGCAGGTGGAGATACTCTGCCTGCAAGAGTTTCGCAACCAGAGCGGCGACCACAGCAACATAGAACGCTATCAGCAATACTATCCGTACAAAGCCGTGGGCCAGGACGACATGGTCATCTTCAGCCGCTTCCCCATACTGGACAGCCAGACCATCAGCTTCGGACAGGGCACGAACAACAGCGCCATGTGGGCCGAACTGAACGTCAGGGGCCGGCGACTGCGCGTCATCAACGTACACCTGCAGACAACAGGCATCAACAGGTCGATGCGCCTGGCACAGAAAGCCAGCTACCAAGGGCAGAAGGTGGAAAGCAACAGGCTGCTGCGACTCATCTATGGCAACTACACACAGGGCATGGCCATACGCGGCGAGCAGGCCAAGATGGTGGCTGCCGTGCGCGACGAGTCGCAGCTGCCGTGCATACTCTGCGGCGACTTCAACGACGTGCCATACAGCTATGTCTATCGGACACTGAAAGGCGACATGGTCGATGGATTCCAAGAGTGCGGAACAGGATACATGCACACCTTCACGGGAAAGAAGTCGGTGCGCATAGACTACATATTCCACGACGAACAGCTGAAGGGACAGACCTACTACAAGCAGAACCTGTCGTTCTCCGACCACCTGCCGGTGTATATGAAAATAGGATTCTGACACATTGACACACCGCAGGCTGAGCAGCACGCTTTCAAAAGCAACCATCATGGCACACCACGACGCATTTCACCCCAGCCTGGATCTGGAACAGTTCATAGAACAGCAGATACTGCCGCGCTACCAGCAATTCGACCGCGCCCACGGCACGCAGCATGTGGTCAGCGTGATACGAAGGTCGATGGCCCTGGCACGACAACTGGGGGCCGATGCCGACATGGCATACACCGTGGCCGCATACCACGATCTCGGACTGGAGGGGCCGCGCGCCATTCACCACCTGACCAGCGGACGCATACTCGCTGCCGACCAGAGGCTGAGGCGATGGTTCACGCCCGAACAGATACAGGTGATGGTGCAGGCCGTGGAGGACCACCGCGCCTCGGCTGCCAAGGCCCCGCGCTCGCTCTACGGCAAGATCGTGGCCGAGGCCGACCGCGACCTCAATCCCGACGTGGTGGTCAGACGGACCGTGCAGTTCGGACTGGCACACTATCCGGAGCTGAACAAGGAGCAACAGTGGGAAAGATTCTGTCAGCACATGGACGAGAAATACTCGGCAAAAGGATACATCCGCCTGTGGCTCACACCGTCTGACAACGAACGGCACCTGAAAGCCCTGCGAGAGATGATAGCATGCAAGCCGAAGCTGAGACAGGCTTTCAACAAGGCATACGCCGAAGCCAACACCACAGACACACAGAACATCAAGAACAGCCTATGAACAGCCATAGCAGAGAAATAATGAAACGCCAGCTGACCGCCACACTGTGCACGGCTGTGGCCGCGATGCTGACGTTGACATCGCCCGCAACAGCACAGACGCTACAGGCAAAGCTGAACCACTACAGCACCGAAGACGGTCTGGCCAGCAACACCGTGGGACACATACTGCAAGACGACTACGGATACATCTGGGTGGCAACATGGAACGGGCTGAGCCGATTCGACGGCTACTCCTTCTACAACTACCGCACAGGCAACGGAAGCCGCATTGCCAACATGCACAACCGCATAGACGACATGGTGATTGACGGAGCACAAAACGTGTGGCTGCGAATGTACGACGGACGTATCTTCGTGCTGAACAGAACAACAGACAAGTTCGTGTATCCATTCGACGACGTCAACGGAGGCGATGACTTCCACACGTCGGTGCCATTGCTCGCAACAAGCGACGGCAACGTGCTTGTAAACATCAACAGCGTGGGACTGTTCATCATGAAGCTTGACCGCAACGGCATACACCACCGGCTGGTCAATGCCGACAGATACAAGATAACGTCGATGGCCGAAGGCTACCAGGGCGACATCTGGCTCGGAACGGACAAGGGCGTACACCGACTCGACGTAAGCAACCTGAACATCGAAAACAGCGCCGTCTTCCCCGACGAACAGATAACATGCCTCTACAGCAACGGGTACAACATCTACGGAGGCACACAAAACGGAAAGGTGGTCTTCTTTGCATACGGACAAGACCCAAAGGTGCTGAAGAGCGGCGGCTCTGCCGTCATGTCTATCCTGGAAGACAGCCACGGACTGGTCTGGTTCTGCGACGAAGACAACGGAGCCTCGCGCATAGACCCGAACACGGGCAACATAAAGCGCTTTGTCCACAACGTGCCCGTGAGGCAATATGACGGCAGCGGCATGTTCACAGAGACAGCAGGGCATGTGTGGATCAGGATGACACACGGAGGCTTCGGCTACTACAACCGTGAGACTGACCAGGTGGAATACTTCCACAACGACCCATCGAACAGCTGGAACCTGAACAACAGCGTCAATGCCTCGCTGGTGCTCGACGAGGGTGTCGTGTGGGAATGTACGGCCCGCAAAGGACTGGAAAAACTGGAACTGCTGAAAAGCACCATAGAGCGGCGCATGCTGGTGCAGAACCCGCAGTCGGCCAACGACAACGAGATAAGGGCCATGATGTTTGACAAACGCACGGGACGCCTGTATCTGGGCAACAAGGCGGGCACGCTGTTCGTGCGCTCGGCCGACGGCAGCATGCAGACCATCAACCACGACAGCCAGGGAAAGCCCTTCGGCCGACTCTATGGCATAACAAAAGGCAAGGGCGAGCTCTACCTCTCGTCGAAGGACAACGGACTGTTTGTCATGGGACGCGACGGGCGAATAGTCAACTACCGCAACGACCCGAACGACAAATGGTCGATGAACAGCAACGCCGCATACAGCGCCGTGCAGGACAAGGAAGGCAACATCATGGTGGCAACATACGGCGGAGGCGTCAACGTGATAACACGCAAGGAGAACGCCAACGGAAGACAAGTGGTGCAGGTGCTGAACCCCGACAACGCCATGCGCGACTATCCGCTCAACGGCTACCGGAAAGTCAGGGCAATCGCGCTGGACAAGCAAGACAACACATGGGTGGGAACGTCAGACGGACTGCTGGTGATGAACCTCAGACAAGGGAAGCTGACGATACAACGCGTGCAGAACTCGGAGAAATACCCGGACAAGATACTGATGAGCAACGACATTGTCTGCATGGGGCTTGCTCCGAACGGCACGCTGTGGATTGGCACCAACGGCGGCGGACTGAGCCATGTGACGGGCAAGGACCGCGACGGACACTTTCTGTTCGAGAATTTCGGAGCCGAGCAAGGGCTGCCGTCGGAAGAGATACGCAGCATAACGTTCGACGAGCAAAACAAGGTATGGTTCACCACCGACGCCACGATATGCTCGCTGGATCCTAAAAACGGCATCCTGACCACATACACCACGCTCGACGGCGTGGACAACACACAGACGAGCGAGGGCGCTGCCGTGGCTATGGGCAACGGCGACATACTGATAGGAACCATCGAGGGCTACTATTTCATAGACAGGCGCAAGCTGGTGAGCAACAACAGCAACGCCCTGAAACTGCGCATCACTGACTTCTATCTCGACGAGCAGCTGCAGACACCGCGACTGAACAGCAACTACGACTACTATGTGCCCGATGCGCGCAGCGTCACACTGCCGTCACACACAAGCGAGATAAAACTGCGCTTTGCCTCGCTCAACTTCCAGCTGCAGCATCGCGTACATTATATGTATATGCTGGAGGGCTACGAACACCAATGGATAAACGCCGACAAGACACGCAGCGTGACATACAAAAACCTGCCGTCGGGCAGCTACCGCTTCCGGGTGAAGGCTTTCCTGCTCGAAAGTCCGGAGAAATATGACATGCGAACGCTTGAGATAGTGGTGCCCCCACCCTTCCTGCTGTCCGGCTCGGCCGTGTGGCTGTATATACTGATAGGCATACTGCTGGCTCTTTGGCTGATGTTCTACAGACAGAACACACTGTGGCGACGCTATCACCCGGGCGAGAAAGCCTCATTCTTTGGAGTGGTGGAGACGCAACAGGCCCGCCACCAAGACACAGGCGACAAGCAGGCAGACAGCGAGCTGTATGAGGAGCCTCTCGACGACGCGGGCGTGGAGCTTATCCACGACGACGACGGTCAATAGGCCATCACCCTGTCCCACCCCACGGCATAGCACCACTCTGTCTTGCGCAGTCCGCCAAGGTAGTCGAAGCTGCCCAGCAGGGCGTATGTGCCGAGCGGAATGAACATGCTCAACCCTGCATAGCTATCGTCATTGAAACCGGCAAAACGCGAGAAATACATCCTGTTTGCATGCTCGGACAGCCAGCGCGCAGAGAAGCGTCTGTATGGCACGGCCCTGTCCAGAACGTCCTCCCACTGCCGGCAGGTCTCCGCCGGCAGGTTGCGCAAGGCATAGTGGGCCATGTCGTGCATGACGGCGGCATCGAGATTGAAGTAATAAGCCACGCTGTCAAGCCTCACATCCGACGGCGGCATCACAAGCTGGCGCGATGCCTGAGCCAAAGCCTCCATCTGCTGCATATCAACGCAACTCAGCGGCACGCTGTAGCCAGACAGACCGGGGTTGTTAATGCGGTGGTACTGCTCGTAGAAATCGTAGTAGATGTCGATGATGTCGCGATAGAATTCCGGACTGTCACTGAACAGCGCCGGCATTATCAGATGGTATGGTGCTCCTTCGGCAGGTATCTCGGCCGGCGAGCCTATCAGGTAGCGGCATGTGTGGCGCAACTCGTAGGCCCCCTCTGCCGTCATCATGCAGCAGCAGTCGGCAAAGATGAACAGGCGCTCGGGCAGCGTCTCCAAGGCTCGCGCCATCTGCGGCATGTTCATCCAGCGCGACATGGCCGAATGTGTGGTGTTGCTGCCCGTGTCCTGCCCGTATGCCTTGCGTGGGGCCGACAGCCGTACACCATCGGTCGGCGTGGCCGTGGAGTCGTTGGTAAAAAGCCAGCCAGTGGCATGGCCCCACAGCACCAGACCATAGCTCTCGGCAGGGTACATGCTGTCAACGCGAGCTATCACCTCGCGCATACGCTCAGGGTCAGAGCTGTAGAAATCGCTGGCATAACGATAGACCACCGTGGTGTCGCCATCCGCGACGCGGGCCAGATAGGGTGTCTCGCCCCAGACAGCCCTGTCAACGAAAATGACAAGGCGGTCGCTGTCGGTCAGCTGTTTCGAGCCTGTCATCATCTCGGATATATCATACGAGGCATAGCTGCTCAGGTTGTTCTCGGCCGCCATATACACCAGCACGGTGCGACGACCCTTTTCTATTGTCGGCGGAGCCGGTGTCAGGCTGTCGTCGCTATGGCAGGCCGTCAGCAGCATGGTCACGGCCAGAAATATAGCTGACACCGTCGGTGCAGCATGTCTGAGTAGTCTGTATAATATCATCTGTCGTTTGCTCGCTTAGGAAATGACACTAAATAAAGTTTGCATTTGAACTTTAATTCCTGTAATTCTTATATTTTTTTAATTCGTATTATTCGTTTTAATTCGTTGTCTAAAAAGAATATTCGTGTAATTCGTTTTAATTCGTTGTTTTCAGAAAAAATAGTATCTGTTCCTAATCGCCAATTTGGAGTGTCTGTCCGTCGTAGGCCAACTGTATGTCGGGCGGCAGGCTGGCGTTCACCTGCCTGTGCAGTCCGATGTCGTGGCAGATGTGGGTGAGCAGTGTCCGCCTGGCACCTATGCGCCGTGCGAACGCGATGGCCTCGTCCACGGTCTGATGGCTGTGGTGGTCGGGGGCGAAACGCAGCGCGTTCACCACCAGCGTGTCTGTGCCGCGCAGCAAGGGCAGCTCGGCATCGTCTATCGTCTTCATGTCGGTGATGTATGTCAGCGGCCCCATGCGGAAAGCCATTATCGGCATGTGGCCATGCATGACGGTGAAAGGCAGGACATCGATGTTGCCAATCGTCAGCGGCACATGAGGCTCGATGCGGTTCAGGTGTATGGCTGGCACACCCGGGTAGCGGTGTTCGGCGAAGCAATAAGGTATGGTGCGCATAAGCGTGTCGGACACGAAGGTATCGGCAAAGACATTGATCTCGCCAAAGCGACAGTAGGGCCGCAGGTCGTCCAGTCCGCCCACATGGTCGTAGTGAATATGCGTCAGCAGCACACCATTGATCTGGCGAAAGGGCTGCGGCAATATCTGTTCGCGGAAGTCAGGGCCGCAGTCGATGAGCAGGCGCGTAGATGCCGTCTCTACCAACACCGAAGCGCGCAGGCGGCTGTCCTTAGGGTCGCTGCTGCGGCATACGTCGCAGTCGCAGCCGATGACCGGCACACCGCACGACGTTCCCGTCCCAAGAAAAGTGATAGTCATTATTATTTTATCCTCCTGAGTTTCATTATCTAAGTCGCACGATTACACAAATCGCCTCTTTTCATTTTTCAACCTTTTATTATCTCAATTTTGACTACTCAGTTATCGTTAAAACTTACCACCGTAAATAACTGCCAAGGGTTCTCGGCCACAGGCGAAACGCTTCTCACCGGTAGCCGAGTGGTTAACCGGTTGAACTTTCCCACCCTTTTCTTTTCAACAACGAACCTAATTCGTGCAATTCGTCCTAATACGTGTTATTCGTCCTAATTCGTGTAATTCGTTTTAATTCGTTGTCTAAAAAAAAATAATTCGTCCTAATTCGACCTAATTCGACCTAATTCGTGTAATTCGTTTTAATTCGTTGTTTAAAAAATAATTGTACTCTTTTTATAGTACCAGTTACTAAACCGTCAGCTCTCAGATTTAGACAATGTTCACCTCCGGCTGAAGCTCAATGCCATACCTGTTCCATACGTCCTGCTGTATGGCACGGCACAGCCTCAGTATGTCCTGCCCAGAAGCGCCGCCCCTGTTGACCAGCACCAGAGCCTGGCGGTCATGTACGGCGGCCGGCCCCATACAGCGACCTTTCCAGCCTGCTCTGTCAATCAGCCACCCTGCGGGTATCTTCACATGGCTGGCGGAAACAGGATAGCACGGCATGTCAGGATAGCGGTTCAGCAACGCGTCGTACCGGCTTCTCTCCACCACCGGATTCATGAAGAAGCTGCCGGCGTTGCCTTCAACATCAGGGTCGGGCAGCTTCTGACGACGTATGCTGATGACGGCATTGCGCACATCAAGCGCACTCAAGTTCCGACCGTGGCAACAGTCGGCCACAGACCGCAGGTTGCCATAGTCGAGCTGGGGCCGGAAATGCCTGCTGAGGCGGTAGGTAACATGTGTGATGAGGTATCGGTTCTTCCATTCGCCCTTGAAGCGGCTCTGCCTGTAGGCATAGCCACAAGCGGCGGCCGGCAGCTGCACACGGAGGCCGGTGCCCAGTTCCACGGCTTCCACACTATATATAATATGTGAAGCCTCGACGCCGTATGCACCGATGTTCTGCACGGCCGTAGCGCCCACATCGCCCGGGATAAGCGACAGGTTCTCCATGCCATACAGCCCCATGTCTATAGACCGACGGACCACGGCATCCCACAGCTCGCCCGAACCACAACGCAGCAGCACGTCTGAGTCCTGCTGCCCGACAAGCTCCATGCCCATGACAGCCGAGCGAACCACCGTGCCGGGGAAATCGCCGGTGAGCAGAAGATTGCTGCCCCTGCCGATGATAAGCAGAGGCTGTAGCTCGTCGGCAGACAGGCGGGCCAACTGCTGCGCCTGCTCGACAGTGGCATACTCAATGAAACGACGGCAGCAAGCATCAATACCGAACGTGTTATGCCGGCGAAGGCTATAGTCTGTAAGTTCTTTCAATCTTCAAGCGTCACATTTATTAATACATCCTGTACCACACTCTCAGCCCACAGCTACTGACGCAGCGCGGTGAGGAACCATTGTTGCCCCCTGCGTTCGAAGTCGAGTTCCACCTGCGAGTCGTTGGCAATGCCGCGGATGATGAACAGCTTTCGCGGCGACTCTGTCACAGGCTGACGGCCATAGACAATGTTGTAGATGGTGTTTTGCGGCAGGTCGGGCACGAAGGCCTGCCAGGTCTCTGGGGTAATGACACCGTCCATCGTCTCAAAGTCGTTGTCCGGGTCGGGCGCGCTGAACCGTATCACGTCTGCCAGATGTTGCGCCTGAAAGAGGCTGTCGGTGGAAAAACGTTCGTAGAAACTGAGGAACGAAGCATTGTGCGAGGCTCCCAGCTCTGTGTTCTGCAGCGAGGTGAGCTTCCAAAGCCCCTGTTTCCGCCTGAACACAAAACGCTTGATGGTATGGGCGTTGAGCAATATGCGCTCCACCACGGCCTCGCAGACCGACGTGTCGCTCACAGCCTCCATCTGCTCTTCGTTGTCGAACAGCAGCGTGTAATAGTCCTGCCGCATGAAGAAATGCTCCATGTGCCACTGCTCACGCCTCACGGTCTCCGTGTTGCCATTCAGATGCACACTGGGCAGAGGAAACTCGATGCGCTGCATCTGCAGACGGCGGTTGGCTGCGAAATTGAACACGAAATCGTCAAACAGCTCGTCGGCCGTACGCTCCATCACCGTACTCTCGATAATCTGTTCCTGAGCATCGGGCATCAAAGAGTCGGGAGCCAACGAGTCGGCAGAGCTGCTGTCAGCAGAAGACACTTCCCCGACAACGTCTGCGCCGGCACCGCTCCGGCCACGCTGGCAGGACGACGTTGCAGCCAAAAGGCTAACTGCTGCAATGAGTAAGAATTTCATCCAAAAATGGCCATTATTCCTAATTTGCGCGCAAAATTACTCATTTATTTTCATTCTGCGAAAATCTTTTCACACTTTTCTTTGGCAGATTAAAAGAAAAAGACTACTTTTGCCCCAAACATCGAGAAAAATGCAACACAGGTACAGATTTTTATACATATTTACCTTGTTTGCCGCTTTTTCCGCTGACATCATGGCGCAAAAAGTCACCTTGGGCAGTGGCAAGACCAAGGACGGCGGCGAATACCAGGGTGAGCTGGTCAGCGGCAAGCCTCACGGTAAGGGCAAGGCCGTGTATAAGGACGGCAGCACATACGAAGGCGAGTATGAAAAAGGGCGGCGCCAGGGCCATGGTGTCTATACCTTTGCCGACGGCGAGAAATACGAGGGCCAATGGACAGCCGACCACCAAAACGGCAAAGGCACATACTATTTCGCCAACAACAACCGCTACGAAGGACTATGGCTGCGCGACTTTCAGCACGGCCACGGCGTGATGTACTACTACAACGGCGATGTCTATGACGGCGAATGGGAGAAAGACCTTCGCTCGGGCAAGGGAAAATACACATTCGCCAGCGGTGCGTACTACAGCGGAGAATGGAAGAACGACAAAAAGAACGGGCGTGGCTTCTTCGACTGGGGCGACGGCTCGACATACGACGGACAATGGGTGGACGACCAGCGGCAGGGAAAAGGAACATACATCTTCCCCGACGGCGACATGTACACCGGCCTATGGAAAGGCAACCTGCAGCACGGCAAGGGCATATACCGATTCAAAAACGGCGATGTCTATGAAGGCGACTATGTGCTGGGCGAACGCAGCGGACAGGGCGTCTGCAAATATGCCAACGGCGACATATACACAGGCGCCTTCAAGGACGGAGTGAAGAGCGGACAAGGCACCGTCGTCTGGGCCAACGGCGATACATACATTGGACAATGGAAAGGCGGGTATCCCAACGGACAAGGCAAGCTGACAACCAAAAACGGCGACGTGTTTGAAGGACAGTTCCGAAACGGCAAAATCGACGGCGAGGGAGTGGCACACTATGCCGACGGAGCAAAATTCAAAGGACGCTTCCGCGACGGACGGCGCAACGGACCGGCAATAGAGGTGGACAAGAACGGACTGCGCTTTGAAGGAAGCTATCTGGACGACCGACGCGACGGCACATTCGTGGAGAAAGACCGCAACGGAAAAATTGTCGCTAAAGGCACTTACTCACGCGGACACAGGCAGGTGGAAAGATAACATAAAGACACAGACATACATAACCAATAACACAACGAACCAATAACACAACAAACCAAAATGCAGGTACAGACAGTGGGAATTGCCAGCGACCACGCCGGCTTCCAGTTGAAACAGTTCGTAAAGAAATACCTTGAAGAGAAAGGATACCCCTACAAGGACTACGGCACCATGACCGAAGACAGCTGCAACTATGCCGACTATGGCCATGCCCTGGCCGAAGGCATAGAACAACAGGAGGTCTATCCCGGCATTGCCATCTGCGGAAGCGGCGAAGGCATATCAATGACTCTGAACAAGCACCAGAAGATACGCGCCGGACTATGCTGGAGGCCGGAGATAGCACATCTGATACGGCAGCACAACGATGCCAACGTGCTGGTAATGCCGGGACGCTTCATATCCGAACAGACAGCACGAGAGGTGATGGACGAGTTTTTCGCAACAGACTTTGAAGGCGGACGCCACCAGCAGCGAATAGACAAGATACCACTGCAACAACATTAGTGGCGGGGCAAGCAACAGCCTTAGCACACCCCCAACGAAAACGAACAGGCAGAAACAGAACGAGCCACACGCGAAAAGACCACGGTGGCGACGTTCTGTTTTGGCATTGGTGCGACACGCCAAAAACCAAAAAAAGCTAAAAGTTTTCATATTTCTTTGCCGTGTCATAAATAATATATACCTTTGCGGCCTGTTTCACTACTTATGACAAAGAGGTTCTATATCACGTTGACAGCACTGCTGCTCACGGCCACAGCAGTCCTGGCCCAGATAACAGGCCAGGTGCTCGACGAGAGCGACGGCTATCCCGTGCCATACGCCAGCATAATTTACAAGGGCAACAAGCAAGCCGTGGCCGCCGATGGCAACGGCCGGTTCTCCATACCCAGACACAACGGATGGCGCATAACGGTGAGCAGCGTGGGCTACCAGCCACAGCTGATCACCGTGAGCAAGGACACGCCCAACAACATCGTGATAAAGCTGCGCCAAGACACACGCAACCTGAAAGAGGTGACCATCAAGAGCAAGCAGACTGGCAAGTACAGCCGCAAAAACAACCCCGCCGTCGAACTGATGCGAAAGGTTGTGGCGGCAAGAAAGAAGACTGACCTCAAGCAGCACGACTTCTATCAGTACAACAACTACCAGAAGATAACCTTTGCCCTGAACGACCTCAGTGCCGACGACCTGCAGAAAGGCATGTTCAAGAAACACTCGTGGCTGCTCAACCAGGTGGAACAGAACCCATACAACGAAAAACTGACCCTGCCGCTGTCGGTAGAAGAGACACTCACACAGAAGCTGTACCGCAAGAAGCCACACTCGGAAAGGGCCATCATCAAGGGCAGCAACTCATCGGGAGTGAACGACCTGTTCCAGACGGGCGACATACTGAACGACGTGCTGAAAGAGGTCTTCACCGACGTGGACATCTATCAGGACAACGTACGACTGTTCCAATATCCATTCACATCGCCCATAGGCAAGGACGCCATCGCGTTCTATCGTTTCTACATCACCGACACCGTCTTCGTGGGACAAGACCGGTGCATACACCTCGACTTCGTGCCAAACAACCAGGCCGACTTCGGCTTCCGCGGACAGATTTACATCCTGGACGACAGCAGCTATCAGGTGAAACGCTGCGAGCTGACCATACCAAAGAAAAGCGACGTCAACTGGGTAGAGAACATGCACTGCCTGCAGGAGTTTTCACAACTGGACAACGGCGAGTGGGTGCTGACTATAGACGACATGTGGGTGGAGCTGTACATGAACAAGCTCATCTCAAGGTTCCTTGTCGTAAGAACCACCAGACGCAGCGACTTTGCCTTCGACGAACTGCCAAAGGCTCTCTTCAAAGGAAGCAAACCCGTGCTGAAGGATGCATACGCCGAGATGCGCGACGACAATTTCTGGGACAAATACCGGCAAGTGGAGCTGACAAAGAGCGAAAGCTCAATGGAACAGTTTGTCAGAAACCTGCAGCAGATGAAGGGCATGAAGTACATTGTGTTCGGCCTGAAAGCCCTCATCGAAAATTTCGTGGAGACCGGCGACAAAGACCATCCGAGCAAGGTGGACATCGGGCCCATCAACACCATCGTGTCTCAAAACTTCTACGACAAATGGCGACTGCGTGCCTCAGCACAGACCACGGCAAACCTCTTCCCACACCTGTTCTTTAAGGGATACTATGCACGCGGCATGAAGAGCAAACAGAACTACTACTCGGCCGAGATGACATACACCTTCAACCGGCCGGGATACCTGCCGCGCGAGTTCCCAAAGCAGGCCATAACATTCCAGTCGATGCGCGACGTGGCACTGCCCTCCGACAAATTCATACAGACCGACAAGGACAACGTGTTCACATCGTTCAAGGTGACAGAGATTGACAAGATGTTCCTCTACAACCGGCAGGAACTGTCGTTCGAGTATGAACAGGAGTTCGGACTGAAGCTGTTTGCCAGCGCCAAGACAGAAAGGGTGCAACCCATAGGCAACATCGAACTCAAGCCTATAGCCACGCCAGATGCCCCTCTCGACCACATACGCTACACCGAGGCTACAGCCGGCATACGCTACGCACCGGGCGAGACATTCATCAACACCAAACAGCACCGATGGCCACTCAACCTGGACGCGCCGGTGTTCCGGCTGCAACACACTATGGGCTTCACCGGACTGCTGGGAGGACAGTACAGATATAATTTCACAGAGGCAGAAATCTACAAGCGATTCTGGCTGCCCATGAACTGGGGAAAGATGGACTGGCGACTGAAAGCCGGAGCACAGTGGAACGCCGTGCCCTACCCTCTGCTCATAATGCCGGCTGCCAATCTGGGATATATCATGGAGGACCAGACATTCGACCTGATTAACAACATGGAGTTTCTGAACGACAGATACGCCTCGCTCATGGTTGACTGGGACCTCAACGGCAAGCTGTTCTCACACATACCACTGATACGCAACCTGAAGTGGCGCGAGTGGATAGCCGTACGCATGCTGTGGGGACAGCTGACCGACAAGAACAACCCCTACCTGCCACAAAACCAGCAGAGCAACACGCTGATGTACTTCCCCGAAGGCTGCAACGTGATGGATGCCAACAAACCATACTGGGAACTGTCGCTCGGCATACACAACATTCTGAAGCTTGTGCATGTGGAATATGTGCGACGCATGAACTATCGCGAACTGCCCACCGCCAACAAATGGGGCATACGCTTTATGATAAGGACAACGTTCTAAAAAAAAAACAAACGCTGCTGACAAGAAACACAACATGACTACAAAATCAAACTAAAAACATTCATAACTCAAATCATTATGCCACAATGTAATGTTAAGCCTGCCGAGGGCAAACTCGGTATTCTGGTGGTAGGCAACGGTGCCGTGGCCACAACGTTTATGACGGGCGTGCTGATGACTCGCAAAGGTCTGGCCAAGCCCATCGGTTCAATGACTCAATACGACAAGATGCGCATAGGAAAAGGTGCCGACAAGAAGTACCTCCACTACAAGGACATCGTGCCTCTGGCCGACCTTAAAGATATCGTCTTCGGCTGCTGGGACGTGTATCCACAGAATGCATACCAAAGCGCCATGTATGCCGAGGTGCTCAAGGAAAAAGACATTGAACCTGTGCGCGACGAACTGGAGAAGATCGTGCCCATGAAGGCAGCCTTCGACAAGAACTATGCCAAGCGGCTGGACGGCGACAACGTCAAGCCGTGCAAGACACGCTGGGAGATGGTTGAAGCCATACGCCAGGACATACGCGACTTCAAGGCCAAGAACAACTGCGCACGTATCGTTGTGCTCTGGGCTGCCTCGACCGAAATCTATGTACCGGTAGATGAGAAGGTACACTACACACTGGCGGCCCTCGAGCAGGCCATGAAAGACGACGACCGCGAACACATCGCACCGTCTATGTGCTACGCCTACGCCGCACTGACCGAGGGAGCACCATTCATCATGGGAGCTCCTAACACCACCGTCGATATACCGGCCATGTGGGAACTGGCCGAGAAAACCAAGATGCCCATCGCAGGCAAGGACTTCAAAACCGGACAGACACTGGTCAAGAGCGGATTCTCGCCCATCATTGGCACACGCTGCTTAGGGCTGAGCGGATGGTTCTCTACCAACATCCTGGGCAACCGCGACGGACTGGTGCTCGACGAACCGGCCAACTTCCGTACGAAAGAGGTGAGCAAGCTGTCAACCCTGGAAACCATACTGAAGCCCGACGTGCAGCCCGACCTCTACGGACACGGTAACGACGAGGACACACAGTACTACCACAAGGTGCGTATCAACTACTACCCGCCACGCAACGACAACAAAGAGGGCTGGGACAACATCGACATCTTCGGATGGATGGGCTACCCCATGCAGATCAAGATAAACTTCCTCTGCCGCGACTCAATACTGGCCGCTCCGCTCTGCCTGGACCTCTGCCTGCTCAGCGACCTGGCTGCACGCGCCGGACGATACGGCACACAGCGCTTCCTGTCGTTCTTCCTCAAGTCGCCTATGCACGACTATACCAAGGGCGAAGAGGCCGTCAACCACCTCTATCAGCAATACACCATGCTGAAGAACGCCATCCGCGAAATGGGTGGATACGAAGCCGACGAGGAGATAGACTAAACCCCTCTCCTACCCGACCCGCCTCAACACAGCGGGCAATTTCGACGGACGACTGATAGATACTTTGAAAACATGAAGAGAATCAGCCTAAATAACAAAACAGCAGTGTGGCTCATGGCCGCACTGCTGTTGTTGTTTGCTATCGTTCCCTTCATCATCTCGCTCGTTCCACCGTCCGACGAAGCATTGGGCCGAAGCACGGCCTTGCTGGAACGTGGTACCTACTACGAGTTCCTTATCGACGGCAAACCAGCCTTCTATGCCGACGACTACGACAACTGGACCACCGCCCACTTCACCACCAACGGCCTCGACATACCCATGAAGAAGCAAATCGTGGCGGGCACTTGGGCACGCTCCACCTATCGTCCTTTCTGTAGCGGACGACTGCTCACCCTAGGCACCGACCCTTCGCAATGGGAAAGCGAGCACAACAAGGGACTGGCCGACTCGTTGAAGCAACGGTTGCCCGTGCTGAAGAAACGCATCGAGATGCTCGGTAAGCGCATCGAGGAACTACAATACTTCATGCGTGTGCACAACGTCACCGACGAGGGATACAACCAAGTGGCCAACTATGAAACAGAAGCGGTGGCAGACCTAAAGACGCTAAAGGCCATCGTGACCATGCTGGAAAATAGCAAGCAAAAGGAAATCAGCGTCAGATGGATGCAGAAATACACTTTACTAGGACATCAGGGCGACGAACAACGACGCACCGATTGCCAACTGCTATCGTTCGGAAGCCGCGAAGGAACGTGCATCGTGCAGACCATCGACCACACCATGCCCGATAGTATCAGCGCCCTCTACACACGTTCGGCAAAGGCGAACGACTACCGACTGAAGTTGCAAGACTCGCTCGACACCACGATAGACACCCTGAACGCCATCATCGCCATCGGCAACGACACCTATCATGGCGAGCTCAACGACACGTTACGCCCCGACGGACACGGCATTCTGCTGACACCCAACGGCAAGCGCTACGATGGCATGTGGGTCAACGGCAAGCGCGAGGGCTTCGGCATATCGCTCGATAGCAATGGACGCGTGCGCATCGGCGAATGGAAAGACGACGTCTACAAAGGTGAGAAACCCACCTATTCGGCCGACCACATCTACGGCATCGACATCTCGCGCCACCAACACGAGAAGAACGGGCGAAAGCTACCGGTGTCATGGTCCGACGTGCGTATCACGCATCTGGGCAACCGCTCGGACAAGCGCATCAGTGGTGACGTGGACTACCCCATCGCCTTCTGCTACATCAAGGCCACCGAAGGCACCAGTATCTACAACGCTTACTATAACTACGACTACGCTCAAGCTCGCCGACACAAGATTCGCGTGGGCACCTATCATTTTCTTTCACTGAAGAGTCCTGTGGCCAAACAGGCCGAGTATTTCCTGAAACATGTGCATCTGCGGCCCGGCGACCTTCCACCGATGCTCGATGTGGAACCCTCCGACGCCCTTATCAACAAGTTCGGCGGCACCGAGGCATTGCTCAACGGCATCCGCACATGGTTGAAAATCGTTGAAGAACGCACGGGTGTGAAACCCATCATCTATAGCTACCAGATGTTCTTCGACAAGTATTTTAGTCAGGCTGACGACATCAAGCGCGACTATCGCGTTTGGATAGCCCGCTACGGTGAATACAAGCCTGACCTGCGCCTCACCTTCTGGCAGCTAGGCTCCGATGCCCGCGTCAAGGGTTTCGTCGGCGATGTCGACGTGAACGTGTTCAACGGCTATCACGACCAATGGGAGGAATTCCTGGAACAAGATAGCATCCGTTAGAACGCATTGAATCATCATCGGATAATCAAAAGCCAATATAGTATTATATCCGCCCCTAAAGGTCCTGAAGGCGCGGTATCTTACCATTGTGGGCGATTGGTGTTCTTTGCGGATTAAAACCTGCTTACCCTTCCTTTGGGGAAATAATTTGACCCCACCCCTACCCCTCCCCTGCAAGCAGGGGCGGGGAGTTGAATATAGTTTGTGCGTAAATATGGAGGTAAAATAAGATTAGCTCCTTTCTATAACTATACGCAAATCGGTATTGTTGTTCACTTGAATTAGCGCGAAAGGAAGTTGTTTCCATTGCATTAGAAAAAGGGAAGCGACGGAGAGGAAAGAAAAAAATCTAGAAAAAATTCATCGAAATTGGCGGTTTCGACAGATTTTTTCTAGATTTTTTTATTCAAGCTTGTCGCGTTATGTTGGCAAGCCCGACGATATAGCATGTCCGTTTCGGCTTTTTCGAATATCGGGCACGGCGATTTCAACGATTATTCCTCCGGAGCCTGGTCGATGAGATCCATGAACTGGTCGAGCTTCGGCGTGATGATAATCTGGGTGCGGCGATTGCGCTGCTTGCCAACGGCGGTGTCGTTGCTGGCCAGCGGATTGTATTCACCACGTCCACCTGCGGTAAGACGCTTCGGGTCTACGCCGTAGTTGTTCTGCAGATATTGCACAACGCTGGAAGCACGCAGACAAGAGAGGTCCCAGTTGTTGCGGATGTTCTCGCGCGAGATGGGCACATTGTCGGTATTGCCCTCAACCAGCACGTCGTAGTCCTTGTAGTCGGTGATGATCTTGGCAATCTTCGACAGCGTCTCTGCGGCACGTGGGTTAATCTCATAGCCGCCGCTGCGGAACAGCATATTGTCGGCCAGCGAGATGTAGACGACGCCTTTCAACACCTGCACGTCAACCTCCTTCAGCTCTTCGCGCGACAGAGATCGAGTCAGATTATTGGTCAGCACCATGTTCAATGAGTCGCTCTTCGACTTCACCTCCACCAGATGGCGGATGTACTGGTTTGACTCGTTGATTTGGTCTACAAGCTTCTCGATCGAAACATTGTTTTGGTTGGCGTTCGAGAGGCTCTTGTCCAGCGACTCCTGTAGCTTAGCGTACTTGGCCTCGGCGGCTTGTAGAGCCTGCTGCATACCCTTTTGCTGCTCCTCAAGGGCAGCGATGCGGGCGTTCTTGGCTGCCAGGTCCTCCTTTGTCGTCTGCAGACTACTGGTCAGGCTCTTGTTCTCCTCGCGGCAACCCACAAGTTCCTTTTTCGATGCGCAGCTGCTCAGAAGCAGACCTGCGGCTAATGCTGTAAAGATGATGTTCTTTTTCATGTTTTTCTGCTTTTTGGTATATTAAACACATGTGCAAAAGTAATGATATGACGCAGAAAACCGCCATTAGTACAGATATTATTATAGATTATTAACCCAGCCTCGAGGCTTATTCAGTTTTTTTTGCGCATTTTCCATTAAGTTTCAAAGATAATTGTGTATCCCGTCTATGGCCGTCCAGATGGCTTTAGACGGTATTTTTTTTGCGTTTTTTTGCACGCGTGTTGACTTTTTTTCGTAATTTCGCACCATCTTAGTAAAGGAAAGAAACTATGAATACTATCAACCAACGTTTGGAGTTGCTGCGTGAAGAGATGCGTCGCGAACACTTGGCAGCAGTCATTATTCCCAGCAGCGACCCGCATCAGAGTGAATACACCGCCGCTCATTGGAAGGGCCGCGAGTTTATCAGCGGTTTCGATGGCTCAGCAGGTACTGCCGTCATCACTATGACAAATGCTGCGCTTTGGACGGATTCACGCTATTTCCTGGCTGCTGAAGATCAGTTGCGTGGCACTGAGTTCCAGTTGATGAAGCTGAAGATTGAGGGTACGCCCACCATTGCTGAGTGGATAGGCAAAAACCTCTCGACACTTGACAATCAACACCCGACTGAAGTTGCCATTGACGGTATGGTGGCTTCGGCCAATGAAGTGCGCGGCCTGACGAAGGAGTTGCGTAATGAGGGCGGTCTGACATTGCGTACAAACTTCGACCCATTGGCACGGATATGGAAGAATCGCCCGCCGGTGCCCATGAATCCCGTTGAAATCTATCCAATGGAGTATGCCGGTGAAAGCTGTACCAGCAAACTGCAGCGAATCCGTCAGGCCTTGCGCCAGCAACACGCCGATGGGATGCTCATGGCCTCGCTCGACGACATTGCTTGGACGCTAAATCTGCGCGGCACTGACGTGCACTGCACGCCCGTCTTTGTCTGCTATCTGCTCATCACTTCACACGACGCCACATTATTCATATCAAAGGAGAAACTGACGCCCGAGGTGACCGCCTACCTGAAAGCTGAGGGCATTGGCATAGAGGACTACGGGCAGGTGAAGGATGCATTACGCGCTTATTTCGAGTATAGCATCCTGATGGATCCTGATGAGATCAATCACACGCTATTCAGCATTGCAGCAGCAGGTGACAACTACCGTAAAGCGCCGCAGGTGATAGAGGCCGAATCGCCCGTGAAGCGCATGAAGACGGTGAAGAATGCCGTGGAGCAAGAGGGTTCCCGCCGTGCCATGCTGCGCGACGGTGTGGCGATGGTGAAGTTCCTGTGCTGGCTGGATGGGACCAATGAGGCTCATGAAGCCAATAGGACCCTTACTGAGCTTTCTGTCAGTGAGAAACTGCGCCAGTTGCGTGCCGAGCAGCAGCTCTTTCGCGATATCTCTTTCGACACGATTGCCGCCTATGGCACACATGGTGCCGTAGTGCATTATGAGCCGACGCCCGAGACCGATATCCCGCTCCAGCCCGAAGGCCTGTTGCTGTTAGACAGCGGTGCGCAGTATCTTGACGGCACCACTGACATTACCCGCACCATAGCCCTCGGTCCGCTGACCGATGAGATGCGCCGCGTCTATACGCTGGTGCTGAAAGGCCATATACAGATAGAGTTGGCACGTTTCCCGCAGGGCATCAGTGGCACACAGCTCGACGTGTTGGCCAAACGTACCATGTGGCGCGATGGTCTTAGCTATCTGCACGGTACAGGTCATGGCGTGGGCACCTATCTCAGTGTGCACGAAGGACCTCATCAGATACGTATGGAGTGGAAGCCGGCGCCGCTCGTTGCCGGCATGACCGTCACCGACGAGCCGGGTGTCTATCTGGCCGGGCGTTTCGGCGTGCGCATAGAGAATACACTGCTCATCGTGCCCGCATCGCCACATGATGCCGACGACCGCATTCCGCAGGACGGCGTTACAGAATTTGGGCGCTTCCTGCAGTTTGAGCCGCTGACGCTCTGTCCCATCGACAAGCGTCCCATTATGGCCGAACTGCTTGACGCTGAGGAGCGTTGTTGGCTCGACGACTATCACCGGCTCGTTCTCGAGCGCCTGTCGCCCCTGCTCTCTGCCGACGAGCAAGCCTGGCTGCAAGATGCATGCGCCCCGCTCCAATAAACAAATGTGTAATGCTATTATCCCCAAGGGTAAAAGAAATGTCTAAATCGCGTCGTGGTCTATATAAACCATGACGCGGTTTTTATAGACCACGTCGCGGTCTATATAAACTACGACGTGGTCTAGAAAAACTACGCGTGTTCTTTCGCTATGTCAAGAATCATAAAAAAAATATCAATTTTTCGTCTTTTTATTTGTTTTTTTGATAAATTTGCAGTATTTTTGCACGCTAAAATGTCTTTTTGACTGCAAAAGGCATGAATGAATAATATTATATATCATACAATCAAATGAAGAAAAGATTTGCTTTGCTGCTGGTAGGCCTCTTCCTGTCGATAGGAATGTCGTGGGCCCAGACCACCATCAGTGGAACTGTCTACGAGGAAAGTGGAGACCCCTGTATCGGCGCCACCGTCTTGATTCAGGGTACGAAACAAGGAACGAAGACAGACCTGGACGGAAAATTCACAATTACCGTCCCTGCGGGAAAGAAGATTGTCATCAGTTACATTGGAGCGTTGACGCAAACTGTAACGCCCAAAAATGGAATGAAGGTGACGCTGCGAAACGATACCCAGACCATGGACGAGGTGGTGGTCACGGGTATTGTGAAACAAGACAAGCGCCTGTTTACCGGCTCGTCGACGAAGATTGACGCCGACAAGACGAAGCTGGCCGGTATGGCCGATGTGAGCCGCTCGCTTGAAGGCCGTGTGGCCGGAGTGCAGGTGACTAACGTCAGTGGTACCTTTGGCGCATCGCCAAAGATTCGCGTCCGCGGTGCCACCTCCATCTATGGTAACTCGAAGCCCCTGTGGGTCATCGATGGCGTTATCTACGAGGACAACGTCGATGTTTCGGCCGATGAGCTGGCTTCTGGTGACGCAAAAACCCTGATTTCATCGGCAGTGGCCGGATTGAACAGTGATGATATCGAATCGTTCACCATCCTGAAGGACGGCTCCGCTACCTCTATCTACGGTGCGCGCGCCATGGCAGGTGTGATTGTCATCACCACCAAGCGTGGTGCCAAGGGTCGTGCAAGCGTGGGTTATACGGGTGAGTTCTCTACGCGTATGAAGCCCAGTTACCACGATTACAATATCATGAACTCGCAGGAGATCATGGGCGTCTACAAGGAAATGGCCGACAAGGGCTGGCTGCAGTTGGAGAATCTGGCCAACGCACAGAATACCGGTATCTACGGCTATATGTTCCAGCAGTTGCGCAAATATGATGCCACCAACGGCACATTCGGACTACAGAATACCGAGGCAGCCCGTAATGCCTATTTGCAGCAGGCAGAGTTTAGAAACACCGACTGGTTTGACCTGCTGTTCTCCAACAACGTGTCGCAAAACCATTCCATGTCGGTATCAAACGGTACAGAGAAATCGCAGAGCTATCTCTCCATGTCGCTGATGAACGACCCAGGCTACTTTGTCAACCGTAACAAGGTGAACCGCTATACGTTCAATGCCAATACTTCGTATGACATCCTGAAGAACCTCACAGTAAAGCTGGCAGCCCAGGGCAGCCATCGTGAGCAGGAGGCTCCAGGCTCGCTCAACCAGACTACTGACGTGGTGACTGGCGAAGTGAAGCGCGACTTCGACATCAACCCGTTCAGCTATGCCATGAACACCAGCCGATGCCTCGACCCCAACATCAACTACACTCGTTTCTATAGCCCGTTCAATATCTTCAATGAGTTGGAGTATAACTATAACGAGATTAACGTCGACGAGCTGATGTTCCGCGGCGAGCTGGAGTACAAACCCATCAAGACTGTAACGGTGAGCGGACTGATTTCCACCCGTATGAGCCACACACGCCGTCATCATAATGTGATGGACGACTCCAACCAGGCCAATGCCTACAGGGCTGGTACCGACGCACAGGATGACAACTCGACGATTCGTGACAGCAACTCACTGCTTTATACTGATCCCGACAATGAACTGGCACTTCCTGAGTCAGTGCTGCCTCAGGGTGGTATCAAATACCAGTATGACGACGTGATGCGCTCGAACTACTATCGTGCAATGGCCGAGTACCGCGATGTCTATAATGAGATTCATACACTGAACCTTATGGCCGGCACAGAGCTGTCCACCGTGCGCCGTACATCAAATACATGGACGGGCTGGGGCTATCAGTTCAACAACGGCGGTATTACCTATACGCCGTACCTCTGGCTGAAACAGATGAATGAGGAGAATACCGAATATTTCGGTGAGTCTTTCACTCAGACCAATACGCTGGCTTACTATGGACAGGCCGTTTATAGCTACGCACAGCGCTACACCATTAATGGTACCATGCGCTATGAGGGCACCAACCGACTGGGCAAGGCTACGTCAAGCCGCTGGCTGCCTACGTGGAATGTCTCTTTGGCCTATGATATGGCCAGTGAGCCCTTTATGAAGCCCTTGACTGAGAAGTGGCTCTCGCAATTGAAATTCCGTGCCAGCTATTCGCTGACCGCTGATACCGGCCCCTCATGGGTAACCAATGCCACAGCTATCTATAGAACGCAGAACAAGTGGCGTCCCACTACATCGGCTGCAGAGTCTGAAATTTACATCAGCCAGATCGCCAATACCGAGCTGACTTACGAGAAGAAGCATGAGTGGAACTTCGGTGTAGATATGGGATTCTTCAATGACCGTATCGCGCTGACTGCCGATATCTACCGGCGTGATAACTTCGACCTTATTGGCCAGGCTTTCACTCAGGGCGCTGGCGGTATGATTTCTAAGTATGCCAACGTGGCCGACATGGAGTCGCACGGTTTTGAGTTGGGACTGTCTACCGTCAATATCCAGACGCCTAATTTCAAGTGGACCAGTGACTTTATCTACTCGAATGCCAAGAACGAGATTACCAACCTGAAGACCGACGGTCGTGCTGTCGACCTCGTTACGGGTGCCGGCTATGGCGTGGAGGGCTATCCTGTGCGCGCTTTGTTCAGCTATCAGTTCGCTGGTTTGAACAGCGAGGGTCTGCCTCAGGTATACAACGAGAGCAATGTCAAGACTGTTGGTGACGTGAACTTCCAGGAAACAGAGAACCTGACCGATTTCTTGGTTTACGAAGGTCCCACCGATCCTACATGGTATGGCTCGTTCAACAACTCGTTCTCGTATAATTTCCAAAAGATTGGTAAGTTCAATCTTGACGTCTATATCACCTATAGTGGTGGTAATGTGGTGCGACTCGACCCCGTGTTCCATTCATCCTACTCCGACCTCTCGGCACTGCCCCGCGAGTTTAAGAACCGCTGGATGATTCCCGGTGATGAGAATGTGACCAATATTCCCGCCATCGCTTCGCTCAACCAACGCGACCGTTACGGCTCCTATACGCTGAGCACGGCTTATAACGCCTACAACTACTCAACAGAACGTATTGCTAAGGGTAACTTTGTCCGCCTGAAGGAGTTGGCAATTACCTATACCATGCCGTCAACACTTGTGGCCAAGACAGGATTCCTCAGCAATGTGTCGCTGAAGCTGTCTACTACGAATCTCTGTCTGCTCTATGCCGATGATAAACTGAACGGACAAGATCCTGAGTTTATCAACTCCGGCGGTGTGGCATCACCTATCTCAAAGCAGTTTACTGCCACTTTACGCCTTGGCTTCTAAGGAAAGGATAAAAGAAACGTTAAAGATTATGATGAAGATGAAAATAAAAAACTATACGGCAGCTTGGCTCGTTGGCAGCGCAATCATCGCAGCTCCTCTGCTTTCAAGCTGCACAGACAAACTTGACGAGGTGCCCGATAACCGCACGTTTATTGACAGCCCCGAAAAGGTGAATCAGCTGTTGACTTCGGCTTATCCCATCTCCACACATGCCGTCATTTGTGAGTTGTCGGGCGACAACTACGTCGACGACAATGTGGTGGTGCCTTTCACTCACAACGATGCCTATGATGCTTTCCATGAGGAAGCCTATCAATGGAAAGATATCAACAACTACTCCATTAACTCCGATGATACACCCTATCAGATTTGGGAGTCCTATTATGCTGGCATCTCCGTGTGTAACCACGCCATCGCTGCCATGCAGGAGATGAGCGCCGATCCTGCCCATGACCCCAACTTGTCACACTCCTGGGGCGAGGCTCACGTGTTGCGCGCCTATCTGCATTTTATTCTCGTGGGTGTCTTTGCCGAGGCCTACAAGAACGACGAGAAGAGCGCAGCCGACAGAGGAATCCCCTACGTCACCATTCCCGAGACTGTCGTGCATGTTGACTATAGTACATCTGAGTACCTGCATAATGTGAAAGAGACATACGACCTCATCGAGAAGGACCTGTTAGAGGGCATCGACCTTATCGACGACTCGAAGTACAAGGTCTCCGCCTATCATTTCAACCGCAATGCCGCCTATGCCTTCGCGGCACGCTTCTATCTCTTTAAGCGCAACTATCAGAAGTGCGTTGAATATGCCAACTTGGCTCTTGGCGATAACCCGATGTCGATGCTGCGCAAGTGGAGTGCCATAAATAAGAATACCCTCGCTACACGCCAGCTGGACTACAACGACGAGACAGCTCCCTGTAACTTCCTAATCCAGTCAACCTACTCCCTGCAGTGGCGTATGCTTGTTGCCGTTGCACGCTTCATTCCCAACGAGGGTACGAACTTTACCCAGGACGGGAAGACTTGGCATGTGCCCTCTTCGATGGCTGTCACCTGCTGGGGTAAAGGCCCCAACTGGTCGGGTGCGCTGCCTGCTTACGAAGGCATGGTGTATGTCAATGGTGCTGGACAGGAATACGGTGCTTGGCTCTTCCGCCTGTATGAGTATTTCGAATATACCGATAAAATTGCCGGCATTGGCTTTGTGCACATGCTATATCAGCCTTTCACTGCCGACGAGACATTGCTGTGCCGCGCCGAGGCCAGACTTTACTTGGGCGACCGCGACGGTGCAATACAGGATTTGAACTTCTGGTGTACATCGCACATGACGACGTCTGACCTGACGTTAGAAAGAATCAACAGCTTCTATGACCGTAATCAGGTTAACAACGACTTCGTCAGTGAGCTTCATCCTGAGGAGATGGGCTTTGAAAAGGTACTCGAGGGCGACGACTTGAGCGTGCTGGACTGCGTCCTGCATTTCCGCCGCATCGAGACCCTGCACGAGGGCCAGCGCTGGTTTGACATCAAACGCTATGGCATAAAGATTTACCATTTCTACCGTGGACCGCAGGAGGACGACATCCATATCGACTCTTTGACGTGGGACGATCCGCGCCGTGTCATCCAGTTGCCTCGCAATGTCATTGACGCAGGCTATCCTGCCAACCGCGAGACGGGCAGCGCAGGCTACGGAGGCGGTGGTGGCTATCAGGTCAAGGCCATCAATGGCGAGCCCACACTCATTCAACTTTTAAAATAAAAGAAAATACGAAACACCTGACGATATGAACAAGCTATTCAATATTATGCTGGCCACTGCGCTAGCCGCCACCGTGGTTTCATGCGGCAAGGACGACGATTTCACAGAGTCCATCTTCGACACCACTACGCCGGTTGTCGACCAAAACCTTGCCACCGCTCCTTTCGACCAGTGGCTCTACGACAATTTCGTGGTGCCCTATAACACGGAAATTCAGTACAAGTTCAACTTCCCGGCTTCGAACATGAACTTCCAGCTCACACCGGCCGACTACGAGAAGTCGCAACTGCTCAGCTACTTCATCAAGTACCTATTCTACGACGTCTATACGCTTTACGGCGGCGAAAACTTCATGAAGCTCTACGGACCGCGCATCTTTCACTTTATTGGCTCCTCAGCCTATTCGCCTACCACGGGCACCGAGACGCTGGGCTATGCCTCCGCAGGTGTGAAGATTACGCTGATTAAAGTGAACAACATGAAAGTGTGGAGGGAGGACAACGAGTACACGCCTACAGACGTAGACCTGCTGAACAAAGACCAGTTCCACACCATGCACCATGAGTTCTCGCACATTCTGCACCAGACCAAGACCTATCCGGTCAGTTTCGGACAGCTGACGCCAGGTACCTACGACGGACGCGACTGGCAGAAGCGCGACTCGGTGGACAGCCACCGCTTCGGCTATGTCACCCAGTATGGCTCGTCAGCCATCTATGAGGATTTCGTAGAGACCCTTTCGTGCACCATCACAGACACCGACTATCGCTGGATGACCACCATCATCGACGCATGGGCCAACAGTGAGGTGAAAGACGAGGCGCGCGTCATGGAGCTGATTGATTCGCTGGGCATTGAGGGACTGGATACTCCTGGGAAAATCTGGAATAACTTCACCCTTTATTTGGAGACGGCAAAAAACAATGAGACGGGTGATGAAACCTACCGCTACGTGCCTAGCTTCCATCAGGCCGATGCCCGCCAACATGCCACAGAAGACGATGACAGAACTCTGAAATACACAGAGGTGAAGAAATTCACGTCTTTCCGCGACTTCCTGAAATGGACGCCTGGAGACGACAACAAGGTCACCATGGACGAAGGCATCAATGCCATCTTGAAAAAGCTCGACATTGCCACAAAGTGGTACACCGAGAAGTGGGGCCTGCAGCTTTTCCAGATTCGCCGCGAGGTTCGCAAGCGTCAGAACGCCATCAACGACTTTGTGCGCAACGAAGTGACCATCTATCAGCTGTAATAATGCTTAAATGCTTAATTGAAATTGACAATGAAGAACACTATGAATTTGTTTAATAAGATAATTGACGGGATGCATGGTCAATTATGCATTATGCATTATGCATTATGCATTGCAGTGACAGGAATGCTGCTGGGTTGTACGTTTGAGCAGGAGGATTACTTCGACGAGAGCGCTTCTCTGCGCATCACTCACATGAATGAGCAGATAAAGGACAGGTTAGTGGCACAGAGCAGCGATGGAAATTACGGATGGGTCATCCAGTATTTCGTGTCCGGCACCGATGACTACAATTTCGAGGGCTTCAACCTCTTCGGTCGTTTCTACGACGACAACAAGGTGACGCTTGCCAGTGACCATCGTTTCCTGCGTAACGGCAACGCCAACAAGTACACCGAGTACACCAGCAACTACGAGATGCTGGCTGAGGAGGGACCCGTGCTGTCGTTCAATACATGGAATGACATCCTCACTGTCTTCGAAGACCCTGTGGACCCCAGCAAGGCTCCCAACTCTTTGGCAGCCAACGGCGAGGGCATGCATGGCGACCACAACCTCGTGCTCAGCTCGTTTGAAGATAACTGCCTGACATTCCACGGAGAACGCCATGGTGCCAGAGTCCGTTTCATTCCATGCGATCGTCCCTGGCAGGAGTATATCGACGACACAAACAAGCTGAAGGACTTTATAAGCAGTGGCACATATTCTGACTTCTACGTGGTGGGTCCCAAGGGTGACACCCTTTACTTCAAGAATGTCCGTACCGGCATCATCACCTATTGCGAGCGCCTTGAAGACCCGTTGTTCCCCAGCACTATCAACTGCGTGTTCTCGCCCAATGGCTTCCGTCTGCATCACGAGAACGAAATCAACGGCACGAAGTTCCAGGAGTTCCGCATGGCTGCTGACAGCACATGCTTGCTTTCTGCAGATGACAGCGTGAAGGTGATGGGCTGCTGGGACAACAACTTCGTGAACGACGTCAACAAGGCAAAGAACAAACTGTGGGCTATCGATCCTGCTACCCTCAATGCTACCCAGAAGGCTGCCTACGACGGCATTCTGGCCGATATGAATGGACTTGAGGTCAAGGGTATAGGTCTTTACTCTTATAGCGGGACCAGTGGTTCCTTGTCGTTGGAGTTCTTGTCGGGTGGCAAATCTGTCTTTGCCTCCATTCAGCTTGGTGTGATGAAAACATCCTATGGTCGTGTAGAGCTTTCTTATAACTCGGCGGCCAAGGCCAACTCTAATTTAACGAATTTGGGAAAGAAGAACAAACGCGAAAACGTGGAGCCTCTGATGCGTGAGTTGGCAGCCTCGTTAGTCGGTACTTATGAGCTGACTCCCGACAACTATTTCCTGCCTACTGCTATGACGCTGAAGCAAGAGGACGGTACGGCTATCTACAAGTTGAATAACAAATAACATTTAACACATAGAGACTATGAAGAAATTTTTACTCATTGCCGCCGCTGTGCTGGTAGCCAGCACGGCCAGCGCACAGCTGCTCAAGAAGCAGAGCAGCACAGTGAAGCAAACCCTTGTCAGGAGCGAGCTGAAGCACGTGCAGAAGCAGCAGGTGCCTGTGAACATGTTGAAGGCTTCCATGCAGACAACTGCCGATGCTCCTATGCAGAGCCGTTTAGGAAAGTCTATCAAACTGTCAGCCCGTGAGCTGAAAACCGTCAAAGCTGCACGCAAGGCAGCCGAGCTCCAGACACAGTACGATTGCTACGGTATTGACGACAAAGGTGAGAATGTAACATGGACCATGGCCTCGGCTGAAAACGAGGATGGTGACATGTTCTTGCTCAACGTCATCCCCACTCCCTATCCTGAGGAACTGCCCGTCATCGGTGCAGAGATTAATCAGTCGGGAAGTGTCATCAACATTGGCGTACAGGAAGTGTTATCCTACGAAGCCGAAGATGGCTCAGTCGTTCACGTTTTCTTGACTGGTGAAGTGGAAAACGACCACTCCATCAATCTTACCATCAATGATGATGGTACGCTTTCTACCGTCAAGGGTGAGGAAATCAACTACCTTGCATTTGACAGCGATAAGATTGATGTGAGCAACATCTATCAGCGTGTTGCTGACGGCGGTCATTATCTGGGTTATATCGAGTATGTCGGCCATATACAGTATATGCTGCCCGGCATGTCGCCCACCCCTAATCCCAACTATGCACCGGAAGGCGTGAACCTCAATATCACGATGACTCCTGCAGGTCAGTGGTATGGTCACCAGTTCTCTATCATGCCTGCAAACGTTCCTGCTCAATTCACCAACTTCACCACTGACATGGCCGATGCTTTCGAGTGGACTGTCACGGATGAAGATGACGAAGTGATAACTGGCAACGAGCGCGACTTCTCTTTCGTTCCTACATGTTTTAAGCAATATTCTATCCCCGCGATGGTGGCCAAGTACAAAGATGCAGCTTCCAATCCCTTCCAGTGGAACGAGGATGGATATGTCTGGGGCAGTGGCGGCGCCAGCATTTACTTGCAGGATCCTGGCGATATCATGGTCAATAACTGCAACCTTGACTATGGACTCTCACTCTATGGCTTCATGGGTACTCCCGATGTCAACACGCAGCAATATTCTATTTCCAACCTGATTGTCTATCAGGGCAAGCCTACTGCTCCTCTCTACTTCGAAGGCATCAACTTCTATGTCTACAATTTTGAGCAGAAGGAAGACTTCGAGCTGACTTGTAAGATTATGAAGTGCCACCGTGACGAAAATGGTAAACTGGAGCTTGGCGACCTGATTGCTGTGGCCGACATTGATACCGAGAGCATGACAATCACTGAAGACGGCGACGTGCTGCTCACTTGGACACAGTTTGAGGAGGAGGACGAGTATGGCTTCACCTCCCCCGTTGAATTTGTGCAGGTTGAGGATGAGTTCTGTATTGTGTTTGAGGGTTGGGACAATGGCACCTTCAGTGCAGTGCCTGTCGGCGAGCGTACTAACACCTCTGCCCAGCTCACATCCTCTTATCTTACCATCACCGGCAGTGAGGATGTGGTAGGCTTCCAGAGTATGAAGAACCGCCTCTATGTCGGCTTCATCGAGGGTGTCTATGGCAGCCTCTATACAGCCGACGACACCACGCTGGAGATGCCTGTTGAGGGTGGCAGCGCTACTCTTCACATTGAGCCGATGTACAGCACCAGTGACGAAGAAGGCAACTCTGTTACCGCCCTGTGGTTTGCTGAGGATTACGAACTGCCTGAGTGGATCAATCTTTCTGTCAGCAACGAGGTCTATACGAGCGATGATTACAGCTTCGACCTGACGGTTGAGGCAGCAGCCCTGCCTAATGGCGTGGAAGGCCGCACCGAGACCATCGACCTCTATCAGTATGGTGCCAAGCTCACCCTCGTGGTGAATCAGGGCAAGGTGGACGGCATCACCGTTACCACTGCTACTGTGCGCACTGCCGATGGCAAGGTCTACAGCCTTGATGGACGCCGTCAGCTGAAGACCGTGAACGGCATCGTCATCCGCGACGGCCGCAAGTTCATCCGCAAGTAATTCGTCCGATAAAATTTGAGCGCTTCGGAAAAAAATCCGAAGCGCTCGGATTCTTGTCCGGAGCGTTCGGATTTTTGTCCGAAGGCTTCGGATTCTTTTTTCCGGGCAGATTCTCTTTCTTCTTAATTATGGTTAATAAATTTGGCGTGTCGCGCTTTTTACTGTAAATTTGCAACATCTACTTGATTATTAACAAGAAACGAAAAACACTATGGATTACAAGATTATCGACATTGAGGGTGTGGGCGAGGTCTATGCCGCCAAGCTGACAGCCGCTGGTATCAACAAGGTGAGTGAGCTCCTTGAGAAGTGTGCAGTTCCCCAGGGCCGCAAAGAGCTGGCTGAAGCTACTGAGATACCTGAGAAGCTTATTCTCCGCTGGACAAACCATGCCGACCTGTTCCGTATCAACGGTGTTGGTCCGCAGTTCGCCGAGCTGCTTGAGGCCGCCGGTGTTGACACCGTGAAAGAATTCCGCCACCGTGTGGCCGAAAACTTGCAGCCGAAGCTGCAGGAGCTGAACGAGGCACGCCACATCTGTGGGCGTGTACCAGCTGTTAGCGAGGTACAGAAAATGATTGACCAGGCCAAGGAACTGGAGCCCAAGGTGACCTATTAAACCCGTGCAAACAATACGATTTTTCTTATTAGCCTTTGCCCTGCTCCTGAGCAGCATGGCGAAGGCTATTCCCGCATATCCGGGACTGATGAGCCGCCAGCAGCCTGACGGCACTGTGCTCACTGTGCAGCTGCATGGTGACGAGTATCTGAACTTCACTACCACTGCCGACGGATATACTGTGGTGCTACGTGCCGATGGCTTCTATTGCTATGCACAGCTTAACGCCGACGGACAGTTGGAACCTACCAGCCTCGTGGCCCATGATGCCGCTCAGCGCAGCGACGACGAGCGCATCTGGCTGAATGGCGTTTCCAAATGCCTGGCTCCCGCCATGACGGTTGAAGCCTCTGCCCGCCGACAGGCTGATGAAAATCTGCGAGCACATGCCCGTGCTGCAGCCCAGGCTAAGGCACCGCTCTATGACTATGGAAACTTCCATGGACTTATCATCCTTGCCGAGTTCAAGGACCGTCAGTTCTCGCGCGAAGACTACCCACAGATTTTGGAGGACATGGTCAACCAGGCCGACTACAAGGGCTATGGCAATGTGGGCTCAGGCATCTATACCGGCAGCGTGCGCGACTATTTCTACGACAACTCTAACGGCCTTTTCGAGCCACAGTTCGACATTGTCGGTCCTTATACTTTGAATGTCAGCGAAAACTATCCTCAGCAGACAGAAATGGCCGCACAGCTGATGAAGAAAGTCGCTGATGCAGCCGACAAGGATGTAGACTTCAGCCAGTATGACCTCGACCACGACGGCGTCGTGGACATGGTCTATGTCATCTTCGCCGGCTACGGTGCCCACTACGTAGGAGACAATTCGAAGCTCATCTGGCCCCATGCCAGTGAGTTTTTCGACATGAGTTCGTGGAACTATGTCTACAAGGATGGCGTGCGTTTGGGCAGATATGCCTGCTCCACCGAGCTGTTGGGCACGCCTACGTACCTCAACTTCTTCGATGGCATCGGCACGATGTGCCATGAGTTCGGCCACGTGCTCGGATTGCCTGACCTCTATGACACCGATTATGAAAAGGGTGGACAGAGCGTCCATCCTGGCAACTGGACTATCATGGCCGGTGGCGGCTATCAGAACTATGGCCGCACACCATCGGGCTACACCCTCTACGAGCGCTATTCACTTGGCTTCACCACGCCTGTCGTACTTAGTGAGGAAGGCAGTTATGAGCTGGAGGCATTGGCCGAGTCGAATATCGGCTACCGTCTCAATACTGAGGTAAAGAAAGAGTTCTTCCTTATAGAGAACCGCCAGAAAACATCGAAGTGGGAACAATATCTGCCTGGTCACGGAATGGTCGTCTTCCGTGTCGACTCTACCAATGCAGGGGTGTGGCAGAGAAATGAGGTGAACTGCAATCCCAAGCACAACTACTTTGTCCTGTTGCGTGCCAATGGTGACAAGAACGAAGAAGGATCGGCCAGTGACCCCTTCCCCGGTTCCAAGAAGGTCACCTCGCTGAACAACGAGACCAGCCCTGCCAACCTGTTGACATGGAGCGGGAAAGCCTCGCGCATGGGATTTGAGAATATCAAGGAGAAGAACGGAGTCATCAGCTTCGACTTTGTCGACGTGGCCGTGCTGCGCAGCATCACCTTGACCGATTCCATCAGCATGGGATTAGGACTTTCGACAACGCTGGAGCCTGTGCGCACGCCCGACTATGCTCCCTATACATTGACATGGACTACCGACAATCCTGCTGTGTGCACTGTTGATGCCACAGGTGTGATTACCGCTCGCAGTGTGGGACAGGCTGTCATCACCGTGACGGCCAACGACAACGAAGAGCTGTCGGCACAGTGTGTAGTAACGGTGGAGGAATTACCCGAAGTGGCTGACATTGCCACCTGTCGCGAGCAGACCGACGACGAGTTGGTCATGTTGCACCTTAACGATGCCCTCGTGCTGCTGGCCACCGGCAGTAAGACGCTGATTCGCGACGCTTCAGGTGCCCTCTGCATCGATGCTGAGGGGCTGGACGTAGAGACTGGCGACCTGCTCAACGGCGTCATTTGTGGCAAAAAAGCTACAGTCAACAACATCCATACGCTGGTCTCAGTTGGAGCTGCTACCAACCACAGCGGATTCACCGCAGAGAAAGGCCACGAGGTGACACCGCGTCACCTTACTATAGACGAGCTGACTGACGCCGACCGTTGCGATCTTGTCACTATCTGCGCTGTACCCTTAGAGCGTGTCAGCAATAATAGTGTATGGGCCGTGGGTGGAGACGAGCGCATCCGAGTGTTCAATGTATTCCAGATACCAGATATTAAGGGCGCTCCCAAGACGACGCTTGACGGCAAGTTCTTCGACGTTACCGGCATCTACTACACCAATAAAGTGTCGGGCAAGGTCATTGATGAGATTGAGATGACTGCCTCTGTCATCGAGGTGGAAGCTCCGTCAGCCATCCGTGACATCATGCCTGCCGATGCCGACCCTGCTATGCCTGCTGTCGTCTACACTGCTGACGGGCGTCTCGTCGTCCGCACCACCGTAGGACAGCTTGCTACGCTGTCTCTTCGCCATGGCCTCTATGTGGTCAGTACAACAGCTGCCACTTGGCGCCTCATTCGCTAACATCGCCGCGTCTCCCTTTCTATGTAGGGGATTGCGTTTCGCCGCAACTCCCCTCCCTTAGTAGGGGAGGGGCAGGGGTGGGATCAGTAGATTAAACCTTTCCGCATCAAATCAGTCAAATAGTAGAAATCATTAAATAATTATCTCCAATTCTTGACAAAAACAATGAAAAAACTATTGATTCCTGCCGCCTGCCTCTTCATGGCAGTAGCCTTGATGAGTGCCGACAAGAAAGATAACGTCATGACCAAAGAGAACGGCACCTATGTGGTGAACACCACTACGCTGGGCAAGGACGTCGTGGGCTACGAAGGTCCCACACCCTTGAAGGTCTACATCAAGAGCAACAAGATTCAGAAGATAGAGTTCCTGGAGAATCAGGAGACACCGCGCTACTGGAAGAAGATGGTGTCTTTTATTGAGCATAAGTGGGACGGCATGAAGGTGCAGGATGCCAAGACCGCCAACGTCGACGGCTGCACTGGAGCCACCTACAGCAGCGATGCCGTCAAGGCCAACGTCAAACTGGCCGTGGAGTATTATCTGAAGAACAAGTAAGAAGGGGCTCCGGCCCATCGGGACATCAAAGAAAGCAGCCTGGAATTCGATAATTCCAGGCTGCTTTCTTTGATTATATCATCTTTAGTTGTATTTCAGAATCTGACCGGGCTTGAGCACGGTGCGCAGCGTAATGCGGTTGAGGCGGCAGAGGGCATCAACGGTGGTGCCGTGCTGACGGGCGATGGCGTAGAGCGTCTCGCCGCGCTTCACCTTGTGATAGCTGCTAGTGCGCTGGGTGCTGGCAGTTGCAGGCTGTACGGTTGCGGGCTGCTGTGTCTGCTGCTGTGCCAGCTGGGCGTAGTCGGTATTGTCGTTACCGCCAGTGCCGCCGACGCCACGCAGGCGTGTGGCCACAATCGATTCCTGGTTATAGGTGGCCTTACGGAACATGTAGTAGTCGCCAACGACGTCCTGATTATAGAAGTCGAACATCAGGGCAGGGTTAAGGGCTGTGCCGCAGAGGCGTGTCTCGAAGTGCAGGTGCGAGCCGGTGCTACGTCCGGTTGAGCCACCCAGTCCGATAGGCTCTCCAGCGCGTACCTCCTGATTCTCGGTTACGAGCTGTTTCGACATGTGTCCGTAGATGGTCTCAAGACCGTTGGAATGGCGAATGACGACATACTTGCCGTAGCCCTTGGCCTCATAGCGCACGATACGCACCTTGCCGGGGAATGCGGCAACGATGGTGTCGCCCGTGTTGAGCTTGATGTCCAGTCCCTTATGCTGGCGTCCCCAGCGTGCACCGAAGTTCGAGGTGATAAGGCGGCTGGGTGAAGGCATGCAAAAATCGCGCAGGTCGATGAGGAACGAGTCGGGCAGTGTTGTCTGGCGGTGCACATACTCGTTGCTCCAATCGTTATAGAGTTGTGTAGCGGGTGAAGCAGCAATAGCCTCGCTCTCAAGTAGCTGGTTCAGTTGGATGGAGTCCACGGCGCGCAGTTTGCGGTCGATGGGTGCCTGATTGGCAATAAGATCTTGTGCAGCTGCGGGCATCACTGCAGTCAGCGCGAGGGCCATCAAAAGGCTTTTCTTCATTCTTTTCAGCATGTTGTTATTCTGATTTGTTATGTTATTATTCAATGGTGAGTAGGCGCCATGTAGCGCAAAGACGGTGCAAAGGTATAAAAAAAAGTGCGACTTCCGAAGAAATCGCTCTTTTTTTTGGGTACTTTTAACACTTATGTTTTATAGCAGGGCGAGGGTGAAGAGGTAGACCACGACGGCGGGGATGGCCAAAAGCGAAGAGTCGAAGCGGTCTAACATGCCTCCGTGACCGGGCAGGACGTTGCCGCTGTCCTTGATGCCCAGTGTGCGTTTGAAGAGGCTCTCGACGAGGTCGCCCCATGTGCCGAAGACAACCACCACCAGTCCCATACCCATCCACTGCAGGGTGGTGAGGTTAGTGACGATGCCCTTCTGCGTAGTAATGTAGGAGATGAGCCAGGCGGCAATGAGCACAAAGACGCCTCCGCCGATGCTGCCTTCCCACGACTTGCCCGGCGAGACACGCGGGAAGAGCTTATGGCGTCCTAAGAGCGAGCCCGTGCAGTAGGCACCGCTGTCGTTCACCCAAAGGAAGATGAACACCGACAGGGGCAGCAGCCAGGGCACGTCGCTGTTAGTGAACTGGAAGGCCAGTACGTTGAGCAGCGAGAACGGCAAGGCGATATAGAGCTGCGACATCATGCTATAGGCCCAGTTGGCGATGGGGTCTTTTGCCTTCAGGTAAAGCTCTGAGACGATGAGATAGATGATGGTAGCCAGCCAAGGCATGAACGCCAGGTTAAGCGTGTCGAGACCACGTGCGTGCACGGCCATCGCCAGGAACAGCAGCACGCCGGCCACGCTGCAGATGAACTGGTTGATCTGCACGTTCTCCCGCTGATTAACTAACCCGGCAAATTCCCAGACTGTCATGCCTGTGACTAACGAGAAGAGAAATACCATCGCCACGGGGTTGAGAAAGCTCACCACGATGGCGGTGACGAAAATGATGCCGGTGATTGTTCTTACGATGAAATTACTCATTTTTTTTGAAATGTGGAAAGTGGAAAGTGGAATGTAGAAAGAGATTAGTTTAAATGGTGAGACAATTTATCTTCCAAAGATTTTTTTAAACCCGACATAATCTTGGTTAGAGTACCAGCCATATTTTCTGCAGTAGTCAGCTCGTCAGAACTTATATATCCCAAAGATTCAGAGATATCCAACTGACAAAGAACTTCCATAATTGATGCGTATGATATTTCAAGAAAATGAATTCTCTCCTTTATCGCCATACGTCCCATCCCCTCTGCTATGTTTGAAGGTATGGATACCGAAGCCCTGCGAAGTTGGTCGCAAATAGCATACTGTTCGTATGGAGGATATTTTCTAAGAAGGGAATAAACATAAATCGTAAATTCTTTTGACTTCTTATAAGCCTCTAATTTTTTATAGAAAAAATCATTCATCTATTCTTTTTTGAAACTATTCTCTTTCCTCATTCCTCTTTCCACTTTCCTCTTCTTTAGCCTGCAATTCTCGTTCCCTTTCCGCTGCCATGCGCTCGGCATCGGCACGCATCTGGGCCTCTAAAAGCTCGTCGGCACGGCTCTGCCAGGGACGCTTGCCGAAGATTTTCTCCACGTCGTCGGCAAAGATAACCTCTCGCTCGATGAGCAGCTGTGCCAGTTGGGCGTGACCTTCCTTGTGCTCAGTCAGAATCTGCTTGGCGCGCTCGTATTGCTCGCCGATGATACGCAGCACCTCGTCGTCCATGACCTTTGCCGTGGTTTCGCTGTAAGGCCGCTGGAACTGATACTCGCTGTTGTTGTAATAGCAGATGTTGGGCAGCTTTTCCGACATACCCGCAAAGGCAATCATGCCGTAGGCCTGCTTCGTCGTGCGCTCCAGGTCGTTCATGGCGCCTGTCGAGATGGTGCCGATGAACAATTCCTCAGCCGCACGGCCACCCAGCAGCGAGCACATCTCGTCGAGCATGGCCTCCTTCGTCTGCAGCACACGCTCCTCAGGCAGATACCAGGCAGCGCCCAGCGCACGTCCACGCGGCACGATGCTGACCTTCACCAGCGGGTTGGCAAACTCGGTGAACCATGAGATGGTGGCGTGTCCGGCCTCGTGTATGGCAATCGAGCGCTTCTCGGCCTGCGTCATAATCTTCGTCTTCTTCTCCAAACCGCCGATGATGCGGTCCACAGCGTCGAGGAAGTCCTGCTTACCCACCGTCGGGCTGTCGTGACGGGCGGCTATCAGTGCAGCCTCGTTACACACGTTGGCAATGTCGGCCCCCGAGAAGCCAGGCGTCTGACGCGCCAGGAAGTCCACATCGACGGACGGGTCGAGCTTCAGCGGTTTCAGATGCACCATAAAGACCTCCTTGCGCTCGTTCAGGTCGGGCAGGTCTACGTTGATCTGGCGGTCGAAGCGTCCTGCACGCAGCAGGGCTGAGTCGAGCATGTCCACGCGGTTAGTGGCGGCCAGGATGATGATGCCGCTGTTCGTGCCGAAGCCGTCCATCTCGGTCAGCAGGGCGTTCAGCGTATTTTCCCTTTCATCGTTGCCGCCCATGGCGGGATTCTTCGAGCGGGCACGGCCCACGGCGTCGATCTCGTCGATGAAGATGATGCAGGGGCTCTTCGCCTTAGCCTGGGCAAAGAGGTCGCGCACACGACTGGCACCCACGCCGACGAACATCTCCACGAAGTCGGAGCCCGACATCGAGAAGAACGGCACGCCGGCCTCGCCGGCTACGGCCTTAGCCAACAGCGTCTTACCCGTGCCCGGAGGACCGACGAGCAGGGCACCCTTGGGGATTTTTCCTCCTAAGTCGGTATATTTCTGCGGGTTCTTCAAGAACTCCACAATCTCCTGTATCTCCTGCTTGGCACCGGCCTGTCCGGCCACGTCCTTGAAGGTGATGCCCAGGTCGCCGCCTTTCTCATACATCTTCGCCTTCGACTTGCCGACGCTGAAGATACCTCCGCCGCCACCGACGCCTCCGCCACCCATTCTGCGGATGAAGAACATCCAGATGGCAACGAAGAAGAAGATGGGCAGCAACATACCGATGAGATTGCTGAAGAAACCGGCCCCCTCCTCACGCTCATAGGACAGCGGCCCAGTGAAACGCTCGGCCTTGCGGGCCTCCTCAAGGAACTTCTCCACATTTTCAATGCTGCCTATCTCAACTGAGAGATAAGGGTCATTGCCCACCTCCTGCGGCGTGCGGTTGAACACCTCACGAATGTATTCTGGCTTGACATACATCTTCAGGGCGCGAGTGTCCTTGTTGATGACAATCTTCGATGCGTAGCCGCTGTCCACACGTGCCTTGAACTCATCGTAGCTGGTCTCTTTTTGTGCGGACTGCATGGCCTGGATGCCGTTGCTCTCGCTGGTGAAATAGAAAAACGCCAGTGCGGCAATCACTAACAGGTAAATCCAGTTCATGTTGAACCGGGGCATCTTGGGCTGATTATTTGTTGGTTGATTCACCTTTAATAATTTTCGATTTATTGATTTACGATTTGCTATTGATTACTCCTTTTCAATCAAGGTCGGGGATTCTTGTCAGAGGCGTGTCGGCCCACAGGTGCTCCAAGTCGTAGAACTCGCGCATCTCAGGCACGAAGACATGCACCAGCACGTCACCGTAGTCCATGGCTACCCACAGTGCGCGTTCTAAGCCTACTACGCGGGAAGGCTTTTCGCCCAGTTCTATGCGGGCCATGTCGCCCACGCTTTCGGCTATGGCTTCTACCTGTGTAGGAGAGCCGCCTTGGCACACCACAAACTGATGGCAGATGGCACCTTCGATGGCGCTAAGGTCGGCTATGACAATGTTGCTACCCTTCTTTTCCTGTATTCCCTTGACGATTGTTTGTACTAAACTCTCAGTTTGATTCATTCTATGCTTTTTAAGACGCTACAAAGGTACGGCTTTTTATTCTATTATGGTGCAAAAAGTGGAAAAATATAAGCTTTTTTAGAAAAAAGTTGCAAAAAGTTTTGGTGATTTCAGAAATTGTAGTACCTTTGCACCCGCAATTCGGGAGAGAGTTGCAAAAATGAATATGATTGGGGTATGGTGTAATGGTAACACTGCAGATTCTGGTCCTGCCTTTCCTGGTTCGAGTCCGGGTACCCCAACAGATTAAACTTCCGAAATCCCAATAAACAAAGGGGTTTCGGATTTTTCTTTTCCAATAATTCCCAGAATTTCCCGAAATCCGTAAGTTCCCCAACTCCTGCGCAAGCCTTGCGTCAACCGTTTGGTGAATCCGCTCGACAATGCCATCAACGAAAAGTGCTCGCGCATCAAAAAGGTGTTTCTCGATATGATGGACGAATACACGGCCAGTTATTACATCATCAGCGGACATACTAAGAAGCACATTGCCGGTTCCTCCCGCATCTGGTACGAGCGGCTGAAAGTCATCACGCTACATTTCCGAAGCCTTCGGATTTTTGTCCGACCGCTTCGGATTTTTGTCCGACCGCTTCGGATTTTTGTCCGAAGCCTTCGGATTTTTTCGGACGATTTCAAGTAGGATGGTATTGTTGAAGTGGTTAAAATGTTGACACATATATTTTTCCGCAAAAATCGTGTGACTAATTCTTGGCAAAAATAGTACATTCTCATCAAAGAACCAAGGAAAAATGTGTTTACCGCTCGGCCTTTGGACGCTTTCTTAAAGAAAGAAGGCTTGTGATGAAAACTTTTTCATTTTTTTAAAAATTGAAGATTATGAAGAAGATGAATAAAGTGATCGCAGCCATGATGATGATGGCCATCACATTTGCAATGCTAGCTATGGCAGGTAATCATAAGAAGCCCAACAACCATGGTAAGAACGACAAGGTTGTGGTAGTGAATAACGATAAGAAAGTGTCGCACTTCGACAAGGTTGACAAGCGGACTTCCCACTTCGATGCCCACAAGACGCATGC
>JAILAA010000014.1 GCA_024681875.1 Prevotella sp.
GATTTCCTTGATGCGCTGTCCGCGCTCATTGAACATGGCCTTGATGCGGCCATAGTTGGTGCCCGCCAGCAGGATGTCGCCCTGGTGCAGTGTGCCGTTTGAGCAGAGCACGGTGGCCACATAGCCGCGTCCCTTGTCGAGCGAGGACTCGATGACGCTGCCCGTGGCCTTGCGGTTGGGGTTGGCCTTGAGGTCGAGCATCTCAGCTTCGAGCAGCACTTTCTCCATGAGTTCGGGCACGCCCATGCCCTTCTTGGCGCTGATGTCCTGACTCTGATACTTGCCGCCCCAGTCCTCGACGAGGAAGTTCATCTGTGCCAGATGCTCCTTGATCTTCTCGGGGTTGGCGGCGGGTTTGTCTATCTTGTTGATGGCGAATACGATGGGAACGCCAGCTGCCACTGCGTGGTTGATGGCTTCCTTGGTCTGCGGCATGATGTCATCATCGGCAGCGATGATGATGATGGCCACGTCGGTGACCTGCGCGCCACGGGCACGCATGGCTGTGAAGGCCTCGTGACCCGGTGTGTCGAGGAAGGTGATGTGTCGTCCGTCCTCGAGGCGGACATTGTATGCACCGATATGCTGCGTGATGCCGCCAGCCTCACCGGCGATGACGTTGGTCTTGCGGATATAGTCGAGCAGCGATGTCTTACCGTGGTCGACATGACCCATGACGGTGACAATCGGGGCGCGCGGCAGCAGATCGTTCTCGTCGTCCTCTTCTTCGTGGATGGCGTTCTGCACCTCTGCGCTGACATACTCGGTCTTAAAGCCGAACTCATCGGCCACGATATTGATGGTCTCAGCGTCCAGGCGCTGGTTGATGCTCACCATGATGCCGATGCTCATGCAAGTGCCGATGACCTTCACCACGGGCACGTTCATCATCGTAGCCAATTCTGACACGGTGACAAACTCCGTGAGCTTCAGCACCTTGCTCTGTGCGGCCTCTGCTGCCATCTCCTCGTTCATGCGCTCGGCTACGGCGTCACGCTTCTCCTTACGGTATTTAGCGCCTTTCTTGTTGAGGGCGGTCTTCGAAGTGAGGCGTGCCAGCGTCTCCTTGACCTGGCGTGCGACATCCTCCTCGCTCACCTCCTGTGCAATGAGCTTGGCGTTCTGCTGGCCCTTCTTCTTTTTCTTGCCCTCCTGGTTGCGGCGCTGGGCATTCTGGTCTTGTCCGAAGGTCTGATTGCCGCCGTTGCCACCCTTGTTCTTCTTGCCGTTGTTCTGCTGCTGATTGTTGCTGGCAGCCTTTGCGGCTTCTTCGATGTCGACGCGGCCTGAGCGGATGCGTTCGCGCTTTTTCTTCTCGCCTCCCTGGGCGTTCTGTCCTGCACGTTGCTGCAAGGACTTCTCCTCGCGCTGCTTACGCTTTTCTTCTTTTGACTTCTTCTTAGGACGGGTGCTTTGGTTGATGGTGGAGAGGTCAATCTTTCCCAGCACGTTTACCTTCGGTGCCAGTTTCTCCTCGCTCTTCAGCGTGAAGATGGCGGGGGAAGAAGAGATGGCCACAGCGGATGCCTCATCTGCCTTTTCTTCCTGAGAATCTACGATGCCTTCGGAAACCTCAGACTTTACTTCGACATTCTCGTCGATTACGACAGAAGTGTCAGTCTTAACGGCTGGAGCTTCTGTTGCCACCTCTGGTGCTGTAGGTGCTTCTTCAACCTTGGTTACCGGCGTTTTGTCAACCTGGTTTCTCTCTGCGGGTGCTGGTGTTTCCTCTACCTTCGGGGTCGGGGGCACCACCTTTGTCTCGGGGGCTACAGGCGCCTCTTCCTTCTTTGGTTCGGGCTTCACTGGCGTGGCAGCCGGAGTGGCAGGCATTGGCTTGTTCAAGCTGTTGAGGTCAATCTTACCTAACGGCTTGAACTGCTGCCGCTGCTGTATCTCCTCCTCGGTCTTCGTCTTCACCGGTCCCTCAGACTGAGAATCCGTGCTCACGGTTCTCTTCTCCTTGGGTTTCTTGGGGAAGAGTTTGTCGGCCTGTGTCTTCACGGCTTTGTCGGTACTAAACGCCTCCACCAGTGCCTCATACTGCTGGTCACTGATCTTGGTGTTCGTAGTGGCATCTTCTCGTACTTCACCCAGGCTTGTCTTGTTCTTCAGATAGTCGATGGCAGTCTGAAGACCAATGTTCAGTTCTGTTAATACTTTATTTAATCTTATTCCCATTGTCTTTGTCTATTATTCAAACTCAGCCTTCAGCACTTCGAGCAGGTGGTCGACGGTCTCTTCTTCGAGGTCGGCCTTTTCGATGAGAATTTCGCGCGGTGCGTTGAGCACTTCCTTGGCGGTGTCGTAGCCCAGAGCCTTGATGGCGTCGATGACCCACTGGTCGACTTCGTCGCTGAACTCATCGAGGTAAATGTCCTCATCGGTCTCGTTTTCATTGACGACGCGGAAGACGTCGATGGTGTATTCGGTGAGCATCGAGGCCAGCTTGATGTTCATGCCTCCCTTGCCGATAGCGAGACTTACCTCCTCGGGCTGCAGGTACACCTCAGCCTTGTGGTTTTCGGGGTCGAGGGTGATGCTGCTGACCTTGGCAGGTGAGAGCGCACGCTGAATAAAGAGCTGTGTGTTGGTTGTGTAGTTGATGACGTCAATATTCTCGTTGCCCAGCTCACGGACGATGCCGTGCACACGGCTGCCCTTGACGCCGACGCAAGCGCCCACGGGGTCGATGCGGTCGTCGAAGCTTTCCACGGCCACCTTGGCGCGTTCACCCGGCATACGTGCTACGCGACGGATAGCGATGAGGCCGTCAGCAATCTCTGGCACCTCGGCCTCCAGCAGACGCTTCAGGAAGTCGGGACTGGTGCGTGAGAGCATGATGCGGGGGTTGTTGTTCTCGTTGGTCACTTCCTTGACGATTGCGCGTACAGTCTCGCCCTTGCGGTAGTTGTCGTTGGGTATCTGGTCGCCTTTCATCAGGTGCAGCTCGTTACCCTCGTCGTCCATCAGCAGCACCTCGCGCTTCCACATCTGGTAGACCTCGGCACTGACGACGGTACCTACCTTGTCCTTGTACTTCTGGTAGAGGGCGTCGTGGTCGAGCTCAAGAATCTTCGAGGCCAGTGTCTGGCGCAAGTTGAGGATGGCGCGGCGGCCGAACTTGGTAAAGTCCACTTCCTCACTCACTTCTTCGCCCACCTCATAGTCAGGCTCAATCTTCAGGGCTTCGCTCAGGGCTATCTCCCTGTTCTCATCCTGCACCTCACCATCGTCGACAACGATGCGGTGGCGGTGAATTTCGAAGTCGCCCTTATCGGGGTTGACAATTACGTCGAAGTTTTCATCAGAGCCGAACAGCTTGGCCAGCACATTGCGGAAGCTCTCCTCCAGCACGCTGACCAGTGTGGTACGGTCAATGTTCTTTGTCTCTTTAAATTCCTGAAAAGTCTCAAACATGCTGGGACCCTTCACAGTTTTCTTTGTTGCCATTATTATGTTTTTTTATTTGAATTCCAGCAAATAGCGCGTCGACTTCACCTCGTCCATCGAGAACTGGCGGTCAACGTCTACCTTTACGGGGCGCTTCTTGCCCTCGGGCACCTGCTTCTCCTGCGTGGTGACGGTGAATATGCGGCCGTCTACCTGCTTCAATGTGCCAGTGAGCTTCTTGCCGTCGGCAGTGAGCACTTCCACCTGGTCGCCCACGTGGTTGATGTACTGCTGCTCAACCTTGAAGGGCTGGCCAAGGCCTGCGCTTCCCACCTCCAATTCATAGTCGCCCAGCTCGTCGCCAAGGCGTTCTTGCAGGAAGCGGCTCAGTGCAGCACAGTCCTCAATCCATACACCGTCGGTGCAGTCAATCTCAATGACGATGCGGTCGTCGCCGCCCATCTGAATGTCTACCAGGAAGTAGTCGCCGTTCTTCAGCCACTCTTCCACTTCTTTCTTGATTGTTTCCTTTGTAATCATCAAAATACTCTTTTATGAAAGAATGAGGAGCTCCCTCGGGAGCCCCCCATTCCTCTGAACGGCTGCAAAGGTACTGCTTTTTCCCCGTTCTGCCAAATGTTTTCTTGTTTTTCTTAAGGATTTTGAAAAAATATACCGCTTTTGGGGGAGAAACAGCTCCTTTTCATAAAAAATGGAAGGGTAAGAAAGGCATTCGATGCTTCCCGACTATGCCTTTCTGTCTTCGGGGTAGCTGATGCGAGTGTGGTAGATGGTTTTGAGCTTCTCGATAAGCACCGTCTTGGCATACTGTATATCGCGGAAGGTGATGGGACACTCACGGAAGAAACCGTCGCTGACCATGCCGTCGACGATGCGTCCCACGAGGTTGCGGATGCTCTGCTCGGTGTAGTCAGGTAGCGAGCGTGAGGCGGCCTCTACGGCGTCGGCCATCATCAAGATGGCCTGCTCTTTAGTGAACGGGTTGGGCCCTGGATAGGTGAAGAGCAGGTCGTCGACGGGCTCGTCGGGGTGTTTGTTCTTGTATTTGATATAGAAATACTTGGCCTTGCCCTGTCCGTGGTGCGTAGCGATGAAGTCGCGAATCTGGCGTGGCAGGTGGTATTTGTCTGCCAGCTTCAATCCCTCGGTGACGTGGCCTATGATGTATTGTGCACTCTCAATGTCGCTAAGGTGCTCGTGCGGTGAGATGCCGCCAGCTTGGTTCTCGGTATAATAGATGGGACATGAGGTCTTGCCGATGTCATGGTAGAGGGCGCCTGTACGAACCAGCTGTGCGTTGGCATCAAGACGGCGCGCCACCTCGGCAGCCAGGTTACCCACTTGTATGCTGTGGTTGAAGGTGCCGGGAGCCACCTCGCTCATCTTGCGTAGCAGGTCCTTGCTGGTGTTTGAAAGCTCTACCAGTGTGATATCGCTGACAAAGCCGAAGGTCTTCTCCACCACATAGAGTAGGGGGTAGGCACAGAAGACGATGAAGCCGCAGATGGCCAGGTAGATAAACTCGCTGGCATCGAGATGTGACAGGTCGCCCTGCCTCAGCAGTGAGAGTGAGAGATGGGTGGCGGCGGCGGTGAGGATGAAGATGGCGGCGGTCCAGAACAGCTGTGAGCGGCTGCTCAGCTCTCGCAGGGCGAAAACCACAGCAAAGCCAGACAGAAGTTCGACGGCAATGAACTGCATGGGCTGCTGCAGCATGACAGCAGCCAGAATCACCACCGTAACATGAGTCATAAAAGCGGTGCGCGAGTCCATAAACACACGCACGAAAATGGGCACAATGGCGAAGGGTATGATGTAGACATGCAGCAGAGAGTGGCTGACCAGCAGCGATGTCAGCAACAGGAAGATGATGATGAGGGTATAGAGCATACACGCTGAGCGCAGCCGCTCGAAGTAGTCCTTGCGGTAGATGCCCAGATAGATGGTGAACAAGAGAATGATGATAAAGGCGTAGAGTGCCTTGCCTAACAGCGTCAGCGATGTCTCGGCGCCGTTGTGGCGCTCTTCATACTCTTTGCGGTAGGACTCCAGCACCTGATAGGCGTTATCGTCGACAATGTCGCCGCGGCTGATGATTTTCTCACCCATCTGCACGTCGCGGCTCAGAGGTGAGATGGCCAGTAGCTCGTCGAGGTCGGACTGGCTGTGGAAACTGTCGTAGATGAGATTGGGCTCTATGAATTCGTTCAGGTGGATGTCGCCGAGGATATCGGAATAGCGCCTCATAGAAGGATCGCTGAGCAGTTGCTCATAGGCCTGACGTGGTGTCAGCAGCTGCTCTATGCTCAGCTGCTGCATAGCTTCGCCCTCTACGCGTCGGATGGAGCGGATGCCCTTCTCCTTCAGCGAGTCGATGTCGCCAATGATGTCGTGTTTGTATATGTTGCTAACACAGTTGATGACTGAAATCTTGAAATAGTTGCCGTGTTCTTCCGGCAGACGGTCGAGCTCTTGGCGCAGTAACGCCACCTGATGGGCGCCGACGCTTTTGTCGAAGGTGTAGTAGGGCACAAAGTCCTTCATCTGCTCGGTACGCTCCTTCTCTAGCGTCTCTTCGCTTTTGTAGACGGGGAAGGCGAAAGTGGCCGTCAGGTCTGCATAGCCCCACGGCTTGCCTTTTTCGATTTTGAAATTGAATTCCGACGGGCGTGGCATGAACCACACAATGGCTGCCACTGTGATCAGTACAAAGGCGGAACGTACAGCCACCTCGCGCCATGAGAGCTGTGTCTTCAGATTGAAATTTATCATGTTCAAAACTCTTTCAGACTGCAAAAATAAACAATTTTAGTGTCTTCGCCATAAAAAAAACAGGGAAAATGTGCGTACTGACACAAATTTTTGTATCTTTGCACTCAGATTGTGGAAACTTGAAAAAACAAATATTAAACTTCAAATCATAAAAAGTGGACGAAAAGAGAGTAAGGGTGCGCTTCGCACCAAGCCCCACGGGGCCACTGCATATTGGCGGCGTGCGTACCGCCCTGTATAATTACTTGTTTGCTCGCCAGCATGGCGGCGACTTAGTGTTCCGCATTGAGGACACCGACAGTGCTCGCTTTGTGCCCGGCGCTGAAGACTATATCATCGAGGCCTTCAAGTGGCTTGGCATCAAGTTCGACGAGGGCGTCAGCTTCGGTGGCGAATATGGCCCTTACCGCCAAAGTGAGCGCCGCGGAATTTATAAGAAATATGTGCAGGAGTTGCTGAATGCCGGCCGTGCCTACATCGCCTTTGACACGCCCGAGGAGCTGGAGCGTGTGCGCAACCATATTCCTAATTTCAAGTATGACAGTCGCACGCGTCTGCACATGCGCAACTCCTTCACCATGAAGGCTTCTGAGGTGATGAGCTACCTGGAGCAGGGTCGCCAGTACGTGGTGCGTTTCCGCGTCGACTCAGGACAGGACATCGTCGTCGACGACATGATACGCGGTGAGGTGCACGTTAAGAGCGACATCCTCGACGACAAGGTGCTCTACAAGAGCGCCGACCAGCTGCCCACCTATCATCTGGCTAATATCGTGGATGACCATCTGATGAAGATTACGCACGTCATCCGCGGCGAGGAGTGGCTGCCCAGCGCACCGCTGCATGTGCTGCTCTACCAGGCTTTCGGATGGGAGGACACCATGCCCCGCTTCGCCCACCTGCCACTGTTGCTGAAGCCCGACAGGCCCGGGAAGCTAAGCAAGCGCGACGGCAACGAGCTGGGATTCCCCGTGCTACCGTTTGAATGGACACAGAAGGACAAGGAAACGGGAGAGATGGTGACATATATGGGATACCGCGAGGAGGGCTACTTCCCCGAGGCCGTCATTAATTTCCTCGCCCTCTTGGGCTGGAACCCGGGCGGCGAAGAAGAAATCTTCTCCCTTGACGAGCTGGTGAAGTTGTTCGATATTTCGAAATGTTCGAAGGCGGGTGCCAAATTCGATTATAAGAAAGGCACTTGGTTCAATCACGAGTATATCCTGAAGAAGAGTTCTGAAGAGATTGCCAAGCTCTGGGAGCCAGAGTGCCGCCAGCATGGTGTGAAAGACTCCTTGGAGCGCATTACGCAAGTAGTGGCCATGATGAAGGACCGCGTCAACTTCGTTAAGGAGTTGTGGCCTCTGTGCTCGTTCTTCTTTGAGGCACCCACGGCCTACGACGAGAAGACAACGAAGAAGCGCTGGAAGGAGGACTCTGCACAGACGCTGACCGAGTTGTGCGCTGTCCTTGAGAAACTCGATGATTTCTCTTTGGAGAATCAGGAGAAAGTAGTCCACGCGTGGATCGAGGAGAAAGAGTACAAGCTGGGCAACGTGATGAACGCCTGGCGCCTCGCCCTCGTCGGCGAGGGCAAGGGTCCCGGCATGTTCGACATCTCCGCCTTCTTAGGCAAGGCTGAAACCATCAAGCGCACCAAGAAAGCCATTGAGGTTCTGGGATAAGCCTTCATAATACTCAATTCTCAATCTCAATTCTCATATCTTGTATAACATTATTATATACTTGTACCTTTTTGGAGTGGCCATCTACAGCCGCTTCAATGAAAAGGTGAGGAAGATGTGGCGCGGCGAGCGCGACGCCTTCAATGTGCTCCGTGAGAAGGTGGAGCCGGGTGCACGCTATGTGTGGTTCCACGCTGCTTCGCTGGGTGAGTTCGAGCAAGGCCGTCCGCTGATGGAGCAAATCAAGCGCGACCACCCCGAGTTGAAAATCCTGCTCACCTTTTTCTCGCCATCAGGCTATGAGGTAAGGAAGGACTACAAGGGCGCCGACATTATCTGCTACCTGCCGCTCGACACCATTCGCAATGCGCGCCGTTTCCTGCGTCTCATCAGACCAGAGATGGCCTTCTTCATCAAGTACGAGTTCTGGTACAACTACCTCCACATTCTGAAGCACCGCGGCGTGCCTACCTACAGCGTCAGCAGCATCTTCCGCGACGGACAGGTGTTCTTTCGCTGGTATGGCCGTCAGTATGGCCGTGTGCTGAAGTGCTTCACTCATTTCTATGTGCAGAACGAAAAGAGCCGCGATTTGCTGCATACTATCGGCATCGACTGCGTCACTATCGTTGGAGACACCCGCTTCGACCGCGTTCTTCAGATTAAGGAACAGGCCAAGCAGTTGTCCGTGGTGGAAAGCTTCATTTCTGGCCCCTCTCTGAAGGTAGAGACATCTTCTCCCAAAGTGTTTGTGGCGGGCAGCAGTTGGCCTCCCGACGAGGAAATCTTTATCCGTTATTTCAAGGAACACCCCGACTGGAAGCTTATCATCGCTCCGCACGTTATCGGCGAAGACCATCTGCAACAGATAGAGAAGCTCTTGGAAGGCAAGGATGTTGTGCGATATACTCGTCTACAAGCTAATGAAGCCCCTTCGGAGACCGTAAGGGGTGGAGAGTACCCTGCCCTCATCATCGATTGCTTCGGTCTCCTCAGTAGTATCTACCGCTATGCGACGGTGAGCTACGTGGGCGGAGGCTTTGGTGTGAGCATCCACAATACGCTGGAAGCTGCTGTGTGGGGTTGCCCCGTCATCTTCGGGCCTGAGAACCAGAAGTTCCAAGAGGCACAGGGTCTGAAAGCTTGTGGCGGTGGCTTCGAAATTAAGAACTATGACGACTTTGCACAGCTGATGGATCGCTTCAATAACGATGAAGCCTTCCTGAAGGATGCGGGCCGCAAGGCTGAGACCTACGTTGAGAGTCTTGCCGGTGCCACCGAGATGGTATTAAAAGATGTGGAACTATAAAACAACAGCACCATGATATCAAATAATCAGAAGCAGATGACGCTGTGCGGATGCTTGGTGATGCTACTTGCCACGCTTTTGCCGTTGGTTAATGTGAAAAGCTATCGTTGGAACATTCTTGACTTGCCGCACAAGATTGACCGGCTGGTGGAAAACGCTTCCTACAACATGATTGGCAAGGTGCTTGTGGCCGCGCTCGTGGTATGTCCGTTGGTGGTAGCTTTATTGACTTGGTTCAAAGGCCATGCATCGAAGCCGGTGGCTGTATTGCCGCTGTTGGTGGCTTTGGCTTTCATCGTCATCCTCTTCATGGCCGGCAGCTCCACACCCGGCATCGGCTTGTGGCTTTACGCAGTAGCGGCTGCAGCCACGCTGTTTTTGATCTTTAAGAAATAAAACATAGATTTATCAACCTTATTATTAACCATTTAAAACAAAACTATTATGGACAAAATGACAAAAGAGCAGACTAATCTGTTTTCCATCATCGCAGCAGTTCTGATGCTGGTGGCTTTCTTTTTCGTGAAGATGGGTTATGGCGCCCCTGTTGAATGGATTGGCAAAGTCGGATGGTTTGGCACCATCACGCTGATTCTGGCCTTGTTGGCTCCCATCTACACCTGCCTGTACGCTTTCCGCGACCAAAAGGCTTTGGAGCCTCTGAAGCCTATCTTCGTGCTTAGCCCGGGCCTGGCTTTTGCCCTGCCCCTCATTGCCCTTGGCCTTTGCCTCTTCGCTATGTATTTCGACGGTGGCTGGCCCGTCATTCTCTATGCCATTGGTGCTGCAGCCATCTTCTACGTCGGCCAGAAGAGCTAATCTGGGTTAGTCGATCATCAAGGTTTAGATATATATTATTCCCCCTATAACGCAGAGACTTAGCCAGCCTAAGTCCCTGCGTTGCAATTATCCTTTGTTGCAATGGACAAAGTCAGAATAACAGCCATCCGCCAAACGGTCTATGAAGACTTGATGGCGCAGTATGAGAACCCGATTGAGCATACCTGCGATGTCCGTGAAGGGCAGCAGTGGATTTCCATTGACGGACAGTGCCCGGAAGGGATGTGTCCAGCGGCCTGGGGCTCCATGCGAGAGTTTGTCGAGTCGCTGGCTCAAGGCAAGGGAAACTTCTACGATGGCTGGATGAAGAATCCCATGAGTGCCATGATCAGCTGCAATGACGGTTTCCGCCCTTTCAGCTTTTATATTGAAAAGGTTATTGAATAGCTGTTTTAACTATCTCCATCAGCTCTTCCGAGGGTTGGGCAATGGCATCTGTGGGCAGTAGATGCCAGCTGACGGTCCAGTGGAGTTCTTCACCGGGCTGCAGCAACGTGTAGGCCCCTTGGCTCTCCAATTCAATATAGGTCTTTCCGCGGTTGACGTAGACTTGTATCTCGGCCTCACCAGGGGCGGGCTCATCAGCCTGCAAGTCTTGGAATGTCTTCACCAGAAGCAGGCCGTTGGCATAATAAGCTAACCAACCGTGACCGTCGGCGTTCACCTTGCGGTTTTGCGGAGCCTCGTCTGTCCTGTACCATGCAGCACCGTGGCCACTCTCAAAGGTCATCAGTCCGGCAGGCCAGATGCTGTCGGCAGGCGTGTCGAAAAAAATAACACCGTCGCCATTGGGAACACGCGTAATCTCCCACGGAGCCACATGGCGTGGCTCGCTGCCTTCGTTCTTGATGGAATAGGTGATGGCGAAAGAGGCCCCCGTGTCGTCAACGGCGAAGTTCTTGCCCACACTGAGTCCCAGGCGTTCTGATATCTGACTGTTGATGGCCAGACTCTTTTCAGACTGCTGCACCAACGTGTAGGCCATTTTGTCGAATTCAGGCACTGGCGGCCAGTTCCATTCCTTCTGGGGACTCGTCCAGAAGGTGCTGCCAAAAGACTCCGGCCAGCGTGATTGTGACAACACTTCCTTGTCCTGATATTTCAGCGACAGAATTTTTCCGCCCTTTGCGGTGTCGATGGTCATGGTTACGTCTCCGTTCTTCAAGGTGAAAAGCTTATCGTCGTCGTTACCAATGGCTATTGCTGACAAGCCGGCAAACGTTAGCGAAATAAATAAAAGAATCCGTTTCATCTGTTGAATTTGATGTAGCATATTGATGCTTCTTATTTCGGCGACAAAAATACGCTTTTTTTCCCAATTGGAGAACAAAAATGGGAAATATTTTTTAGACCGCGTCGCGGTTTAAACAAATCCTATTAACCGTAAATTAAGTACATTTAAGAGAAAAATTTTGGCGGTATGCGCGGAAATTCGTTAATTTGCAGGCAGAATAGTATTCACTTAAAAAAAGAAAGGATTTTACTATGAACAGAATGAAGGAAGCCATCATCCTGGCTGTGGGCCTGGTGGTGATGGGATGGTGCATCAAGTGCGGCATTGACAACTTTGCCAACAAGGATCGCAAGGTGACTGTGAAAGGCCTGGCTGAGCGCGAGGTGAACGCCGACAAGGTGACGTGGAGCATCAGCACCACTGAGATGGGCAACGACCTGCCCGCCCTCTACCAGCGCATCAATGAGCAGGCTGGTAAAATCAAGGCGTTCTTCGTACAGAACGGTCTTGACGAGAACGAGATTACCATCAATCCGCCGCGTGTGAACGACTTAGAGGCTAACACATGGAGCGAGAACCGTAAGAGCTACCGCTACACAGCTTCGACCTCTGTCACCGTTTATACGAAAAAGGTGGAGGAAGTGAATAAAATCATCTCGAAACAGGGTGACCTCTTGGAGCAGGGCGTGGCCATTGAGAGCGGCTATCCCGACTATGAACTGGCCTCCTTCCAGGATTTGAAGCCTGAGATGATGTCAGAGGCCATCAAGGCAGCAAGAAAGACGGCCGACCAGTTTGCCGAGGCCAGTGGCTCCAGCCTTGGCGGCATCCTCTCAGCCGGTCAGGGACAGTTCGAGATTGACGACCGCGACCAGAATACGCCCTACATCAAGAAGGTGCGTGTGGTGACCACAGTTACGTATTCGCTTGATTAAAGGATTATGAAAAAAGCGAAATTGTTTCTTTTAATACTGATAGCCGTCGTCGCAGGGACAAATGCCGCCCTCGCCGACGGCTATGTCGTAGATTTTAACACCCCCGTCACCACCTCCAACCACGACTTCTTGGTGGCCAAAGGGTGGGGACACATCGTGCCTAACAGCGACTACGACGGCTATGGCCCCTATTACATGACGTACAGCTACTATGATGACAAGGGCGTCGACGGTACGGGTACGCTCTATGCGGCCCGTCAGTATGCCGGCGACTACGCCGGGGGTGAGACTATTCACGACCTGCTGGTGACTCCGAAGGTCAGTGGCGTTGTCACCCTCGATGTCAAGGCGTCTATCAGTGCCAGTTCGTCAAATAATGCCTTCGTCGAGGTCTATGCCATTAACGACGACGGCACCCGCGGCAGCCTGCTGAAAACCATTAAGCAAGAGATTGCCGGCTATAATTCAGGCAACCAGACAAGGTGGAACACCTTCACCCTGTCCGAGCTCGCCGAGGGCCAGAAACTGGGCTTGCGCCTGCAGTATGTATATGTGGATAACTTCACGGCATCTGGCGTCGACATTCCCCAAGAGTGCACGCTGCAGGTGACCAACGTGGCTAACCTTGAAGGCAGCACTGGCACTGCAGGCACCACTACCTACTTCACACAGCAGGCCGATGGCACGCTGAAGGTGCAGCTGCAGGTGATGCTGACGAACACCGGCGACTACGACTTTGCAGTCGGAGACGAGGGCTACAGCCTGACACTGGCCCGTGCTTCATACGCCAGTGGCACAAAGACTTATTATGACGATGCCAGTGTAAGCATCGCCGAGCCTCTTGCTGCCGGTGAGACGAAGTCCATCGACGTTGACTTTTCTGTGCCTTACACCCCCGACTGGGCCTATTGGTTTGTCCGCGAGAACATCAGTGGCACCACCTCGTCATCCTTCCGCTATGCCGGCGTGAAGGCATACGAGTCGAACTTCGTGTTCCGTGAGGCAGGATCAACCAGTACCAGCAGTCTCTCTGCCGACCATTGGGGAACCATTACCGAGCGCACGACCAAAAGCTATGAGATTGCCAATACTGGCACTGCGCCGCTGACTATTACGGCCATCATACTGCCCGAGGGCTTCACTGAAGAAGATGCCCTAGAGATTCCAGCCGATGGCCTTGAGGTGGCAGCAGGCAGCACCCTGTCGCTGAACATCACCAACGATGCCGCTGTCACGGGCACATACGTCGGCACGCTGTCCGTCAGCTATATCCCTGCCTTGGCAGAGGAAGCCACCAGCTACACCATGGAGCTCTCGGCCACCGTGATCAGTGCCAACACCTGGACGGCCGACTTCAACAACACTTCCTCTACGGTTGCCTATCCTGTCGGCGCCATAGCCGAGGGCGGCATCAACAGCGACTACCAGTATATCGCCTCTAACAACTATAACAACTGGATCAAGGGCCGCACCCTTTCGAGCTATGCCACAGAGAACAATAAGTTCATCACTCCGAAGCTGCATGCTGCTGCTGGCGACAAGCTGACTTTCGATGTAAAGGGAGTCAGCGGCGCCAACTATTACGCCAAGGTCTATGTGTCAACCGACCGTAAGACTTGGGGCGAGCCTGTGGCAACCTACACCTATGGAGAAACAGAGGGCACCGAGGCCATCGGTGCTTCGTGGGTGAACAAGACCATCACCTTCGACACCGAGGGCGACTATTATGTAGCCTTCGCACTCTATGGCGAGTTCTGCATCGACAATATCATCGGTTTGGAGAAGGTGGACGTGGCCCACGACCTCTTCATCAAGAGCGTCAACTGGCCGCACGATGCCGAAGGCTCGGTGAAGAGCGGCACCGCCCTTACCAGACCCAGCGTCGACATCATCCCGCTGACATCGGAGGCTGCCGACAACTACACCGTGAAGTACGTTTATGGAGACAACGAGGTTGCAATCGAGTCGAAGACTCTGAAGGCCAGCGCCAGCAGCACTACCTCGTTCACTGCGTCGTTCACTCCGACGGTCGATCAAACCACTACGTTCCCCGCAACGAAGGTGGTCTTCGAGTTCATTGACGGCACGACGTTTGAGACCGACCCCTTCGACCTCACCGTCACCAACGAGCCCGTCTTCCACTTCCTGAACACCAAGCCCAGCAGCAGGTGGTATGAGCCTACTGACCGCACTGAGCCCATCGCCTTCGGCCGTACCAATGTGGCAGCCACACAGCGCTTCATCATCTTCAACTGGGGCTCCGCTCCGCTAACCGTTGATGCCATCACGTTGCCCGATGGCTTTACCACCCCTACCGAGTTCCCCATGACCGTGGCTGCCTTCAACGGTGAGAACGACGGCATCGACGCCTCCTGTCAGACACTCGACATCATCTTCTCGGCCGAGACCGCCGGCGACTACAGTGGCGACATGGTCATCACCTATAGCGGAGACAAGTCTTTCACGCTGCCCGTCAGCGGCACCATGCTCGATCCCGCTAAGTGGTACGCCAACTTCGGCAGCGAGAGCAACCAGTGGCCCGCCGGAACCGTCTATCAGAAGAATGTCAGCACAACGTATGTGGCCGCTGGCGACTATGCCATCACCTGTTCAGGAGCCACCGACAACCTCTTCATCACCCCGAAGCTGACGGCTGCCGCAGGAGACAAGCTGGCCTTCGATGCCAAGCTCTACAGCACCAGCTGGAGCGAGGGCAAGGTGGTGGTCTACGCAGCCGCCACCCGCGAAGAACTGGTGAACTTCGACCCCGATAACGACACACGCACGCCACTCTTCAGCGTCAGCGGACAGGACGAGACAAATCCGATGACCACCGACTACCAGACCTTCGAGGTGCCCGCCGTTGCCGGCGACAACTACTACGCCTTCGAGATAAGCGGACGCCCCTATGTCGACGAGCTCTACGGTCTGACACAGACCGACGTGCCCCATGACTGGATGCTCGTATCTTCCAATATCCCCACTGAGGCTATGCAGAACGTGGCCAGCACCGCAACGGTGAGCATCGTCAACTTCGGCGTGGCCGACGAGGCTGCTGATAGTTACGCTGCCACGCTCTATATCGACGGCGAGGCCGCAGCTACTGCACAGGGCGTCGAGCTGCCGATGAGCCATCAGCTGAGTGATGCAGGCCACCAGCTGCACATCACCTTCCGCACCCCGAAGATTGGCACCTTCCCCGTCTACGTCGAAGTGAAGGCTGGCGACTACAGTCTGAAGACCGACCCTGTCGACGTGACGTTTGTCGAAGAACAGCTGAAGAGCGATGCTACGGCCGAGGCCGACGGCACCTCCTCCATGGCACCCCTGAACCTGAGCTATCTGAATAGTGAGTCGGTGTCGCTCTACACCTCCGACGTGCTCTCGGACAGCTATGGCCTGCCCGACGGCGCGAAAATCAAGTCGATCACCTACAAGGGTTACAAGACCACAGACCCGACCACGTCCATACTCAACATCTGGTATGAGTGGACAGACGACGCCGTGCAGGAAAAGCCTGCCGACGGATTGTACAACACCGAGGGAATGACGCAGGCAGTGGTCAACCAAGAGACGACTTGGCAGACGAAGGGCTCGCAGACAGCGTTGGAGGACTTCATCGTCCTGAACTTCGCCGAACCGCTCGTCTTCGAGCAGGGAAAGGCGCTGCGCATCGTCGTCCGTTCCAATGCCGAGGAATGGAAACAGGTGTTCTTTGAGAAGAGCACGACGGAAGGCCTGACCTATTACCATCAGAACGACACGAGGAGCACCTTCGAGACCAACAGTTGGAGCGTCACGGCCCTGCCACTGCTCCACCTCGGTCTTGAAGCCACACCCGTCACCTTCTCCGGCACGGTCAGGAACGACAACGGCGAAGCCGTCGAGGGCGCCGTCGTGACGCTGGTGAGCACCGACGGCGACGACGTCCAGTATACCGGCACCACCGACATCACAGGCGCCTACACCATCAACGTCATCCAGGCAGCACGCCTCTACCATGTGAACGTGTCCGCCGAGGGCTATACCGACACCATAGGGCAAGACCTCAGCTTTGCTGCAGGCGACGTGGTGAAAGACTTTGTGCTCGTGCGCACCGCCACAGGCATCACGACAGCCCGCACCCTCTATGGCGACGATGCACGTGTCTACACGCTCGACGGCAAGGAGGTGCATACCGGCAGCGGCGCCCTGCTCAAAGGCATTTACATCATCCGCGGACGGAAGATTGCGGTGAAGTAAGTGTAACGATTGCTCGTCCCGCCCCGGCCTTCGGCCACCTCGCCCCTTAAAGGGGTGGGGAGTTTTGATACCTCTGGCGCAGCAACTCCCCGCCCCTCCGCTCGTCATCCCGAAGGGTGACGCTTGCTACCAACGGGACGCAAGAAGGGGAGGGGCAGGGGTGGGGTCTGTAACTTACCCAGACTCTCCCCCGGCCCCTCCTTTGCAGGGAGGGGAGCAATTACTTTGCATGCCCTTCGTGCTCTCCGCCTCCGAGGTATCTCCTCCCCTCCCTGCAAGGGAGGGGGTGGGGGTGGGTCCGCCTTCGGCCACCTCGCCCCTTGGGGCGTTTTTATTATTTTCTCCCTTCCTCCCCCTCTTGCATTCCTTTTGTTAAGATTGTTTTTCCTTTTGCAAATAAATGGGTTGTTTTTTTGGCAATTTCGACAAAAAAATATACTTTTGCACCTTCATTTGGTCCGAATTACAACTAAATTAACAACTTAATAATTTTTGCGTATGAAAAAACTTAGACTTTTTCTAATGACGCTTGTCGCACTGTTAGGCGGGAGCTATGCTTCGGCAGAAACAGTGAACAACTACACCGTGGACTTCAACACGGCGATTTCGACAAGCAGTAGTGACTTTAAAGTCGCATCAAACTGGAAACATATTGTTGACATAGATACTTACTATGACAACAATATGTCTTATAGCTATAAGACTGATCAAGGTATCAACGGCTCGGGAGCCTTGCTTGCTATGCGTCAGGCTAAGTACGATTGGGGATCTTCTGGTTCGGCAAATTCAAGTTACGACTTGCTTGTCACACCTGTTGTCAATGGAACAATTACCATTTATGCAAAGCCTTATTCGGCTTCGTCTTCAACCAAAGCTTTCGTAGAATTCTACAGTGTTAACGATGAAGGAACGGCACGTGTGGCAAAACTTGACGGGGGACAGGAATGGACTTCTACGACAGGTGCTACTTTTGAGGCTGTAACTATTGAAGTTAGCGAAGCACAACGCATAGGTATCCGTGCTCAATATGTGTATCTTGACAATTTTGGTGCAACAAGTGCTGAAATTGTTCCAGAAACTTCACTTACAGTTACTAAGGTGATGAATAGTAATGGCCAAACTGGTACTACTGGAACTAACCCTGTTTTTGAGCAGCAACCAGATGGAAACATGCTTGTAATTCTAAAGGTTGAACTGGAAAATACTGGTGACATAGATTTCGTTGCAGGCACAACAGAAAACTATACGCTAACTCCTGGATATGCAGGTTATTCATCAGGAACTCCTACATTCATAGAAGATGCCACCATTGCTATAACTGAAGATCTTGCTGCTGGTGCAACTATGACACTTGATGTTGAGTTTACTGTGCCCTATGTCTCTGGTTATAAATACTGGTTTATTAAGGAGAATGTTACGGGTACAACAACCACCAACCCACGCTATTGCAGCGAACCATTAAAATACGAGCCTAAGTTTGTGTTCCGCGCAGCAGAATCGACAAGCACAAGTAGTCTTTCAGGTACTCAGGCCTACGGTATGATTGGCGAAGAGACTACGAATTATTATGAGATTGCCAACACGGGTACGGCTCCCCTGGTGATCAAGAGTATCACCCTGCCCGAAGGCTTTACTTCGGCCAACCTGCCTGTGATTCCCAATGAGGGCCTGTCTATTGCCAAGGGCGCTACCCAGGCACTGAACATTACGTTACCTGTCACAACAATTGGGGCATTCTCTGGCAATCTTATTATTGTCTATCTTGATAAGGATGGAGCCGAGCAGACCTACACGCTGGCTTTCTCTGGCAATGTGCTGGCCGCCGGCACTTGGGCTGCCGACTTTAGTGTGTCTTCTTCGTCAGAGACAAATTATCCCGCCGGTTCTGTTGCTGAGGCTGGTATCCGTTTTGGAACCGCTTATGTGTCTTCTGGCAACTACGACGGTTACCTCTATTCCTACACATCATCAAGCTATGCCAACGAGAACAACAAGTTCATCACCCCGAAGCTGCACGCAAATGCTGGCGACAAGCTGACTTTCGATGTCCGTCGCGATGACTCCAGCTCTTCAAATTACAACCTGAAGGTCTATGTGTCTACCGACCGTAAGACCTGGGGCGAGCCTGTATACTCAGTGACGGCTGCCGACCTGACTTCTACATTCCAGAACAAGGAAATTAGCTTCGATACAGCTGGCGACTACTATGTGGCATTTGCCATCTACGGTGTACGCGTTGACAACATCATCGGTTTGACAAAGGTCAACGTGGCTCACGACCTCTATATCAAGAAAGTAAACTGGCCTGATGCTTCCGTAAATAGCGGCTCTTCCCTGTCAAAGCCGTCTCTTGAGGTGATTCCTCTTACTGACGAGACTGCTGATGCATACACCGTGAAATATGTATGTGGCGAGACCATCCTGGCTGAGGGTACTCCTGTTGCACTGACTGCAAGCGCCAACAGTTCGAAGACCTTCACCTTTAACTGGACTCCTGAGGTGGAGAGTACCACTGTGTTCGAAGACACTAAGGTGGTGTTTGACTTTGGTAATGGTGTCACCTTCGAGACCGAGGACTTCGACCTTACTGTGGTCAAGGAACCTAAGTTCCACTTCGTCAAGACGCTGCCTTCAAGCGTGTGGTATGAGCCTTCTGACTACACGACTCCTATCACCTTTGGCAAGACCAATACTGCCGACTCACAGACGTTCTACATCAACAACTGGGGGGCTGCTGCACTGACCGTGAAGGGCATTGCCGTTCCTGCTGGCTTCACCGCTACTCCTGCCGAGCAGTTCACTGTAGCTGCTTTCGATGGAACTAATGCTGGTATTCCTGCTTCTTCTCAGGCTGTTGAGATTACCTTCTCGGCTACCGAAGCAGGTGAATACAGTGGCAACATGGTGATTACCTACGTTGATGGTACTGGTGCTGACCAGACCTTTACACTTGCTGTCAGCGGTACGAAGCTCGACCCAACCAAGTTCTATGCTAACTTCGACAAGGATGGCGAATTGTATTGGCCTACTGGATCTGTTTACAGTGGTATTTCTGGTTCTAATGGCGGAACCTATTCTGCCCCCAACTACTACATTTTTGGCACAGGCATGTTCGTCACTCCGAAGATGACCGTTGCAGCCGGCGACAAGATGACCTTTGACGCTAAACTGTATAGCTCTAGTTCGTACTATGCAGATGGCAGTGTTGCTGTCTATGTTGCATCTACTCGCAACGAAGTGATGAATGCAGAGGAGGGTACAACCCGTACTCAGGTGTTTAAGGTAAGTGGTGAAGACACAGAGAACCCCATAACCACAGACTACCAGACCTTCGAGGTAACCTTTGCTGATGCAGGTGAGTATTACATCGGCTTTGACCTTTATGACAACGTGAAGGTCGACGAGATCTACGGTCTGACCATGGCTCCCGTCGCTCATGACTGGAAGATTGCTTCCAGCAACATTCCTGCCGAGGCTATGCAGAACACCACTGTCAATGCAACAGTAAACATTGCCAACTTCGGCATTGCTGAGGAGGCTGCTGGCTCATATAATGTCACCGTCTATGTGGATGAGGAGCCTGTGGCTACCATCCAGCCTGCAACAGCTATTCCTACTGTCAATCAGCTCTCTGCTGTCGGCACACAGATTGCCGTGCCGTTTATTTTCGGTAAGGTTGGTGAATATCCCGTGTATATTGAAGTTGAAGCTGATGGCTATAGGCTAAAGACCGAGGCCGTGAACGTAACCTTTAGTAAGGAAGAGACTGGTGGTAGCATTGCTGAATCAACCGGTACAGATGGTACAACTCCTATTAACGTGTATTATAAAAATAGTGAGACCATTGCTCTTTATACCCCTGCAGTTTTGGGTTTAACAGGTGGAGAAACGGTACGCTCAATAACATTCAAGGGATTTACCACCTCTTCACACACCACTTCACTTAAGGTTTACTATGAATGGACAGATGATGCCACATTAAGTAAGCCTTCGACAACAGGCAATTACGACTATAGTGCTATGACGGCCGCTATTAATGAAGAGAATCATGAATGGGTGGTACAAGGTTCGTCAAGCGAGCTTGTTGATATGATTTCTATCAACTTTGAGACTCCTATTACTTATGTAAGCGGTAAGTCACTCCGTGTTCTTATTAGTGCAAGTGCTAATAGTTTTGGGACAAATAACTCTACTCAATTTGAGAAGTCAAATGTTACAGGATTAGCTTATCAACATCAGAATGATGGTACAGGAGGAGTGTTCACAGGTAGTTGGAATGCAAAGAATCTGCCATTTATTCATATTGACTATGACGCAGTCGTGGCTACTCTTACTGGCAGAGTGACCGACAGCAACGACTATCCTGAAGAAGGCGCTACCGTGACCTTGATTAGTGAAGATACTGACAAGGTGCAGTATACTGGCACTACTGGATATGACGGAACGTACAGCATTGATGTGATTCAGGCTAACCGTACCTACACCGTTACTGCTTCTAAGAATGGTGCTGAGGCTACTGTTGAGCATGTTTCTAACTTCTCGCAGGCTGTGGATCTGAAACTTGTGGCTCTGCCTGAGCTGACGCTGAGTAATAACGGCTTCTCGGCTGTTGGTACTTCTGTGGCTAATGTGACCATTAGCCGCTCATTGAAGGCTGGTTGGAATGCTATCGTCCTGCCTATCACACTAAGTGCCGTCGAGGTGAAGGAAGCCTTCGGTGAGAATATCGAGCTGGCTGCCTATGATGGCGACGAGGGTACAGACCATGTGACCGTGAACTTCACCAACGCTACGAAGATTGTTGCTGGTACACCGTACCTGCTCTGGCTGGAGTCTGCTCCCGCCATAGCTCCCCGCTTTGTGAACAAAACCGTCGTTATGGATACGAAGACTGTCACAGGCCAGGTGTTTGACTTCGTGGGTACTTACGCGAGCATCACAGCCAATGCCGACGACTACTTCATCCAAGGCGGTAAGTTCGTGAAGGCCACCAGCAACAACACCATCCTGCCGTTCCGTTCTTACCTGAAGCTGAAGAGTGGTGCAGATGCTCGTAACATCCGCTTCGCCGTCAACGGTGAGGATTTTGACGTTCCAACCGAAATAGAAACTGTAGCTACTGAAGCACCTGCTAAGCTGGAAGGCATCTACAACCTGCAGGGTCAGAAGGTTGACCAGCTGAAGAAAGGCGGTCTCTACATCATCAATGGCAAGAAGGTCCTGGTGAAATAATTATTATTTATGTGTCTAACAAAAAAATGAAAGCAATATGAAGAAGCAATATATTTCACCACTCATCCAAATACAGTGCACACAGGATGACGAACTTCTTAACAGCGCCTCTATCACGGACATCACAGGTGTCATTAATCCGATAGATACTGGCGGCAGTGCCCAGGAAGGCTCTGGCAGTGATTCGCGTCGGCATCGGAACTTGTGGGATGACGAAGAAGAGGAGTTCTATTAAACTACACAACAAAAGCATACATGAAGAAACTACAACTCACATTACTGGCCCTGCTGACTTTCACGGCCGGTAGTGCACAGACGATACTGAGCGAGGACTTCGAGACCAGCAACACCGGTAATAACCCCACACCCGTGGCAGCCGGAGCCGGATGGACGGTGGTGAGCAGCTATCAGGGCGCTAACACTACCTACAACTGGCACAACTACTACAGTGACCCAGAGTCGGCTACCGGATCGACACTTGGCGGCGCCTGCTGTGCCGCCTGCGACGCCCCCATCAGCGTTAACGTCACTGACGGAAGCGGCCCCCGTGAGGAGATTCTGCTCTCACCCGAGCTGAACCTCGATGATACCTACCAGCTTCAGTTCTCATGGAAAGTCAGCCCGATGAATGCTTATGACAACTCACGCTATGACCTGCAGGTACGTGTGGTGACTGGCGGTAAGTTAGAGAACGCCGAGACGGTGTTCAGCATCCAGAACGAGCAGATGCTGCGCGAGAGCGGTGTCACCGTCTTTCCCATCACTACTTGGGATCCCCACACCTCTAAGGTGGACCTGAGCGACTGGAAGGGCGAGAAGGTGCAGCTGGCCTTCGTCTACAAGATGCTGACGACGAGTGCCAACATAGTATGGCTCGACGACATCACCGTGACACAGCATACTCCCGCCACAGGGCCACAGGCCAGTGTGACGATAGACAGGTATAACTTCGGACAGGTGTATATCGGCGAGAAACGCTACTCCGACATCATCACGCTTACGAACACCGGCAAGGACGGACTGAAGATCACCGGCACAGAACTGCCACAGGGCGTGGGCCTGACCATCGATCCTACGACAGTGAATCTGCGTACTTATGACCACGTGGATTTCCAGCTCTCCTATACCGCTTCGATGACTACGCCTGCCAGCGGAAACGCTGTGCTGCACACCACCGGCGGCGATGTCACCATCGCCTTCACGGCGTCGAAGCAGCTATTGCCCGAGGGCTATGTCTTCGAGAACTTCGAGCAGTTCTTCCCACCCGCAGGATGGAAGAACACGGGCTGGAGCTGGGCTACCGCAGCCATTGAGGGCGACCATAGCGCATACTGCGGCGGTGGCTTCTCGGATGCTTACCTGCGCTCGCCCCGTTTAGACTTGAGCGATGGCGGACAAGTTTCCTTTACCTACTTTAACCAGTATGACGGGGAAACCGCGCCTGAATACGACATCATGCTGCAGGTGAGCTACGACGGCGGTGACACATGGACAACCAAGTGGACGAGCGACTACATGAACGGGCTGAACCAGCTGCTTACTGAGACTGTCGACCTGGGCATCGGTAGCGACGAGAGCTACATCCGCTGGTACTACCCCGCCGTGGAGATGGACGATGAGGGAGCCTATGACCATTCGAGCTTTACCCTCGACCGCGTGCTGCTGCCTAACGTCTACGGCATGGACGGTGTGCCTGGCAATGCCACCATCATCAGTCCGGCCAACAACGCCACCGACATCTACCCGCGCGACATCGTCCTGAAGTGGGGACCTGCTCAGTTTGCTGCAGGCTACAAGGTGTTTGTTGGCACCAACACCGCTGCCAACGACCTCATCGACGGCGTAGACGTAGGCAATGCACTGACATACACCATTGCGCAGGCCGACTACGAGACTACCTATAAATGGAAGATTGTGGCCTACAACGACAAGGGTGAGTCGACTACTGCCAGCACATGGCGCTTCACCACACAGCCCGAAGCCTCCGTCATGGAGTTCCCCTGGGAGGAGAACTTCGACGATTGCACCTCTGCCAAGCCTGTGCCTACGGGCTGGCTCAGCAACGGAACGGAGGGAGCCATGAAGTTCGCCCTTTGGAGCCCCAATACCTACTATCCCTACGGTGGCAACGGCGCCAGCCTCTCGGCCGGATGGCTGAATGCGGGCGAAAGCGTCATGCTCACCACACCGGAGTTCACGCTGCCTGCTGAAGGCAAGGGCATGAGCATCTCCTTCCTGTGGGGCAATGCACATCCGAGCGACCTGATGGTTGACGAGACGGGACTGTTGAAGAAACAGAATGTGGAAGGCAGCAACGGTAAGGACGAGGTGTTCTTTGAGATCTATAGCGACGGACAGTGGCAGCAGGCCTCCTATCTCTCTGAGTATGCCGATGAAAACGAGAAGAAATATTGGCGCCAGGAGACCATCGACCTGAACGCTTACGCCGGCAAGAAGGTGCAGTTCCGCTGGACCTCACACTGCATCTCAGGACAGAATGGCTATGGCACGCTCGACAATGTCATTATCAACGGCACTGTGGAGGATGGCGTGGTCTTCAACCGCGAGTCGTGGGACGCCGGCAAGGTGAACTATGGCAAAGCCACTAACAGCGGCGACATGCTCACCATCCGCAACAGCGGCAAGAACGCGCTGAAGGTGAAGAGTGCCACCTTTACCACTGAGAATTTCATGACATCGATAGCCGCCGGCGACGTGCTGACCGTGGGTGAAGGTATGCCTTTCACCATCACCTTCCTGGCCAAGGAGGCCGCAAAGACCGTGAGCGACGTGCTGACCGTTGAGTTCGAGAATGGCCTCACTGCCACCTTGCCCGTTAGTGGTACCGCATTGGCACAGGACGTGCTCTTCTATGGCTTTGAGAAGAACCCGCTCGACTATGTCTGGGATGAGGACTTTACCACCATCGATGTAGACAAGCAGGTGAACTACAAGTCGAACTACTATCAGACCATCATCGAGAACGACGGTGGGCGCTACGCCTTTACCCTGGCTGAGCACCATAATCCCAATCTGACGGCACACACAGGCATCTACACGCTTGCCGCCTGTGCTCCCGACAACAACTCGTCGGCCGACGACTGGCTCATCTCGAAGCAGATTGTGCCAACGGCAAATACCACTTTCGACTTCTACGCACGTAACCTCTCAACGACAGGCTCAGTGTTTGTGGGCGACAACGACCTGCACTCCGTCACCGTGCTCGTCAGCGACAAGGGCAACACCAACACGAATGACTTTACCGTGGTGATGCCTGCGAAGGAGATGAGCTATCTCGGCGAAAATGAGTGGCACCACTTCGAGGTTGATCTCTCGGCCTATGCCGGCAAGCCTGTCTACGTGGCTGTGCGTCATACCACGGTCAACGCCAACTGGCTGGCCTTCTTCGACGACTTGACCTTCAGCCATATCGGATCCCAGACGGAGAAGATTGACGAGGTGACAGGCATTGGTGCCAATGAAGAGGTTAGCGTCTGGGCGCTGAATGGCACGCAGGTGGCTTCAGGCTGTGCCGCCACCGTGATGCACCAGTTGCCGAAGGGCGTCTATGTCGTGAAAGGAGCTAACGGAAAGGTAACGCGCGTAGCTCTTCAGTAAAATTTTTGGATACTCAGTAAATGAGAAAAACGAGATTTCTCTTTTTGCTGTTGCTGCTGCTGACCCTGAGCTTCACGGCTGCTGGGCAGCAGCGCAACAAGCTATTGACCATCAGGGTGACATCAGTGGAGGGCGACCGCTTGGAAGGACAACCGTTGACATTGATGCAGACAGATTATGAAGTGAGCTACGGCACCCTGAACCTTGATGCCGAAGGCACGTGCAGCCTCAAGGTCTATGGCGGTAGCCACCGCCTCATCATCGAGCGCGCCGGCTTCAATACCCTGCAGTACGACTTCGTGGTGGCCGACGAGGCTACCGAAGCTACCGTGCAAGTGACCCTGACAGAGCAGACGCGCCAACCTTACGCCCTGACGGTGGAGGTAGACCACGACGTCTACAGCGGACAGAACGGTCTGAGACTGACCTGGAATACCGAGAAGCCTGTCTTCTTCGACGACTTCGAGAGCTATGAGCCATGGGCCATCACCTTTGGCGAGTGGACGGGCATCGATGCTGACGAGTCGGCCGCAGCCCCACTGGTGGGTAACTATCCCAACCGTGGCGTGATGCAGTACGCACAGATTATCAACCCCCTGAAGGTAGAGCCCACCTGGTGGTACGACTATCCCATCCTCCGTCCCTATGAGGGACAGCAGTATGTGGGCTTTACACGCACCAACAGCGGTGAGGCCAACGACGACTGGCTCATCTCGCCAGCCATCACCGTGGGCAACGAGAACGTGCTGCAGTTCATGGGTAAGGCCGCCGATCAGTTCACTGAGCGCTTCATGGTGTATGTCACCACGCAGACCGACAATCCGCGCCAAGAAGACTTTGTACGTTTGGACAAAGGTAACTTTGAGACGGCCGATTACCGTGGCTGGCACCAGTACAGCTATGACCTGTCGGCGTGGGCCGGACAGGAGATAAAGTTCGCCATCCGATACATCAGCGACTACAACCGCTACCGCTCGTTCATGCTCATGGTAGACAATGTCTATGTGGGGCAGGCCGGTGCAGCCGCTGCCCGTCGGGCTACCCGCCGCTCGCCCGCCAATCCTAATGAATACTTTACTATTGTGCTCGACGGCAACGACGTGGGCACCACCACCAGCTACTCCTATATAATAAACAATGTGTCGGACGGCCACCATGAGGTGGGTGTGCGTGCTACGTACATCGCGGCAGAAAGCGACGTCACTACCGTAGCCGTCGATGTGCCCGGAGCCGATGCTTTTGGCCGTGTAACGTTTTCTGTGACGGCACAGAGCAAGCTCGGTCCCGACGGCCAGCAGCTGGTCTTAGTGAGCCATGCTACTGCCGACAGCTATACCCTCACCGTGAGCGACGGACAGGCATCGGTCGCCTCGCTACCCTTTGGCAGCTACGAGCTGCATGTGGCAGAGGGCGCCTTCGAGAGCTATAATCAGACGATAGAGGTGCAGGGCGATACCGCAGTGGAGATTGTACTGAAGGACCGCATTCTCGACCCATGGAACATCACCGTCACGCAGGGCGACGACGGCAGCCTGAGCCTGCGTTGGAACCAGGAGCTGATGTTCAGCGACAGTTTCGAGGACTATGACGACTTTGCCACTGGCTCCTTCGGCGAATGGCTCACCATAGACCGTGATCAGCAGCCCGTCTATCCCATCGCCCTTGGCTCCGCTACAAATATCGTGAGCTTCCCGGGCTCAGGCACGGCCACCAATCCCACGGCCATCGCACCGATGGTGTTCAATCCGTGGAAAACCTCCCCGGCCATGCTTCCCACTGACCCGGCCATTGCTGCACCGACAGGCGACAAGAGCATTATCTTCTTCTCGCCGCAGCGAACAACAGCCGACAAGTGGCTCATCTCGCCACTGCTCGACATCCACGAGAACTATGTTCTGCTTGTTACCGCCAAGGGCTACTCGGAGCTGTACCCTGAGTCGATAGAATTCTGCATCAGTAACGGTAGTACACGGCCTGACGACTTCACCACCGTTAGCAGCGTGAAGAAACTCAGCAGCACAGAGTGGACCATCTACAGCACCGACCTGTCCGTCTATGCTGGAGAACAGGTGCGCTTGGCAGTACACTACACTTCCACCGACGCCTTCCTGGCTCAGATTGATGACTTTACCGTGGGACCGGAGGATGGACATGGAGAGACTGTGGACTACGGCAATATCGTCCGCTTTGACATCTATATTGACGGCGTGAAAGTAGGCGAGAGCGACGTGCCGCAATATGTCATCACTGCCCTTGATAAAGGTAGCCATGTCATTGGCATCCAAGCCGTCTATCAGAACGGTATGTCGGCCATAACGGAGTATGTGATAGAAGACATGACGGCCATCCGTAATGTAGAGACTACGACAGAGGACGCCGACGGTCATCTCACCGACTTGCTGGGGCGCCGTGTTGTCATGCCAAAGCACGGCATCTACTTGTGGAACGGGAAAAAAGTTATAAGGTAATAACACCATGAGGAAGACACTCATCATCCTGTTGATGCTGACCGTGGCGGTGGTTGCCGCCATGAGTCAGCCCAGTCGTGTGGAAGGTTTAAGCAGCACACAGCGGCTGCTGGGCTATACCCTTACAGACGACATCGACGTTCATGGCGCTACCTTCGGACAGGTAGGTACCTATTCCGTGGGAGCTGCTCTCAACTCTGAGGTGCTAAAGCCCTATGTCGGCTGCCGCGTGGTCGGTATGCGCATCGCCGTAGCTATGAACTTAGGTCGCCAGCGCACGTTCATTTACGATGCCAACAATAACTTTGCCCTGTTGGTGGAACAGAAGCAGCGTCTGTACGACGGATGGAACAACATCTTTTTCAACGGTGATGGCTATGTCATCAATGGTACGGAGAGGCTCTTCTTCGGCTTCGACTACGAGGAGACACAGGAGATGGTGGATGCCGACCAAGGTGGACTGGCCTGTGTGGGTACAGACACCGAGGGCGCCTTCTATCTCTATGGCGACTATAGTCAGGGCATGGGACTTTACAGTATCAGCGGTGCAGGTAAGCTTTGCGTACAGCTCATTATCGACGTGAGCAGCCTGCCGCAGAACGATATGGCCTTCACCTACATGGACGCAGGCTTCAAGTACAAGCAGCCCGGCGAGGATATAGAAATCATGGCCACATTCATCAATGTGGGCCGCGACTCCATCAGGAACTACGACCTGCGGGTGATGATTGACGAGACAGCCTACGACTTCCACCGCGAGCTGTCGCTGCCCGACGGTCTGAACGGCACATGGACTGGCACCGTGAGCCTGGACAATGACATCGCCATCGGTATGCATACGCTGACAATAATGCTGACAAAGGCCAACGGACAGCCGCTGGACAACACCGAGGGTAAACAGAGAACGGTGAATTTCGCTGTCTATCGCGACACGCTGCAGCGCAGCCAGGTTTACCTAGAGGTGTACACTGACTCAGAGTCGTTCCTTTCGGCCATGCTTAACACCACCATTGCTGCCGTGACCAGCAGTTTCAACCGCGTCAGCGTAGTTAACGTGCACCGGCAGGGCACGCCGTTGGCCATCAGCGAGGCGGCCTATCTGGAACAGCTCTATGCCTATACCTATCCCTCGTTCACCATCAACCGCTCCTACTTCCCCGGTGAGGCGTATATCGCCTACGATATGAACGACTACCTCCCCGTTGTGGGTACTGATCTGACGGCCGCCATCATGGGCGACATGGTGGTGCAGGATCTCTACAGCCCTTCGTTTGCAGGATTGCAGCTTAGCGGTCATTACGATGAGCAGACACGGCTTCTCACCCTTGATGCACAGGGTAGACTGCTGCCTGAGGCAGCCGCCATCTACGGCGACGTAGCACTGACACTGATGCTTACCGAGAACGATGTGCACAGCACGCAGATGGTGTATAATACCAAGCTGAACCGTGCACAGCGCAACACATCCTATGCCCACAACAACGTGCTCCGTGCATACGTCACACCACCTACGGGAACTGCGATAGACTGTAGCGGATCCTCCTATACGGCTCACTATGAAACTGTCCTGGACAACAGCTGGAAGGCCGAGAATATGAATGTGGTGGCTGTGCTGACCAAGGCAGCTGATGAGGTGACCGACGACAACGTGATGGATATGGACATTATCAATGCTGCCAGCCTCAGCTTGGAAGAAATGAACACACAAGGCATCGAGACAGCAGTGACAACTGCCAGTGAAGCGATGACCTATGGCATAGACGGTCGCCGCCTGACACGTCCGTCAAGCGGCTTGAACATCATCCGCCACAGCGATGGCACTGTGCGGAAGGTGATGCGCCGTTAACGGTTATTGGTTAACGGTTATTGTGTCTGGAAGTCTTTCTTCCTCAGCACAAAGCTGTTGGAAAGATATTTTTCACGTACAATCCTGTTCTCTGACAACTCCTCCGGGGTGCCATGGAACAGGATTCTTCCTTCAAACAGCAGATAGGCACGGTCGGTGATGCTGAGCGTCTCCTGCACGTTGTGGTCGGTGATGAGGATGCCGATATTGCGGTATTTCAGCTTCCACACAATCTGCTGAATATCCTCCACGGCAATAGGGTCGACACCGGCGAAGGGCTCGTCGAGCATGATGAACTTCGGCTCGATGGCCAAGCAGCGCGCAATCTCCGTGCGGCGGCGCTCGCCTCCCGACAACTGGTCTCCTTTGTTCTTACGTACCTTTTCCAGACGGAACTCGGCGATGAGGCTTTCAAGCTTCTCATGGCGGTAGGCCTTGGGCTTGCCCGTCATTTCGAGCACACTGAGGATGTTGTCCTCCACCGACATCTTGCGGAAAACGGAGGCTTCCTGCGCCAGATAGCCGATGCCGGCACGGGCACGTTTGTAGACGGGATAGCTGGTCACTTCCTTGTCGCCTAAGTAGATGTGGCCGCCGTTGGGCAGCACTAAGCCTGTAGTCATGTAGAAGGAGGTGGTCTTTCCGGCACCATTGGGGCCCAGCAAGCCGACAATCTCGCCTTGCTTCACGGTGAAGCTGACGTCGTTCACCACAGTGCGCTTGCCATAGCGCTTTATCAGACCTTCGCTGCGGAGGACAACGGGGCCTTCTTCTGAGGCATCTTGGCCTTCTTGGCCTTCTTGGCCTTCTTGGGCTTCCGGGCTTTCCGGGCTTTCCAGGTTTTCTGGTTTTTCCGGGCTTTCCGGGCTTTCCAGGCTTTCCAGGTTTTCTGGTTTTTCCGGGCTTTCCAGGCTTTCCAGGTTTTCTGGCTTTTCTGGGCTTTCCAGGTTTTCTGGGAGGGTAGGGGGCATCTGCTCTTCTGACATTGTCTGATGTTTGCTCAATTACTTCATTTGGGTGCAAAAATACTAATTTTTTTCGTAGTGCCCAAATTCGTAAAGGAATAATTGAAAAAAACCGTACTGTGCGAATAAAATTATGTTTCAGGCCCGTGGACTTGTGTTTCAGGCCCGTGGACAGCTGTTTCAGGCCCGTGGACAGCTGTTTCAGGCCCTGAAACATAAAAATGTAACAAAGACAAACAAAATAAAAAATACGCCACATCATTTGTTTTTTCAACTCTCGCAAGCGACCAGAGGTCTTTTACCTTTGCACCCACTCGCATATGAAGAAGTTTATATTACTAATCGTTTTTTGCACTACTGACGGTAGCCGCTGAGGACGTCCCAAATGGCGACAAGATTAGCCCCGCAACATATTATCAGCGGATTTTAGGCAGAAGAAAATATAAATGATTTCTTGGCTTTTTGTGCGCTTTTTTATAACATTGGCTGTTGCCGAAGGTACTCTCGCTTGGAAAAGAAAAGAAAAACAGTTTTTTTCTTTTCTTTTCGCTCACTTATTCGTATCTTTGCACCAAAAATAAGACTATGGGAAACTTGGTAGCGATTGTAGGGCGCCCCAACGTGGGCAAGTCCACATTATTTAACAGGCTGACGAAGAGCCGTCAGGCCATCGTGAGCGACGAGGCCGGCACCACCCGCGACCGCCAGTATGGCAAGTGCGACTGGAACGGTCGTGAATTCTCAGTTGTCGACACTGGCGGATGGGTAGTGAACAGCGATGACATCTTCGAAGAGGAGATTCGCAAGCAGGTGGTCATCGCCACCGAGGAGGCCGATCTGTTGCTCTTCCTCTGCGACATCAAGAATGGTGTGACAGACTGGGACGAGGACGTAGCACAGATTCTGAGGAAGTCGAAGCTGCCTATTATCCTCGTGGCCAACAAGGCCGACGATGGCAAGGACCTCTACGGCCAGTACGACTTCTATAAGCTGGGCCTTGGCGACCCCTACTGCATCAGCGCTGCTACGGGCAGCGGCACGGGCGACCTGCTGGACAAGGTCTTGGAGCTGTTGCCTGAGAAGAAGGACGACGGACTGGAAGAGGGCATACCCCGTTTCGCCGTGGTGGGCCGCCCCAACGCCGGCAAGTCGAGCATCATCAATGCCTTCATCGGCGAAGACCGCCATATCGTGACAGACATTGCAGGCACCACGCGCGACAGCATCTACACACGCTATGACAAGTTTGGCTTTGACTTCTATCTGGTCGATACGGCCGGCATACGCCGCAAGAACAAGGTGACGGAGGATTTGGAGTTCTACAGCGTCATGCGCGCCATCCGCTCGATAGAGAACAGCGACGTGTGCATCCTGATGATTGACGCCACGCGCGGCATCGAGGCACAGGACATGAACATCTTCCAGCTCATACAGAAGAACAACAAGTCGTTGGTGGTGGTGGTGAACAAATGGGACTTGGTGGAGGACAAATCGCAAATCGTCATCGACACCTTCGAGAACGCCATCCGCGAGCGTATGGCGCCCTTCCGCGACTTCCCCATCATCTTTGCCTCGGCGCTGACGAAGCAGAGAATCTTCAAAGTCTTGGAGACGGCGAAGCAAGTCTATCTGAATCGCAAGTTGCGCATCGGCACCACGAAGCTGAACGAGGTGATGCTGCCCCTCATCGAGGCCACGCCGCCGCCCAGCATCAAGGGCAAGTACATCAAGATCAAGTATGTGAGCCAGGTGCCCGACACACAGATTCCCACGTTCATCTTCTATGCCAACCTGCCACAGTACGTGAAGGAGCCTTACAAGCGTTTCCTCGAGAACAAGATACGTGAGAACTGGACACTGACGGGTTCGCCCATCAACGTGTTCATACGCCAGAAATAATTACGCAAAGACAGATGAGAGGCCACGATTTTGCACGGTTGTATACGGTTGTCGGCGTCGTGTTGTTATCGGTGATGCTAACATGCTGCAGCGGGAAAGAGCCTGAGGCACCCGTTGACGAGAGCTTGCGGGCCGGTGGCGTGGCGCTCGAGTGTTACGAGGCACTCTACATCGACAACCGTCCGGAGGCGTTTCTCAATGGCCGTGTAGGGGCTCGAAGCCTTAGCGATGAAAACCGCCAGCAGCTGTTGACGCTCTATAAGCAGCACGTGATGGAAGTGAATGGCCAGCATGGAGGCGTTGCCCACATTGACTTTATGCGTGCCGAGCCCGACACTGCCCTCAACGTCATGCAAGTCTTCTTGAAAATGACCTTCGTCGACGGCATTCAGGAGGAAATAGTCGTGCCCATGTTGCAAGCCGACGGTAAGTGGCGTATGGAATGACTTAACGACAGAGACCTTAAATACTATTTGTCTATGGAAGAAAACAACTGGCAAGACCTGCCGAAGCCGTTGGGGCGTATGCTGGTGCCCGTGGGCCAGTCGTATGAGGAACCGCCGAAGAAGAAGCGCCGTCGCAGTCAGGACGGCAACAAGGAAGTGCGGCGCCTCATCATACATATCGTGTTGCTGGTGCTGCTGTTGGGCCTCATCGGCTATGGCATCTATGACTTCATGCACGAAGGGCCGCGCACACCGGTGCCGCAGGCCAATGTGGATAACCAGTCTGACGATGAATTCCTGAATCTGGACGAGTAGGCGCTGAGACCGGCCTTTGTCCGGTGAGAATAGTGAAGGCCTCTTTGTAACATTGTATCGTGTTCTCCAACGAACTGACCAATTGTATCAGGCAATGCTTAGTCCACATGCCTACGGACGAACAGGCACTGGCCATCAACGAGGCGGTGGCGTTCCTGCTTGACCGGAGACCGCTGACGGCAATGGTGCTGCGCGGTGCTGCAGGTACGGGCAAGACAACACTGGCAGCCGCTATTGTCAAGGCTTTGCTCAGGTTGAAGCAGAAGCTGATACTGCTGGCTCCAACAGGGCGCGCCGCCAAGGTGTTTGCACTCTATGCGGGCTGTCCGGCATACACCATACACCGCCGCATCTACCGTCAGAAGACGGCGGGCGGGCTCTCTGACTTCAGCCTTAACGATAACCTGCACCGCGATACGCTCTTCATCGTCGACGAGGCCTCGATGATTGCAGCTTACGGCGGCGTCGAGGGCACCAGCTTCGGCTCAGGCTCGTTGCTGGCCGATTTGGTGCACTATGTCTACCAGGGGCAGAACTGTCGCCTGCTACTCATCGGCGACCACGCACAGCTGCCGCCCGTGGGCGAGGAGGAGAGTCCGGCACTGTCGGCTGCTGTCTTGCAGACGCTGGGCCTTAACGTGCATGAGGCATGGCTGAGCGAGGTGCTGCGCCAAAGCCAGCAGTCGGGTATACTGTGGAATGCTACATCCATCCGGCGGATGGTGGAGGACGATGGCGCCACAACGCTGCCCATGATACGCTTCAATGGCTTTGAAGACATTGTCAGCGTGAGCGGTGATGAGCTGATTGAGGCATTGGCCGGCAGCTACAGCCGTGTGGGTGTAGACGAGACCATAGTGGTGACAAGGTCGAATAAGCGTGCGGTCATCTATAACAACGGCATCCGTAACACCGTCCTTGACCGTGAGGAAGAACTGTGTCGCGGCGACCAGCTGATGATTGTGAAAAACAATTATTTCTGGAGCGAGCGCCTCAAAGGCGATGATGGTACCATACCGCTCAGCTTCCTGGCCAACGGCGACTGCTGCGTGGTGCAACGCGTGAGGAATGTGCACGAACTGTACGGATTCCGCTTTGCCGATGTCACCATACTTCTGCCCGACTATGACGGCCTGGAACTCACTGTCACAGTCTTGCTTGACACGCTCTCTACAGAGGCACCGGCTCTGACTCGTGAGCAACAGGAGCAGCTCTTCCAAAGTGTGATGGAAGACTATGCCGACATCCCCTTGAAGCAAGAACGGCTCAAGGCATTGCGTAGCGACGCACACTACAACGCCTTGCAGGTGAAATACGGCTATGCCGTCACCTGCCACAAAGCGCAGGGCGGACAGTGGGCACACGTCTACATTGACCAGGGCTATATGACCGAAGACATGCTCTGCCCCTCTGCCCGAGGGGG
>JAILAA010000041.1 GCA_024681875.1 Prevotella sp.
CGACCTCGATGCCGGACTGGAATCTACCCAACGTATCCCCGGCACCTTTCATGTGGAGTTGGATATGGACAAACTGGACATACCAGAGGAAACAAGAAACGGAATCAGGGTTTGCCGTATAGACGAAAATGGTAATGTGCAGGAATGGAACAGCAGTCTCGACGGCAACAAATTCAGTTTCGACACAGACAAAAACTGCCTATGGCTGCTTACCTTTTCTGCCGTCGCAGTAATCACGGCAAAAATCGGAATGAGTTCTTTGGTTGTCGGTGGCATAACTTTGGTGGGATCAGCTCCGCTCTTGATGAGCTACGGCAATTTGGAACTGTATTTCTTCCGGAAAACATTCGTCTATGATTATTTCAAAGTCCCGCATTACGGGACTATCTCTATTGGATTCTGTCCGAATGAGACCGAGCATCCCGAACCGGCCAAGTACATAAAGGCAGTGAAAGATGTCAACCAACGATTGGCGGAACTGCAGGAAAAAGCTGAACAAGATGAACGCGACATTCAAGACTATCATCGCAGCCTGCGCAATGCAGACAATCCAACACCTATTTATATAGGTGTAGATGAAAAGTTCTCCTTTGCCCGCCTTTATGCTGACTATCTAGTCAGAGACTCTGAGTTGAAGAAGCTGTTGAAGGAACTTGACAAAGAAAAGCCCCAGAGCATCAAGGACATTGAGAAAATGGTGGAGGTGTCCATCGTCTATCTGAAGGATGTGCAGGGACTGAAGGTGCCCGGCAGCATGTGCGGCATTTATCTTGGCGACAATGGGTTTGTAGGCGGTAGTAACGGATCAAGAGTGGAAGGGGCCTACAATCATTTTTGCGGCCTCAATCCATGGCTGGGCATCAATTATCTGGGGAACTACGTCGTTAAAGAGGGAACAGAAACCGTCAACGGGGTGGAACGGGAAAAACGGATAATCAAGGAAAGCGTGAAAGACAAACTGCTGATGACCGTTTGCCACGAGTTGTTCCACCATTTCCATTCCAGTTATGTGATCAACAGCTTCTTCCGCGACTCAAGGCTGGCAGAGTCTACAGCATCAGTACTTGAGCATGACTTCACCGACTGGCTTTACGAAACAGGCAAGCTCGACTTTGACCCGCGGTCTGCAGAGGGTGACAACAAGCTCCAGTATGCCGACCGCACTCCGAAGCATTGGCTGTTGGGGGCACTCACCCATCCTGTGATGCCCTCCTTTGCCAAACTCGACCAACTGGGAGAATTGTGCAAAGCTACCCTGGTGACGCTGATGAGGTCTGCCATGCTGACAAACAACGACGAGCTCTTTGTAGACACAACGGAAATGAACAGGAGAATCCGTGCCCAGAAAGAAGCTATAGACGAAATGTCGCGCAGAGCCAACCTCAGCTTTGAGCAACTCTGCGACATTTTCGGCTATGTAGGCGAGCTAAAGAAGGGAGGACCTAATTGCGATGCCGGCTACATGCTGGGCGACTTCATTGACTATCTGCGAGAGAATGTCAACAGAGAAACCACCCTTCACGATATCCTGATGTATGGCTCGGGGTGGAACTTGGCCGAAGCTTTCAAGAAAGGATTCGGCATTGAGAGCGAAGAGAAGTTCTATGAACACTATGAAGGTTTCATCTTAAAGAACATCAAGGACATCGTGAGCAAACAGTATCGTTTTGTGACAGACGAATCCACCGACTACCATTCCCTATACTACAACCAGCTCATGCCGCTTGTCAACCTGACCCCTCAGGATTGTGTACACGAGCTGAAATGCTGGGCACACGCCGACAATTATGCCTGTCGCACAGTATCGTTCTTTAACAGACCAAACAATGGTAATTACAATCTCTTGCTGATACCGTCGCCCGAATTGAAAGGCGATGGAGAAAAAGCCGTCAAGGCAGCCATACTGAAAGGCGACTCCGTGCTTGCCCCCAACCCCTATTACCTGGAAGCCGACAGCAACGGCAACAGATCGCCGGAGAGTGTGGTCATGCTCCTGACACACAAATTCCGTGAATACGAATCGTCCTGCAACAGCATGTACGGGGTTCCCTTCAGCGACGACGACTATTACTACGATGCTGTGGCCTACTTCGCCCCCAGAGAGAAGCCCATCGTCAATTCCACACCTAATGGCGACTATCGCTTCCTGTTCAAAGAAAAGCCTGTTGAGGTGTTGAAGAAGAAGAAATACGTGACGGGCGTGGAGTTCATGCTGAAGGACAACCGGACAGGCAAGCCCGTGGCCTCGCAAAAGGTGCCGTTCCCCGAGGACAGCAGCGAACCGCTGAACGCCCTGCTGACCTATCCCAACCGCCGGGCTGGTGAAGAACCCGACGTGTCGGGCTATGCACGCTGGTACTATCAACCCAACCCACGTGATACCACCAGCTATTACAGCCCATGGAGTGAAACGGGAGAAGCTGGCGGAGGGCTGCTCATCGACAACGACACCTACCTCTACGATATGGGACCATTTAGGAACCCCAGTTCAAATCTCACAAGTCTGCCCAAGGGACATCTGAAGGTATGGAGCGACGGACGCTTTGAGTGGAGGAGTCCGGCAGCAAGTTCAGAGAACATGAGCGTCTCTGCATTCACTGTCAGCGGACAGGGCAAGCTGGGAGCCCGCCTGTCCCAGGTAGTGGTGAATGTCGACGGTGTGCTGGGTGAAATAGACTCCTTGTCGTTCCATTCATCTGGACTGACGGTCAATGAAAAGCAATGGAACGAAAGGGGCGAAGAATACACCGTTACCACGGAATACAGTGTGAGGAATGTCCAAGATGCCTTCATCTGCTACAAGAACCCGCGGACGCCCGGTGCCACCATCAAGGTCATCCTCAACTTCCCCAAGGCCGTCAGACGGCGCGGCAATGGTGCGTCCGAGGAGAGCCTCCTGGAATTCTTCGGCTATGGCGAAGAACGTGAGAGGAGCACCAGCCCGTTCCTCGACGACTAATATTTTCGGGGGTACGAGGTACGAGAATACCTCAAGCCTCAATGCTCCTTAGGGGGAAGAATCATTTCTCGTACTCCCGAAAATGTTACTTGTTCTTCACGAGGTTGTCGTCGGTGTCTTCGTAGTGGTCGGTCTTGTGGAAGATGCGGCCGATGCCTTTCATCTGTTGGCGCACATGCTGGCAGAATGTCTGCCAGATGCTTTGCTTGCCAATGGTGCCGTAGCCCGTGATGGCCTTGCAGCGCTTGTCGCGCACAAATTTTATCTTGCCGTATTTCTTCAGGGCAAGGGCCATCGAGCCGTCCTCGCCGCGGATGATGTCCACGCGGTAGGGCTCTTTGCGCCCGTAGTCGGCGTTGTAGGCGAAGACGAGGCCTCGCACCGACAGCTCGGGGCGCTTGAAATGCTGTATCCACAGGAAGGCGTCGCGTGCCAGCTCGAAAAGCCGCAGGCTGAGGCGTGAGTGGTTCTCGTCGGGTATGAAGCCATAGCGTGCCGACACGCAGCTGACGCCGGGCTTGAGCAACTGGTCAAGCATCAGCTCATAATACTGTGGCGGATAGAGCGTGTCGCTGTCCACGTCGAAGTAGAAGCGTCCGCGGGCATGCTGCAGTCCGCAGCGACGGGCATAGCCGCAGGAATGCTGATACTCGGTATACCAGGGAATGCCCGACCGCTCGTAGATTTCAGCCGTGCGGTCTTTGGAGTCGTTGTCTACGCCGATGATCTCGACGGGATACTTGCACTGTATCTCGCTGATGGCCCAGAGGCAGGCCTGCAGGTGCTTTTCCTCGTTGTAGCCGATGACTACGATGGAGGCCAGCGGCTCGTCGCTCTGCAGGCGGGCCAGCCGCTCACGCGTCTCGTCGATGATGTTTTGAGGGACCTCGCTGAAGGGCTTGCCGTAAATGGTCAGATATTTATCGTACCAGTGTGACATTTGTCAGAGCTATTGTTTCTTTTCAATGTTGACAACAGAGAGGTAGGCCTGCTCCCATTCTTTCATAATGATTTCCTTCCGGTAGCGACCAGCTGCCTCGTAGGCCCTGGCTCCCATTTCCTCTCTCTCCCTGTCGTGGCTCATCATCCATTCCATCTTTGCGGCCAGGTCGTGCTCGTCCATCCGGGCCAACAGGCCAGTCTTGCCGTCCTCGACAATCTCGGAGGGGCCGAAGGGGCAGTCGGTCACCACGACGGGGATGCCGCAGGCCATGGCCTCAACGATGACAAGGCCGAAGCCCTCGAAGTCGCTACTGAGTACGAAGAACTGGCTGGTCTGATACTGCTCGTATATCTGGCTGGTGGGTGCTTGGAGGTGTATCTGTCTGTCGAGGCCTTTCCGGGTGATGAGCTGCTGCACCTCGTCGTGAAGCTCGCCTTCGCCGTAGATGTCGATGTACCATTCGGGATATTTGTCGGCTATGAGTGCGAAGGCGTTGACCAGACGGTCCATGCGCTTTTGCAAGGCCAAACGGCCCACGGCGATGATGCGGTGGGGGCGGTGGCCTTCGACGGGGGCCATCTGTGGCGGATAGCTGGTTACGGGGTTGGGTATCACGTTCACGTTCTTAACTCCCTGCTTGTGCCAGCACTCGGCGTCGCCCTTGGTCAGGGCCACCAGCAGGTTGGCTTTCCTGACAGCTTTCATGGGGTTGTTGAAGAGGTAGAGCCATTTCTCGGTGATGCCGCGGTCGAAGACTTGGCGCCCCTGAGCCAGATGCGACTCGATGACGACGGGCGTGTCGCCAGCCAGCTTCATCACATCGCAGATGAAGTTCTCGGTGTTGGGTATGGCAATGACGATGACGTCAGGTCGGAATGCGTCGAGCTCTGCCTTCATCTTCTCGCGGAACTTCTGCTTCAGCTTCAACGCCTCGTGGAAGCGCCTCCAGAAAGGATAGCTGTAGAGAGAATAGAAGTGGCAGCTCAGGTCTTTGTGGCGGACGCGCGGGTCTAAGGGATAGACAATCGGCACGTTGTTCTCGTAGGTGACGAACATCACGTCATGGCCTTGGCCGACCAGATAGTTGGCCTTGTCTGTCAAGGTGCGCTCCTGTCCGCCTATAGGTGCCAGCAGCGGAATGAAATACATCAGTCTCATAGGCGCTTATTTGTTTCTGTGTAAAAAATCAGTAAGGTGTGACAGCCAGTTGACCGTCGACTCAATTTCATAGTAATGATGGCGGAAGACGCCCAGCTTCTGCACATGGCAGAAGGGTGCGAACAGCAGCAGAAGGAAGCAGGTGAGCAGGAGGCGCCCGCAGCGCAGTGAATAGAAGAATACACGCTTTCTGATTTGCTTGAACTGCTTGGCGGTGTCTGCCGAGATGGGGCAATGCGTCAGCACGTCGACGCCGTTCATCAGCGGGTTTGACATGTAGAGCACATAGTCGGGCGTCATGTTTCTCCTGTAGCGTTTGCCGCCGGGAGGGTTGTCGAGCATGGTGCCGACGGAGACGGAGTAGCTGCGCAGCACCCTGTCGGCTTTCTCTTGTGTGAACGATGTGTTGACAATGCTCTGCTGGTTGTACTCATAGACGTAAGTCACCTGTGGCAGCAGCACGACGGATGAGAGGTGCTGGAACAACAGATAGGACCATGCCTGGTCTTCATAGAGGATGCCTTCGATGAAACGGAGACCGCCCTCGATAATCAGGCTGCGCCTCATCAGCTTGTTCACTGCCTGTGCATAGATCTGGTGATGCAGCATACGTGAGTAGAACACGTCGGGATTGTCAATGTACCATGGCTCCTGAACGTTCTGGATGAGCAGGTTGTCGGCCTTGCAGTTCTTGATGTTCGCCATCAGCATGTCGGCATCGGGAAACTTTCTCAGGTTGTCAACAAAGTATTGTATGCTGCCGGGTGTCAGATAGTCGTCGGAGTCAATGAACAGGATGTAGTCGCCCGTAGCGTTCTCTATGCCGGTGTTGCGTGCAGCCGACAATCCCCTGTTCCTTTCATGTGTCAGCACCCTGAACGTGATGGGGCCATTGTATGACTCCACCATCCGGCGGACGATAGCCATGCTGCCGTCTGGCGAGCAGTCGTCGACGACGAGACATTCTATTTCGGCCTCGGCGCTGTCCTGCACAAAGATGGACTCTATGCAGCGTTCCACATAGTCTTCTACATTGTAAATAGGTATGATGACAGAAATGCTTACCATGGCCGAAATGTTTTATGCAAAGCGTTCTTTACGCAGTTTGCGCAACTTCAGATACATCCAGTAGCCTAACGGGAACACTACAGCCATCAGGGCCTTGGAGCTGCAGAGTCTGAAGGTCTGGCCGTCGGCAATAAGGAGCGAACAGGCAATATACATTTTCATGTTATATATCTTCGAGCCTTTCCCAATCTCTACTAATTGATTATAGTACATGCGGTAGCCTTTAGGATTACGCAGCAGATATGTCCATCCGTTCTGGGTGTATCCGTCGGGCAGATAAGTGCAAACCTGCGAGTAATAGGGATGAACTAAATACTTGTATTCCAGGTCTATGCGGTCGTAGACCACTGCCTCGGTGATGAACTTCTCGCCTTCTATCTCAGGGAAAGGACGCTCTCGGATGAACGCAGTCTTGTAAAACAGTGTAGTGTCTCCTACGAATCCTTTCTCGTAGAGTCCTCCCAGCGTACACAGTGTAGTGGCATCGGGGAAAAAGCCTTTGCCGTTTCTCGACTTCCTGTAGGAAATCATTCCGCATACTTCGAGCTTGTCAAGAAGTGCGCTGTTCTCGTCCCAATAGTTGAGGGTGTCACGGATGACAGAGGGCGAGGCTAACTTGTCGTCAGAGTCAATACATACGAAGATCTCTGTCTGGCAGATGGCCACGCCTCGGTTGTGTGCCCGCATCTTTCCTCCGTTAGGCTGCTTGTGGTAGTCTATCTCTAACTTGCCCTCAGCCATCCAGCCTTCTACGATTGAAGCTGTTTCGTCGGTCGAACCGTCATCGATGATCAGCCAGCAGAAATCCTTGCAGTCCTGTTCGCAAAGGCTCTCATACAGCTGTGGAAGGATGTAGGCGCGGTTATATGTCGGCGTAAATACTGTGAGTCTCTTGGTCATGTCTGATATCAGGTAGAGTCAGTCCTTGTTGTTATCTTTCCTGCAGAGCTGATGAAACAGTTCCTCCCATTGATGCATGATGGTGTCTTGCAGGTAGCGGCGGGCGGAAATGCGGGCAGCGACGCCCATGGCCAAGCGCTCTTGCGTGTGCTCAATCATCCAAAGCATCTGTTTGGCCAAGTCCTCTACATTCTCGCTTTCTGCCAACAGGCCGTTCTCGCCGTGGGTAATGGCTTCGTCGGGACCATACCTGATACGGAAAGCCACACAGGGGATTCCACACGACATGGCCTCGTTGAGCACCAGCGGGTAGCCCTCGTAGTGTGAGCTGAGCACATAGAACTCACTTTGCTGGTACTCCTCATAGATATGCGGCGTAGGCGGCAGGATATTGATGCGCCCCTCCAGCCTGTGCAACTTGATGGCATCGAGCAGCTTTTGCATCTCGGCGCCGTTGCCGAAGATGGCGACATGCCAGTCGGGGCATTTGTCGGCTATCAGCGCAAAGGCTTCGATGAGCATGTCAAAGCCCTTCTCCTCCGACAGGCGCCCCACGCTGATGATGCGCCGCCCTGTGCCGTCGTGCGCTCTCACGCTGTCGGGGTATTTGGTGACGGGATTGGGAATGATGAGCACGTCTTTGATATACTGTCTCCAGTTCTCGGCGTCGCCCTTGGTCAGCGCCACAAGCTTGTCGAACTCCCCAATGCGGGAAAAAGTCCATCTGTCGTAGAGTTTGGCCACTCGGCGCATGACGGGGTTGTTGCGATAGTCATAGGTCTTCCTGACGGTAAAGCCGGCTGTGTGCGACTCGATGATGCGGCGTGCAGTGGTGTGGGCGTCCAGGATGATGTCGAACACCTTCATGGAATAGGTCGTAGTGATGATGACATCGGGCTGCACTTCGTCGATAGCTTGCTGCAGCCCCTCCTTGAAACGCTTCCGCATCTTCCTCAGACCGAAGGGGCGTTTCCACAAGGGCTTCTCTCCCAGTTTGAAGAAGCGGGCGTCCAGATTGAAATGACGGATGGACGGATGCAGTGGGAACCCCAGCGGGTGCTCTCCCTGTTCGTATGTCACCAGCGACACTTCATAGCCGCGTTCCGCCAAGTAGTTCATCTTGTCACTGACCACGCGTTCTAATCCTGCCTTCATGGCGAGGGCCTTGATGATATACATGATTCTCATAGGCTGTCAAACAGTTCTATCCATTTCTGCATGATGTTCTCTTCCTGGAAGCGCACCGCATTGCGGCGGGCTGCAGCGCCCATGGCCTTTCGTTGCGACTCATCCTCTATCAGTTGGCAGATGGCGTCGGCCAGCTTTGCGGTGTTGCCTGCTTCGACCAGCAGGCCGTCCTCGCCGTCGCTGATGCAGTCGCGGGGACCGCAGGGACAGGTGAATGCCACGCAGGGCAGACCTGCCGACATCGCCTCGATGAGCACCAGCGGCAGCCCTTCGTAGCGGGAACTGAGCACGAAGATGCTGCTCTCGTCGTATTTGGCGTAGACATCGTTGGTGGCTCCCTCGCAGAACACGGTGTCGTCAAGGCCTTTTTCACTGACAAGTGCACGATAGGCTTCCGGCTCGCCTGCACCGTAGATGCGCAGCGTCCAGTCAGGGTGGCGCTGCTTCACCAGGCCCCATGTGTTGATAAGCAGGTCGAAGCCTTTCTGGTAGGTATATCGCCCCACGGCAATGACCTGCCTGCTGCTGCATGGGGAGCCGTGGTCAGGATAGGTGTAGATGGGATTGGGAATGACGGTAATGTTTGTGAAGCCTTGCCAGAAGGCGAAGTCCTCGTGAGTGAGGACGACGAACTTGTCCAGGCGCTTGATCTCGCGCGCCAGGCTCTGCTGCCATTTGCCAGTGATATAGCGATTGACGAAACCTGGCAGGAAATGCTTCTCAAAAACGCGGTATGTCTGCTTGTTGAAGTGAATTTCGCCCACCTTGCGGCTGCCGTCCTGAATGTCGTTGATGAAGTTGATTTCGCGTCGCATCACTGAAACGGTGATGTCAGGCCGCACCTGCATCAGGTATTCAGTCAGAAGCTGTCGGTATTTCTTCTGCTTCTTGCGATAGGCCAGCAGGCGGCGGTGCAGCGGCATCTGGAAGAGGTCGTCGAAATTCAGGTCGAAGTTCACGTGCTTCACATTCGGAGCCAGCTGGTAGTACCAGGGCTTCGATGCTTTCTCGGTCAGCACGACGTACAGCTCATAGTCAGTGTGCTCAGCCAGATAGTTCACCTTCTGGCTCAGTACCCGGCTCATGCCGTTGGGATACGACAGGTCGCCGACTATGTACACTATCTTCTTAGTAATCACCCCTTAACTCTTCATTCTTAATTCTTCAATCACCAGCTGCATCTGCCGTTTCCATGACAGGTGTTCCACCGTCTGGCGAATCTGTTGTGGCGTCATCTGCTGATGGTCGAGAAAGTCAAGCAGACGCTCTATGTCGATGGCGCTCTCGTCGGCCGGTGCTTTCAGCACATAGGGCTGATGGTCGAAGTCGCTGTCGGTCTCGGAATAGATGAAGGGAATGCCTCGGCTGGCATATTCGCGGTTTTTCAGTGTCTTGATGACGGTGATGCCGCTACGGTGCCGTCCCAGGCTGCCCACGGCGAAAGCACACTGGTCGAAGACGTTGTCCAGCTCTTGTCCGAAGAGCTTTCCGTGAAACACCACGTAATCCTCGATGCCGTATTCGCGGATGTAGGGTGCGAAGCCCGGCGCCTGCTGCGAGCCGTTCATCTCAGCAGGCCACACATCGCCCACCACATGGAAGATAACCTTGCGCTCGGGATGTCCGTCGTATTTCTTGTAGTATTCGCCAAGACCGTGTATCAGCCTGTCAAAGCCGTGCCACGAGTGAACCTCGGCCACGGCTATGAGGTGCACCTCTTTGTAGGTGGAAGGTGAAGGGTGGAACGTGGAAAGAGGAATGGCATCCAAATCCACGCCATTGCTGATGCGGATGGTACGTTGGCCGAAAATGCTTTCTTCATCCGAAAAAGTGACGATGGCTTCCATCTGTGCCGACAGCTTCTTCCGGTAGAGCTGGTCTACGCGCAGACGCATACGCTGATTCATGTCGTAGCCCTTGAATTCCTGGTCATAGGGATAGGTGGGCACCTCCATCACGCTCCTGATTCCCGCCTGGCGCAGCCTGCGGAACAGGCGCACCAAGGGCGGCGTGGCGTTCATATAGCTGCGCACATAGATGAGCTCTATACCCTCCTTGATGCAGTAGTCGGACAGGCAACGGTAGTCGATGCGCTGCACAATGGCGGCCCACTTGCCTTTGCCATAGTCGCGAATGGGCTTGTCGTCGACGAAACGGCACAGATGTCCGTGTTCGTTGCGGTCATAGGAACTGACGTGCACTTCATGGCCGTTTTGCCTGAGTCCCTTGATCTGGGCAAGCATCTTTTTACTGATGCCACTGGCAGGGTCAAATCCGTGATAGGTCAGGAAAAGAATTTTCATGCTTTACGAAGAAAGTTTCTGCAAAAGTACAGAAAAGATTTGACTGTTCCAAATTATTTCCGTATTTTTGCAGTCGATGAGTAAAAGAATCTGTTTTCTGATGGATTCCGTCTTCTCCGTAGGAGGTGTGCAGCGGGTGACGGCAGTCATTGCCAAGGAACTGGCAAAGGAGCATGACGTGACCATCGTCACCTTCGACGCACCGGAAGACCAGGATACCACGCTCTATGGGCTGGAAGAGGCCTCCATCCGCTATTGCTTCTTCAGCTATCCTTCCGTGGGCTGGGGCAGGAACTTGGCCTGCAAAGCCTATAGTGCATTCTATAAGCAGTTAAGGCCGCAAGGGCGCCGCTCCTCCGACCTTTATGCCCACAGCTCTTTCCCTGCTCCCTGCCGGAAGGCGCTGGCCAGTCTGTTGAACAATGGCAAATATGATGTCATCGTGGGCGTTCATGCCCCGTTGGCCACCCGCTTAGCCACTATGCGTCCCCTGCTGGACAAAGGTGTGCGCTGCATCGGCTGGATTCACAATTCTTTCGAGGCGCTCTTCGGCCCCACTTTTTATATGGGGCCGACGCTGAAGCGGCACTGCATCTATCAGTTGCGGAAGCTGGACGACACGGTGGTGCTTTGCCACGACGACGCCAAACGCTTCAGCAGCTACGACAGCGCATTCCAGCCCACCGTCGTCTACAACCCGCTGACGCTGCAGCCGGGCCTTCCTTCCCAGGGCACATCGCGTCGTTTCCTCACCATAGGGCGCTTCACCTATATGCACAAAGGCATCGACCTGCTGATTGAGGCCTTCCGTCTGTTTGCCCAGCGCAACACCGACTGGAATCTCGACATTGTGGGCGAAGGGTATGAGGAACAGAAATACAGAGAGGCTATTGCCCGCTATGGCCTGGAGCAGCGCATCACCATCCATCCCTTTACCAAGCAGATACAATCCTTCTATCAGCAGGCACAGGTCTATGTGCTCAGCTCCCGCTGGGAGGGCATGCCCCTGGTGCTGGTCGAAGCCATGTCCCACGGCTTGCCTGTCGTGTCCTCCAATCTTCCGGTATGCAAGGAGATCATGGGCCATTCGGCCCTCTTCTTCGAGAACGGCAACGCAGAACAGCTGGCGCAGCGCCTGCTGGAAGCTACACAGATAGACTGGCCCTCGAAGTCGGCTGAAGCATTGTCTGTGGCAGGCCGCTTCAGGGTGGAAAACATCATCGGGCAGTGGAAACAGCTGTTAGGGCTGAACTGATTATAGTTTGATTCAAGGTTCGAAAGTAATGGAAGAAAACAGGAAAAGGCTGGAAAACAACCCGCGACTGAAGCGACTGCTTGACCGACTCATCATGAATCAGCGTGATGCACGCCCACGGTGGTACATCCGGCTGTTGGCGCCCCTCTACCAGCATCGCAGCCGGGGGTCGAAGATCTACGCAAGCGTGAGGATGGATACACCGCCCTACCGTCGCTTCTCCTTAGGACGGCGGAGCGTGGTGGAATCATATTCATGCATCAACAACGCAGTGGGCGACGTTCTGATCGGCGACTACACCCGGATAGGCCTGCACAACACGGTAATCGGACCGGTCACCATAGGCAGTCACGTCAACTTGGCGCAAGGTGTGGTTGTTACGGCGCTGAACCACAATTTCTCCGACAAAAGTCTCAGGATAGACCAGCAAGGCATTTCCACACGGCCCGTTGTCATCAGCGACGACGTTTGGGTGGGCGCCAATGCCGTCATCCTGCCTGGCGTCACTATCGGCACGCACGCCGTAGTGGCAGCAGGCGCCGTAGTGACGAAAGACGTGCCGCCTCACACCGTCGTGGCAGGTGTGCCGGCCAAGGTCATTATTTCTTGACGGTGTGCAGCCTTCGCTCTCCCTGATAGCTGACGGAGCCATGCTGCTCAAGGAAATGCATGACAAGGTCGGTGGTTAACAGGTTGAGGTGCTCGCTCACGCCTTCCGGAATCTCGCTGGTAGCCACGATGTAGCTGTTGGTAGCTACACGGTAATGGCGGTGCATGTCGAGGGGGCGTCCGTCAGGTGTCAGCAGCTTCACCTTCTCAATGATCTTCGGATTGTCCTTGCTCATTGTCAGCAAGCATTGAATACCCGAAACGTAAGGAAAGCTGTTCCGCTTGTTGCGGCAATAACTCAGCATCATTCTTAGCAGCTCGTGGCCGGTGAGGGTGAGCACCACGGCATGATTGTCGAAGGGGTCCATCTCAAACACGTCGCGCATGGTGATGTCGCCTCGGGGATGGCTGTCGATGCGAATGCCGCCGGGATTGACGACGGCAATGTCGGCCTCACACGCTTCCTTGAAGGCGTCACACGTCATACATCCCAGCTCCTCGTGCACCTCGAAAGGCGTTGTGGCCTGCGCCAGAACGCGGCGGAGCTCCGGGTTGTCGTTGAAGAAGGCCAACATCCGCTCTATCGTCTTGTTACGCTGAGTGAAGGCCAGCACATTGATATACTCCGAGTGCTTGTCGGCTACGTGCCACTGTGTGGTGCCGTTGTCGCGCTGCCCCACGCTGTCAAGGGTAAGAATGGTATGTGTGACGAAGCGCAGTTTGTTCCTGTTCTGGGTGATGAGCACGCCGTTCTCCGTCTCGTCGCCTGACAGTTGCGTATGCGTATGTCCGCCCACGATGACGTCTATCCATGGAAAGAGTCGTGCCATCTGGCGGTCTTCCTCATAGCCCAGGTGCGACAGGAGGATGGTGATGTCGCACGCCCTGCTCATCCATTCATACTGTCCGACGACGTCTTTGGCCGGCAGGAAGTGCAGGCCATGCAGGTTGTCGGGATGGCTGCTGGGTATGCCGCTGGGCGAGAGCTGTACGACGCCGACGATGCTGACGCTCACGCCTCCGGCATCGAACACCTGACAGGGCACGGTGTGTATGCCCGTAGAGTCGTCTGCCGTCATGTTGGCGCAAAGATAGCGGTAATTGGCCAGCTGCGTAAGGCGTGCAAGCGAATGTACGTCGAACTCGTGGTTGCCTAATGCAGAGGCATGGAAGCCCACCTGGTTCATCAGTGCCACCATAGGGTAGGCCGAAATCTCGTAGCGGTCGTTGACGGGGTCTCCCGTGCGGTTGTCGCCTGCCGAGAGTATCAGCAGGTCAGGGTAGAGTGCACGCAGGCTGTCGGCAATGGCGGCCAGCTGTGGGAAGTTCCAGATGGTGGCGTGCATGTCGTTGGCCGACAGGATGTGAACCTCTCGCCTGTCAGCAAACAGCTGTACAGTGGCCAGGAGAACAGGCAGGAGCAACAGTAACGAGCGTTTTTTCATGGTCGATTTGTGTTTCAACCTGCAAAAGTACACGTTTTTTAAGAAATAACCTAAAAAACTAAAAAAAAACTGTCCTGGCTACTGTGTGGGATTCCTGAAAAAAGTAAAACGCCCCAAAGGGCGAGGGGGCAAAATAAGAACGCCCCAAGGGGGCGAGGGTGGCAAAAATCAAAAAAAGTGCCGAAATTGGGGCCTTAACGTAAGGTGTAAGGATGTAAGGATGTAAGGATGACCCATATTTAACCTAAAAAACGGGCGCTTGCTATCACAGCAGGCGTCCGTTTCCATGAAAAGACAGAATCAGCAGTATTGTCAGAAAACAGGCCCGAAGCCCATGCAGCTGGTGGTGGTCAGGGCGGTGATGGCTGCCGTCAGCATGGCCACGATCACCTCGACGGCCTTGCGCTTGATCAGCGTCCAGGCCTTTTGTTTCAGCGTGTCAAAGATTTTCATAGTAGTTTAGTTTTTTGGGGGGTGTGAGGTAAGAGGTGTGAGGACTTCGTTCCTTCGTTCCTTCGTGTTCCATTAGTTAATAAGTTCTAGTTCGAGCGGTATGATTTTAACTAAACATTAGTTGGAGGTGGGGGCCTACGGATTCACCACAGGCTCACTGCCGCTGCCGCCGCTGCCGCCGGTGGTGGCGAGGTACTCGCCCTTGCGGCTGGAGAGGGTGGCCTCGCCGTTCTTGATGCGCTGAGCCAGAGAGGTGTAGCCAATCTGGGCGGCTGCGGTCATCAGCTTGGGCACCGACTTGCCCGTGGGTCGGCACTGCATACGCACGGACTTGATGTTGCCAGCGCCATTGCCCGTCGAGTCAATCGACAGGTCGAAGGTATCCACGTCGTTGGCGGGGTTGGCGCTGATGGCGGGACGGAAGATGCACAGGTCGTCAATCTTCACCGGAGTGCCGCCCAGCACCAGCTCGCGCGTGCACTTGGCAATAGCCTTCAGCACGCCGTGAATGACGTCGGCGGTGTAAGGTGAGCCGTGCTCAGCGATGTGGTCGGCTAGTTCGTCGATGCCAATCATCTTGTTGGCCTTCACGCGGGCGTAAATCTTGCCCAGATTCTCGTCGTTCTGGCGCTTGTTCTTGTAGAAATCAATCTTAAGCATAGTTTTTGTGTTAGTTTTAATTAAACATAGAGTTGTGTTGGTCTTTTGAGGTATGTGGTGTGAGAAATGACTTTCCCGGGTTTAGTGATCTCTCACCTCTCACCTCTGATACTGCAAAGGTACATAATTTTATCATTTGTTACAACTTTTATTTACTTTTTAACCTTTGTTAAAATCGTTCTGAGGCCTGCGACATCTTTTCGCATGCTGCAGAATCCGTTTTGCGGCCTGCAGAAATTTATTAGCAGGCTGCAGAATCATTGAAGGTGGAAGGTGGATGGTGGATGGTGGAGGGTGGAGGTTGATGGTGGAAGGTGGATGGTGGAAGGTGGATGGTGGAAGGTTAAGGGTGGAGGGTTGAAGGTGGAGGGTTGAAGGTGGAAGGTGGATGGTGGTATCTCGACTCCCCACCCCTTATAAGGGGCGGGGAGTTTTGTGCAATTTGCTGGCACGCCATTCATACGCTCTGCCTCTGGCGCAGCAACTCCCCGCCCCTCAAGGGGAGGGGCAGGGGTGGGGTCTGTAACTTTCCCTTGCGGCAGGCAATGAGGCGGCATTCACCCCGGTTACTGCGGCGGCAGTCACCCCGCCCCGGCCTTCGGCCACCCCGCCCCTTAAAGGGGTGGGGAGTTTTGGGCAATTACTTTGCACGCCCTTCGCACACTCTGCCTCCGAGGTATCTCCTCCCCTCCCTACAAGGGAGGGGTTGGGGGTGGGTCTGGCAATGCGGCGGCATTCACCCCGCCCCCCGTGGAAGAAGCCCCTCGCGAATGGATACTCATTGCCATCGGTATGGCGGGTGTGGAAACCGGCGCCTCAGACACACTCTCGATGAACGAATTGTTGCAGGGCTGGGCCATGGCGTTTGGCGACAAACTGGTGATGAGAAGAATGGAATAAAGTTAACAAATTAACAAATTAACATTAAGGCCCCTTTTTGAGCAATTTTTAAAAATAAAACTTCAATATTATATAATATATATATATATTATAATAATATTGCCCTGGGATTTGGGGCTTAATGTTAATTTGTTAATTTGTTAATTATTAATTTGAACAAGAAGAAAGAATAATCAATAACTATCAGATTATGAAACAATTAGCAAAGAAAACCAAAGGCACGGCTACCATCTATGATGATGAAAGCATCGAGTTTTCGCCACAGGGAAAAGGCGAGCCAGTGTATGAAAATTTGTTAAAATCGGGAAATTCATCGATAAAATTGACCACCGGACGCCAACAAAAGAACTATGTGGCCAAACTGAAATGTGCCGCCGACTGCGCCGACCCCATCGAGGACATGCACGAACAGCTGGACAGGCTGTCGGCCAAGCTCTTCCCGAGTATGCCCGCCACAATAAGATAGACATAAAATGGGTGTAGTGTAAAAAATGAACGGACGCCTGCTGTGATAGCAAGCGCCCGTTTTTTCGACAAATTAACAAATTAACAAATTAACATTAAGGCCCCAATTTCGGCACTTTTTTTGATTTTTTGCCCCCCTTCGCCCCCTTGGGCGTTTATTTTGCCCCCTCGTCCTTTGGGGCGTTTTCGGTCTCGTTGTCTTCTTCTTCTTCAAGCTTGGGGAAAGCCTTGCCCTCCTTCAACACCCGGACGGCTTCCTTCACCACGGGGTCGCTGTTGTTAAGGTATTGCATCCACGACGCTTCGTCAAGCATGTTGTAGACGATGCGGCTTGTAATAAACTCTTCTAAGAGCGCATACGACTGCTGTATCATCAGGTTGCGGCGGCGCAGGCCCTGTCCGTCGGCGTACTGAGCGAATTTCTCTACTAGGTTCAGTTTCTTGATATACTTCACCAGCGACTTCTCGTCGGTGTATTCGCTCAGCTTCTGGCGGTTGTGGTCGGTATATTCATAGCAGAACTGCAGGATGAGGCCTGACATGAGGGCTTCCTTGTAATAGGATGTGTAATGGGTGGTATCCTGCGGGACGAAGATGTCGGGGGTGATGCCGCCGCCTCCGTAGACTGTCCGTCCGATATGGGTGAAGAACTCGGGCCCTGTGTGGTGGATGCTGTCCTGCGAGAAGAACTCTCCGTTCTGGTAGCGCATCAGCATGTCTTCTTCGTAGTCTCGATCCATGCCGCTGGTGTATGGCTTCTGGATGCAGCGCCCTGAGGGTGTGTAATAGCGCGCTATGGTCAGGCGCATCAGCGAGCCGTCGGTGAAGGGTATGGGCTGCTGGACGAGTCCCTTGCCGAAGGACCGGCGTCCGATGATGGTGCCGCGGTCGTTGTCTTGTATGGCGCCTGCGAGGATCTCGCTGGCCGAGGCGGAGCCTTCGTCGATGAGCACTACCAGGGGCATGTACTGATAGGAGCCTCGGCCGTTGCTGCGGTAGTCTTCACGGGGGAAGTGGAGGCCTTCGGTATACACGATGAGGCGGTTGCGCGGCAGGAACTGCTGGGCAATGTTCACTGCGGTCTGCAGATAGCCGCCGGTGTTGCCGCGCAGGTCGATGACCAACTGCTGGAAGCCGTCCATTGACAGCTGTGCCAATGCGATGATCAGCTCTTTGTCGGTATTCTCTGCAAAGTTCTTAATCTTGACATAGCCCGTCGTTTCGTCAAGCATGTATGCTGCGGTGATGCTGTGCGTTTCTATTACGTCGCGGGTTACGGTAAACTCTTTCTTCTGTCCGTCCGGTCCGCGCACGATGCCGAGGCGCACTTGTGTTCCCTTCGGGCCCTTCAGCTTGTGCATGGCCACCTCGTTGGTCAGGTCTTCGCCTGTGAAGATGGAGTCGTCGACGGTCACGATCTTGTCTCCGGCCAGCAGGCCTGCGCGTTCCGACGGCCCTCCGCCGATGACGTTCTGCACGCGTAGGGTGTCGTTGCGGATGACGAACTCGATGCCGACGCCCGAGAACGAGCCGCGCAAGTCGTCTTCAGCCAGCTCTGCGTCGTCGGCGCTGATGTAGACGGAATGGGGGTCAAGCTCGCCCAGGATGATGGGTATTGCCTTCTCGACCAATCCCGTCACGTCAACCGAGTCGACATAATACTGGTCGAGGCCTGTGAGCAGGTTGGATAGCTTATTGGCTCCTGCCTTGATGATGCTGGGTCTTCCCTGCGAGAACTGTATGCCGTAGAACGAGCCTATGACAATGCCGATGATACAGCTTAATGCCAGCCACAAAGGCGTAAAACGATTCTTATGGTTCATGTCATTCTCCTAAATAAACAACTTCAATACCAGCACGTTCCAGCAGTTTGATGCCATCGTCGAGACGGTATTTCTCGCCGTAGACGACGCGCTTGATGCCTGCCTGAATGATGAGCTTGGCGCACTCGATGCAAGGCGAGGCCGTGATGTAGATGGTGGCGCCGTCGCTGTTGTTGTTCGAGCGGGCCAGCTTGGTGATGGCGTTGGCCTCGGCGTGCAGCACATAGGGCTTCGAAACGTTGTTCTCATCCTCGCAGATGTTCTCAAAGCCTATTGGCGTACCGTTGTATCCGTCGCTGATGATCATCTTTTCCTTCACCACCAGCGCTCCTACCTGGCGGCGCTGGCAATAGCTGTTCTCTGCCCAGATGCGTGCCATGCGAAGGTAGCGGAGGTCAAGGTTATGTTGTTTTTCTGATTCCATTTCTCTTTAATAAAGCGTCGATAGTGGGCTCGCTGCCCTTGAAATTCTTGTAGAGGGTCATGGGGTCGTCAGTGCCGCCACGCGAGAGGATGCAGTCGCGGAAGCGCTGCGCCGTCTTCTGGTCGAACACGCCATGGCGCTTGAAGACGGCGAAGGCATCGGCATCGAGCACCTCGGCCCACTTATAGCTGTAGTAGCCGGCAGCGTAGCCTCCTGCCATGATGTGCGAGAACTGCGTGGTCATGCAGGTATCCATACGCTGCGGACGGATGATGGCTTTCTTCCAAGCCTCTTTCTCGAAGGCGACGATGTCCTCATCGAACTCGTCGTTCTTCGTGTAGTAGGCCATGTCGAGCAGGCCGAAGCTTACCTGACGCAGGCAGGCCGTAGCCACCATGAAGTTGCGGCTGCGCACAATGCGGCGTATGAGCTCGTCGGGCAACGGCTCGCCCGTCTCGTAGTGGAAGGCGAAGGTGCGCAGGAATTTCTTCTCGATGGCGAAGTTCTCCATGAACTGCGAAGGCAGTTCGACGAAGTCCCACAGGACGTTAGTGCCTGACAGGCTCTCGAAACGGCAATTGGAGAAGATGCCGTGCAGGGCGTGGCCGAACTCATGGAGGAATGTCTCCACCTCTCCCAAAGTCAGCAATGCAGGCCGCTCTGGCGTGGGCTTCGTCAGGTTCATCACAACGCTGACGTGAGGTCTGATATTTTCGCCCTTACGGTCAATCCATTGTCCCTGATACTCTGTCATCCAGGCACCACCCTGCTTACCCTTGCGAGGATGGAAATCGGCGTAGAACACGGCAAGATACGAGCCGTCCTTGTCGAACACCTCGTAGGCCTTCACATCGGGATGATAGACGGGAATGTCTTTGTTCTCCTTGAACGTGATGCCATAGAGCCTGTTGGCCAAGCCGAAGACGCCGTCGATAACCTTCTCCAGCTGGAAATAGGGCCTGAGCATCTCAGCGTCGATATTGTATTTCTTCAGCTTCAGCTTGTGAGAATAGAAGGCAATATCCCAAGGTTCCAAATCCTTACCTCCCATTTCCTCCAACTCCTTGATGGCAGCGGGCTTGTAGGCATCCACCAGCTGGTTGAGCAGACGGTAGACACTGCGCACGTTCTTTGCCATACGGCGGCTCAACACATAGTCGGCATAGGTCTTGTAGCCCAGAAGCTGGGCAATCTCACGACGCAGGTTAATCAGCCGTTTGCAGATTTCAATATTGTTGTTCTCGTTGTCGTGGATGCCCTTCGTGTTGTAGGCCATATACATCTGCCGGCGCAATTCACGGTCAGTGGCGTAGGTCATAAAGGGCGAATAGGAAGGTGCGTCAAGGGTGAAGACCCAAGAAGCCCCCTCTACTGTCTTCGCTTCTTCCGCAGCTGCATCAATGGCGGTTTGGGGCAGGCCGTCCAGCTGCTTCTCGTCGGTGATGACAAGGCGGAAGGCCTTATTCTCCTTCAGCAGGTTCTGCGAGAACTGCAAGCCTAAGAGCGATGCCTCCTCGGTGAGCTGGCGCAGACGCTCCTTGCCCTCAGCATCGAGCAGGGCACCACTGCGCACAAAGCCCTGATAGCAGTCGTCCAGCAGGCGCTTCTCCTCAGGAGTCAGCTTGCGGTGATGCAGATGCACGTACTTCACACGCTCAAAGAGCTTCTCGTTCAGACGCATGTCGTTGGCGTGCTTCGTCAAGATGGGGCTCAGCTTCTGTGCCAGCGCGTCCATCTCGTCGTTTGTCTCGGCAGAAAGCATGTTGAAGAACACAGTCGAGACTCGGTCAAGCAGGTCGTAGTAGCCCTCGTCGTCTTCCTTGTTGATAATCGTATTGTCGAAAGAAGGCTTTTCGGGGTTGTTGATGGTCTTATCCAGATACTCCTCGTCACGGCGGATTCCCTCCATGAAGGCCTCCTCATAGTCCTCCAAGCGGATACGGTTGAAAGGCACCGTGTCATGCGGCGTCTTGTAGGGTTCAAAAAAGGGATTCTTTCTCTCTAAGGGCTTCTCTGTCTCCTGTTTCTCTCTTTTCATAAGGCTTCACACTTTTCTGGCTGCAAAATTACTAATTTTCCGCTAAACCCATTCATCTTTAAATATAAATAATACTAATGCCGGTCTTTTTCGACAAAACCAGCGGCTACGACGCCTATACATATACATAGCCTATGTACTGCGTGTACACAGGCTATGTAAACCTTAAAAACGATTGGCAGGCTTAGTAGCCTAACTGCTCCATAGCCTTATCGGCATCTTCCATTGATTCGTTGAGCGACTTCTGCAGGCCCTTGTACATTCTGAGCTCGATGGGCATGGGATTGCCGTTCCTGGCAATGCCCTGCGAGATGTCGCACTGATAGAATGTGTCGTTCATGCGGAAGGCCCAGCCTGTCATGATAATGTCCACGTCATATTCATTCTTGCCGATGCACTTCTCGATGGGTTTCTCAGCAAGCGCCTCAGCACTTGTGCTGGCCTCGTTGAAACCTACGATGTTCTTGCCATCCTGTGAGATGCTCTTGGTCAGGTTGTACATCTTTGTGGCATAGGCGTTGAACTCTTCCTGGGTGGGGTCGGTGCCGTCAGCTTTCAGCAGATTGGCTTTGGCATCAGCATCGCGGGTCTCGCCGTAAAACAAGCTGGCACCCTGCTTGTTTGTCTCACTAATGGCAAAGTCGGGCTTCACTTGGTCGAAAGTCAGACCATAGCAGTCTTTCAATGCCGTCTCAAACTTTGCCATTGGGCTGTCAGAATCGGCTGTAGCTTCAGCCTCAGCTTTCTGCTCGCTGCCCTGTTCAGTTGCCTCACTATCGGCTGCTACGCCGTCTTTCTTGTCGCTCTTTCCTCCGCAGGCTGTCATCAGCGTAAAGCCCGCCATGCACATCAGTGCCAAATAGATTCTCTTCATAGTTGTTTGTTTAGTGTTAAATATTTATTGTTGGGGGGTTTAGTATCCGAAGATTTCTTCAGTGGTGAGCCTGCGAATGGGCCCCATCTTGCCGAGGGCTTCCATGTCAAGCTCCTTCTCGTCGCCCAGGATGATGTAGCGGTAGGGTTTGTGAGCCATCTGCTCCTGCTCGAACTTGACGATGTCGCTCAGCTTGATGTTGGGCAGTGCATTGTAGATGCGCTCGTTCTCGTCGTAGTCGATGCCGAGGTTCTTGGCCGAAATCCATGCATTGATGAGGCCGAACTTCGTGGTGCGCTGGCTCTGCAGACGCTTGGTCAGGGCGTCCTTGGCAATACGGAAGGCCTGCTCGCTCTGCGGGATGGTGTCGAGAATCAGGTTGAAGTGCTGAATGCAATCCATCATCTTGTCGTTCTGAGTGATGATGTGGGTGAAGAAGTATTCCTTCTGATCCTTATATGCCGGCTCGACATAGGCGGCGTATGCATTGTAGGCCAAGCCACGGGCCTCGCGCATTTCCTGGAACACGATGGTGTTCATGCCGCCACCGTAATATTCATTGAACAGAGCCTTCACAGCGGCCTCCCCGGGCTGCCAAGAGCGGTCTTCGTTGTGCACCATGCGCATGTAGATGTTCTTGGCATCATAGGGCGCGATAAGCACTTCGTTCTGTGGAGTGACCTGTCTGGTATAGTGTTTGCCTTCGGGTACGGGCAGGAATTTCTTACCCGTCTTGTGCTGCTTGGTCACTGCATCGCACAGCTCTTTCTCCGTCATGGGGCCATAATATAATAATGTGTGCTCATACTGCTTCAGGTTCTTCAGCAGATTGAGGAGTTCCTGCGGGTTGGTCTGGCGCAGCTGCTCGGAAGTGAGGATGTTGCGGTTGGAGTTGTAGGGGCCGTAGATGCCGTAGGCCACCAGATTGGAGAAATTGCTGCGTTGTTCCAGCTTGGCATCGGCACGCCCCTTCTCCACCAACTGAATGTACTGTTCCCAAGCGTCGGCATCGACCTTGGCGTTCTGCATCACGTTCTCCAACAGGGCCAGGGCCTGCGGCATGTTCTCGCTCAGTCCGCTCAGTGTAACGGTGATGTTGCGTGCGCCCACATTGATGCTGTAGTTGCAGGCCAGCTTGTAGAACTGCTGTTTGATTTGCTCGTTGGTCAGCTTGTCGGTGCCGAGATATTCCAGATAGTCGGGAGCATAGCTGTATTTCAGCTGGGACTCCTCGCCAAACTCATAGCGCAATGACAGGGTGAAACGGCCATTCTCTACGTTCTTCACATAGATATAGGGAATGTTCTTCTTCGTCTTTCCGAAGGTGAGGTCGCGCTGGAAGTCGACAAAGCGCGGCTGTATGGGGTCTACGTGGGTATTCTGTATGTCCTTCACGAACTGTGAGACCATGTCGCGGTTGGTGGGGATGGGCGTGATGGCGGGCTTGTCAATTTTCTTCGCAGTGGGATCTTCGCCCTGACGCTTGAAGACAGTAACGTAGTTGTTCTGGAAGTGACGCTGTGCGAAGTCAACAATCTGCTGCTTCGTCATGCCCGAGATGCGGTCGAGGTAGCCCACCTGTTGCTTCCAAGGTATCTCATTGATGTAGGTATTGACGAACATGTTGGCGCGTGCCCTGTTGCTCTCCAACATAGTGTAATAGTGCAGCTTTGTGTTGTTGATGACTGATGGCAGCAGGTCGTCGCTGAAGTCGCCCTTCTTCAATTTCTCTATCTCATCGAGCAGCAGCTGGCATACCTCTTCCAGGCTCTGCCCTTCCTTCGGCGTTCCCATGAGGATGAAGGCCGAATGGTCGCGCAGTGTCTCTGCGCCAGCTCCGGCACCCAGCATCTTCATCTGCTGGTTGATATCGAGGTCGATAAGGCCTGCCGTGCCGTTGCTGAGGATGTCGCTGATGATATCCAGCGTGTCGCTCTGCAGCGAGTTGCCGCGCTCAAAGCGGTAGCCAACCCACACGTTTGCGGCCTCCAGGCCATAGACTGTGGTGTCCACCGGCTCTGTAATGGGCTTTAGTGCGGGGAACACGGGCTGAGCCACATCGGCACCGGGCTGCCACTGACCGAAGTAGTGGTCGATGATGGCGATGACCTTGTCGGGATCCATATCGCCGGCCATGCAGATGGCCACGTTGTTAGGCCGGTACCAGTGGTTGAAGTAATTCTTGATATTGGTGATGCTGGGATTCTTCAGGTGCTCCTGCGTGCCAATGGTGGTCTGCGTGCCGTAGGGGTGTGTGGGGAAGAGCTTGTTCAACAAGGCATTAACGGTCTTGTCATTATCGTCGGCCAGATAGATGTTATACTCCTCATAGACGGCCTCTAATTCGGTATGGAAACCGCGGATGACCATATTCTGGAAGCGGTCGCTCTGAATCTTTGCCCAGTTCTCCACCTCGTTGGAGGGGATGTCCTCGGTGTAGCAGGTCACGTCGAAGCTGGTGTAGGCATTGGTGCCCTCGGCGCCGATGGCAGACATCAGCTTGTCGTACTCGTTGGGAATGAAATACTGTGCAGCCACCTGACTCACGGAGTCAATCTCGTGGTAGGCCTGGCGGCGTGCGTCGGCATCGGTCAGCGTGCGGTACTGCTCATAGCGCTGTTCTATCTCGTCGAGCAACGGTTTCTCCTTCACAGGGTCAGAGACGCCGAACTTGTCGGTGCCCTTGAACATGAGGTGCTCTAAATAGTGTGCCAGGCCTGTCGTTTCTGCGGGGTCGTTCTTCGAGCCGGTGCGCACGGCGATATAGGTCTGTATGCGCGGTTCCTCGGTGTTCACGCTGAGGTACACCTTCAGTCCGTTCTTCAGCGTGTAGATACGTGTCTGCATCATGTCGCCGTCCACGGTCTCATACTTGTAGTCTTGGGCATGTGCGCTCATACCGAGCAAAAGTGTCACAGCCCCTAAAAGAATTAGCTTTTTTTTCATTTTTTTGATTTGGTTGGATATTTGACGGCAAAATTACGAAAAGTCGAGAGTATAACAAAACAAACTTGTTTCTTTTTTTGCCGTGGACGTCACATCCAGGAAAAACCGGCTTTTTTCAAACAAGGAAAAGGGCTTATCAAGCCTGTAAGCCCAATAAGCCCTCTATATCCAGGAGTGAAAAATAATTCGGCGCACCCGGATTTTTCCGTGGCTGACCTCCACAGACCCGCATGACTGCATAAGCAAGAGTAAAACCAGTCATCCATATATCTTACAGACTCTGTAGAAGAAGAACGACAGGTTAGAGATGCCATGCAGTTCTGCCCG
>JAILAA010000093.1 GCA_024681875.1 Prevotella sp.
CAGCCCAGATTATCCATATTATGAATTAGTAGAGACTCCTTCTTTCCCTCTCTATGAGGGAGCATGGTACGAAGAGGACAAGAAAGTGTACTTTTATGACGCAACGACCAAACAGCTTGGGATAAATTGCGAAATGATGTACGACTTCTCCGCCAATTCCAACGACACCATACAGATTAATAATCAACGTTATATAATTGGGCCGAGGCAGACAGGAGGCATCAAAGGTTTTAAGGGCGTTTATCGAGATATAACAAACCACATGGCATGGAAAACCACTTGGTTGGAAGGTGTCGGGAGTCTTGGCAGCCCGAGAACAAATGTCTATGGAGAGGGAGATTCTGCGTGTTTCCTGATGTCATGTACCGTTGGTGACGAAGTCATCTACTTCAACGATGCATATGAGGATGGTGCAACTCCTGATAGCGCAGGAGCCAGAAAAGGCCGCTTCGACTTCACCCATATCACCAAGATACGGCCCAAAGTACCGATGAGGAGGGCGGCTGACAAACCACTATATGGCGAATATAATGATCAGCTGTTAGGCATCAATCTCGACCCGCTCGACGATGCCTATCTGGTGCGCATTACTGACGAATCAGGCAAAGGTATCTATGAGAAAGCCATTGACGCTGGCAACATCGTAGGTCTCAACATCGACATCTCCACCTTTGCAAAAGGCCGTTACACCGTTACATTAGAGAATAGCCAGGAGTTATTCACAGGCGAATTCGAAGCACAAGCGACAGGGATAGAGGAAAATGTAAAAATTGAAAAAATAAAAAATGAAAAAATCTACAACCTTCAAGGTCAGCGAATCTGTTCCTTGCAGAAGGGATTGATTATAGTAAACGGGCGAAAGGTTGTGGTGCGATAATAAGTTATTCAAGTTTCGCATTCGCTCACTTTCTTTGTAGTTCAGGAGTTCTGGAGTTGCTGGAGTGCAGACATTAGTTCTGAAAGCTCTCTTCTCCCGCGGATTTACAGGAGTTCTGGAGTTGCTGGAGTGCAGACATTAGTTCTGAATGCTCTCTTCTTCAGCGGATTTACAGGGATTGGAGTGTTGTCTGAACTCCTGAACTCCCTGTAACTCCTGAACTCCTATAACTTGCGAAAGTTGTATAAGTTATTTATTTTTCTTCTTATATTCCTTCCACTCCTTGCGTATGTTGTTCTTCCAGTTTTTGCTGACGGTGACAATCGTAAACTCGCCTTGCCAATCAGCATCTGCTTCTTTAGTTAATTCTGTGAATGAGCCTTCCTTAAATAGCAACATCCTGCTACTTTTTGATTGTGGAGCTTTAGGAAGTGGTGAATCCATATTCCAATCGGCGTTCTCAATTATGTAGTATGCGCCTTCAAGCCCCCATGGATTGTTGGCCGCACTCTGATATTTGGCACAGGCCATCTTGTCTTCTATGAATGTTTGAAAGGCTTTTTTCAATTGTTTGTTATTCTGTTCGTTTTGAAGTAGATTTGTATAGGCAGTATAAATAATACTGTTTATCTCGTTCTGCTTGTTGGGTAGGCTGTCGTATAATGGCAAGACCTGTTCTGCGTATTCAATTGTTTCTGCCCATTTCTCCTGAATAAGCATGGCTGCAACAGCGAAATAATATGCGTCAGCTAACTGGCTGCGCGAGAATTTTGTCGAATGCTTCATCCATTTGACGGCTTGAAGAGCGCAATCCCCCATTTCAATGTGCTTGCCTTCTTTGAAATAGAGTAAACTCTTGAATTGCCAGAGGTTGCCGTAGTCTTGTTGCTGTCCTGATTGTTCCACTAATTCAATGGCATGGTCTATATCCCTCAAGGCTGCAGGGGTGTTGTTTTGCAGCATATAAATGAATGCACGGGCCTGATATGCATTCAGTATCAATGTGTCGGTGGGTGTGACGGCCTGAGCCTCTGAAAGCCTCACTGTTCGATTTGCATATTTATTTGCAAAGAAAGGAGCTGCCTTTACTTCTGCGAAGAATGCCAATGCATCGTCTTGCCAGCCCAGATTTGTTGAATCGAGCTCGGCTCTGACCATCAGGTAATTGATGGCTCCATCCAGGTTGTTTGCCTCTTTGTACTGATCGGAGATTTTCTTCAATGAGTCTGCGGCGGCTTCAATAGTCTGTCCTTCTGCAGGCAGCCGTCCGTATAATTTGCGAGCTTGAGTTAATAGAATATCCCAGTTCTTTGTCAGGAAGGTTATACGGTCTTGCGTCAGTTCCTTGCGCCGCCATTGTTCCTTTACTGTTTGTGACTGGCCATTTGGCAATAAAACTACATACTCGGTTGAGAGCAACTGACCGTCATCCTCTATCCTGTAACTCATGTCAAGATGCCCTTGATAATTGATGGCTGTGTGGAAAACTAAATCCTCAGCATATTTTCCAGGGGCAAAAACCTGATAGCTACCCATAATCCATGTTGAAAGGCTGTCACTATAGCCTGGCACAAGATTATAACCATACATTTGGCCATTGGGCAAGAATATCTTTCCCGAGTTTGGGCCAACCATCTGGTTGTTCTCTGCCTGCCACATGCCTACAAGGTTGCTGTCTTGAGCATACAAAGGCGTCATGCTCAGACTCAAAGTCATAGCTATAGCAATGACTATTACTTTAACGATAATTTTTTCCATTTTGTTTTAAGTTATTAGGTATTTAGTTGGTTCTATTTCAATAATAACCTTTTCCTCTACATTTCTTGCACAAGCCAAGGTGATTTCCCAATCCAACTGCAAATGTAAACAAAAAAATGAAATCTCAAAACTATCTTGGAAAAAATGAATTAGAGGAAATTTCGGACAGAAAATGGCTTGGAATCAGAAGTTAGATGAAATAAGTTCACAGGTTGGTAAAAATTTTTCACAAAAAGGGCGATTAACTACCCTCATATTTTGAAAATTCTGCACCAAAGGAATTCTGATTCGAAAAAACGCCGTATTTTTTAAGTTCGCTTATCTTGCAGAGAATCAGCGGGATAAATGATTTTTCGACTTGTTTATGACTTTGGCGAAGTCGGTCGCTAAAAAATCTAACGTTAGATTTTTTTACGCGGAGCCTGGTTTTGAAAAAAAGTGGGCTCGCGACAGAAATGCGAAAGCTGGTTTTGACTCTGAAAAAGGCATCAGAAAGCCCCAAAACTGCACGTTATTCAAAAAATGTGCAGCTTTTGGGCCTCGATTTTTCGTTCCTGATGATGCAAAAATTCCACTTTTCGTGCTCTACGCACTCTAGTTTGACTTTTTTCAGAGACCTGTTTTTGAGGTAATATTTCTTTACAAGCAACTATCGCCTGCTTTTCACTACAGAGAATCCCTCCTTTATTGCCTGTTTCCGTGCACAATTTTGTGTGTTCGCGCACAAACAACTTGACTTGCGTCAATAATCAGTGCTTTTTCTTGCAAAACACGATGAAAAATATTGCGCGGCAGCATTTTTCGTCGTACCTTTGCATCGTCAAAAGGAAAAAACTGATGACAGCGTTCTTCCAAGTATTATAGAAATTAGGTTTTTAGATTCAATAGTTGTTAGTTATTAGGTAATTTTGATTGTTAGTTCATTAGGTTTTTTGGTTTTTTAGGTAAAAAAGATTTGTTGTAAGGTTAACATGTTTAGAGAAGGTTTTTAGTTATTTAATATCGTTTAGTTGCAGGCCAAGTTGTGAAACCAGGCCTGCAATTTTTTTTACGAAACTTTTTTTGAAAAAAATTGCGGCAGTGTAAATAATTTCGTATCTTTGCAGCCGATTATAAACCAAATTGACAAGAATTATGGACGATTACCCGGCGGAAACTTTTAAACGTTAAGGCTGGGGGATGGCGAGCAAGGCTGCTAATCCCCTTGCCGCTACAGAAAATTGAAAAAGTGAAAAGGTGAAAAAGTGAAAAGACGCTATTGTTTCTCAACTTTTCAATCTTTCAACCTTTTAATTTTTAAAAAACGGATTAGCAACAATGAAGACATTCTGGAACTTCCAAGGCGGGCTGACCCAGCTCTCAGAGTGGCAGCCCAATAGCTGGATACAGGTGACATGTCCCACAGAGGATGACCAGCATCATCTGGAGGAGCAGTTCGGTATACCCGACTACTTTATTACCGATATCAGCGATACCGACGAGCGCGCCCGTTACGAGTATGACGACGGCTGGATGCTCATCATCCTGCGTATACCCTATGTGCGTGAGGTGCGCTCGCGCACGCCCTACACCACTGTGCCCCTCGGCATCATCCACAAGCGTGATGTCACCATCACCGTGTGCTACTATGAGACGAACATGATGATTGACTTCGTCAGCTACCAGCAGAAACGCGGCGTGGGCTTCACCGACTATGTGGACATGATTTTCCGTCTGTTCTACAGCGCAGCGGTGTGGTACCTGAAGCGCCTGAAGCAGATTAACTCGCTCATCGACAAGGCCAAGCGCAACCTCGACCGCGACGTGAACAACGAGAGCCTGATAGGCCTGAGCCGCTTGCAGGACTCGCTCACCTATTTCCAGACTTCTATCCGCGGCAACGAGACGCTGCTGTCGAAGTTGAAGTTCAAGCTGCAGATTGACGAGCTGGATGCCGACTTGATTGAGGACGTGAACATTGAGATGACGCAGGCCCGCGAGACAACAGCCATCTATTCGGACATTCTGGAGTCGACGATGGACACCTACAGCAGCATCATTAACAACAATATGAATACGGTGATGCGTACGCTGACCAGTGTCACCATCATTATGATGTTCCCAACGCTCATCGCGTCGCTCTTCGGCATGAACCTCATTAATGGCATGGAGGACAAGCCCTTTGGCTTCATCCTTGCTCTCATCATCAGCGTGGGCACCGCAGCTGCCGCCTGGTGGTTCTTCCGCCACAAGCGGCTGGTGTAATCTTTTTTCTTGCAAAGGAAAGCTGTCAGCAGAAACGGCTGCGCAGAACGTCCATGTAGGGGGTGAGCACCTTGGCGTGCCAGGCTCCCCATCGGCTGATGGCGTTGTGGCACCATGTGACGATGAGGCGGCGGCGGGCACGCGAGAGGGCGACATAGAACTTGCGCGCCTCCTCACCTTGGATGGCGTCCTGAGAAGCGAAGACGCTGGGGTATTTCCCGTCGACTGCGTCGTAGACGATGACATTGTCGAACTCCAATCCTTTTGCTTTATGTACGGTAGAGACAAAGACGCGCTCCTTCATGCTGAGTGAGCCGCAAAGGTCGGCCTCCTTCAGCGTACACAGCTCGGCATAGTGGCGCTGCAACAGCAGGGCCAGGGGCATGGCGGCCTCTCCGTCTACGACTCCCACCATGTCGTCTTCTATGTAGTTGATGACGTAGTCGAGCTTGGGAAGCGGGGTGATGACATTCAGCTGAAGCATATAGTGGTAGGCGCTGCGCATCTCGTCGGCAAGGGCGCTGCAATCGTTTTCGGCTGTGTTGTAGAGCCGCTGGCGAGCCTTTTCATAGAGTGGCGAGTAACGCTGGCGCAGTAGAGTGATCTTCTGGCGGTGACGGCTGATAAACTCCATCTGCCGCCCCATAATGCTGCGGCCGCGCTCGTAGCATTCCGTAGCCAAGCTGAGCGTGGCCATGATATCGTCGTCGGCCAGGTGTGAGTTCGTTCCCTCTAAGCGGAGCTGTACCAGCAGATCGCGCAGCTTGTAGCTGGGTTGGCGAGGGTGCAGCAGGCGTGCCAGCTTCAGTGTGTCGAGATAGGACGGCCAATTGGCGGTCATCGACAGCTGCGGGGCATAGCGGCGCATATTGTGCTCCATGATTTGGTAGTCGTAGGTGGCGTTGTGCCCAAGGATGGCTGCATCTCCTGCAAAGTCGACGAAGCGCTGCAACGCCTCGGCAGGCGGCAGGTGTGGCTGACGGGCGTACTCCTCAATGAGCGGATTGACCATGTCGCCCAGCATTGGCGGTATGGGCCGCGAGGTCTCGATGAAGAGATTGAGTGAGTCGGTGACCTTTCCCTGTCTGACGCGGATGGCGGCAATCTGCACCACGTCGTCGCTGGTTACATCCAAGCCTGTCGTCTCAGTGTCGAAGATGACGATGTCCTGCTGTTCGTAGATTCTGACATATTCTGCCACGTAGGTCGTTCCGTCATATTTTAGCAGGTCGGCAGGCGTCATGGCTAATTGCATCATCTCGCGCACAATCTGACGGGCGGCACTGCATGAGGCATAGACCTGCAGGCCGCAGAGCAGGTGCGACCATGCAATGAAGTCGTGTTCCATGTGGATGATCCCCAGATGGGCCAGCAGCAGGCGCATGGGCAGGGTGGAGAAGAAATCGGTGCCAGAGATTTTGAAGTGGGGCAGTTGCCGGAGTGCGCTGCTCACCTCATCAGCGTCGCTGTTGAAGGCCACCACTACGGCGATGGTCTGTTGCGGCTCGTCGTCGTATAGCTTTTTCACTAAGCGTGCCACCATATTGGCTTCGTCTATGTTGGTAGGCGCGTCCATCAGCATCACGTCGCTAGCCTTGCGCGGTGTGGTGTTGACCGTGGTTGGCAGCAGCGACGTGTCGATACCGAGCTGCCACTGGGCAAAGCGGTTGAAGATGTCGAGGAGATACTGCGGCGAGCGGTAGTTCTGGTAAAAGTTGTAGAAGTTGTCGCCGCATCGCTGGCGCAACATCGTCAGCGTGTCGGTCTTCGCTCCCATGAAGGAGAAGATGGCTTGCTGGGCGTCGCCAAGATAGACAACGGTGGCATCGGGTGTGGTGAAGAGGTCGATGATGGCCATCTGAAGCGGGTTGAGGTCTTGCACCTCATCGATTTGCAGCCAGCTGAAGCGATGCTCTGTTTGATGTTTTGACAAAGCGTCAAACGTGACGAGCAGCAGGTCTTCAAAGTCCAGCAGGTCATTCTGTATCTTGTACTTCTCGTAGCTGCGGGCCGCGTAGAGCATCTCCAACAGCAGGCGGGCATCGCGGCTCAGGCCTGTCGCCTCGTCGCGATATTGGTCGGCCTGGGTGTAGAGCTGGATGGCGGAGGACTGTGAGTAGGGTAGGCTGAAGTGGGCGCACAGTTCTCTCAGCAGTTGGGGCTTCATGGCGTCGCGATGCACTATCAACTTGCTGGGATAGTCGTGGCAGCACTGATACATAAGATGCTGCAGGTTGATGATCTGCGAATAGCGTTGTCGGCTGCGGTTGTCATCCAGCACCTGCAGCTCGTCCTCGCCCAGATAGTCGCTGATGATGCTGATGCTGGTGTCAGTATCTATCACTTTGGCATGTTCCGCCACCATCTTGTTGTCAAAGAGGAAATGCAGGCAGAAGCGGTGCACATTGCCTACGAACAGCCTGTCGCACCCGACAGCTTCGGGCAGTCGCTGCTCTATGCGCTCCTTCATGCTGCGCGCAGCGCGGTTGGTGAAGGTAAGACAGGCCATGTCGGCAAAGGCGACACCGTGTTGGCAGGCCCAGACGATGCGCTCGGCCAATACAGCCGTCTTGCCGCAGCCCGGCGGGGCTAATACGAGGTGATGACCGCCTGTGGCCTCGATGACGCGCTGCTGCTCGGTGTTGAATTGCATCTCCATGTCTATCTAACGCTTATGAGGGCTATTTATTACCTATGACAGGCAATAATTACGCACCATTACGCGTTAGAAATAAAAAACAGCGTTATGATAGAGTATATCCGCGGCGAGCTTACTGAACTAACGCCTGCCTTGGCCACTATTGAAGCCAATGGTGTGGGCTATGGACTGAACATCTCGCTTAACACCTACACCGCCATACAAGGAAAGAAGGAAGCGAAGTTATTTGTCTATGAGGCCATCCGCGAGGATGCCTACATCCTCTACGGCTTCGCTACGAAGCGTGAGCGAGAGATGTTCGAGTTGCTTATCACCGTATCTGGCGTTGGAACGAACACGGCCCGCATGATGCTGTCGTCGATGAGTGTTCCCGAGCTGTGCAATGCCATCAGTACAGGCAATGCGCGGCTCATCCAGAGCATCAAGGGCATTGGCAAGATGACGGCGCAGCGCATTATCGTGGACCTGAGGGACAAGATTGTTGCTTTGGGCCTGACCGACGAGATTCCCGCCGGAGGCACGATGACGGCACCCGTGAACAACGCAGTACGCGACGAGGCTGTGGCCGCCCTTACCATGCTGGGCTTCTCGCCGGCTCCTACACAGAAGGTTGTGGTCAGCATCCTCAGCGAGCAACCCACGTTACCTGTGGAGCAGGTGGTGAAGCTGGCGTTGAAGCAAATCAAATAGCCGAAGAGATAAGCCAGTTGGTGATGCTTTGCCTGAAGTCGTCTTTGTCTATCGTATAAGATGAATGAAGAATGGAAGGGTCGGCGCTCTTTCCTGTCAGATAGCGCATGTCAATGTTCAGACAAGCCGCCAGACCGGAGAATATACTGAGGTCAATCTTTTGTGAGAACAGCACCAGTACCTTGCAGCCCGGACGGCAGCAGATGATATTGGAAAGTGCGGCACCAGAAGCTGCTATCACACATTCTACGGATGAAAAGAATCCGAACTGTTCCGTCACCGTATATTCCTCGGGACTGAGAATCTCAAAACCGTATTCTAAGGCAATCTGTGTCAATTCCCGCTCGTTGTAACTACGGCTGGTAGTGTGCTTCCTCGCTATGAAGAAACGCTTGGGGCTTGTCTCTCTCTTCTTTGCAAATGCCAGAAATCGCTGACGCACATAGTCAATAGCATTAGGACAAAACCAGTTGTCCTCTGTCTTTATCTTCTTGATGTCAACATAGTTGGGAATAATCCTATTGACGTTAGAGAGGCAATAGAGACGCTTCACATGGCACAGATGGCGTGGCTTAAGGTAGATTATCTTCCTGTTTCCCAAAAACATGCGCAGCAGTTCCATCTGCTGTGGTATTTCACTTACTCTGTAGTCTATGAGGACGGGAACGTCATCTGGAATATTACACTGTGCCAACAGGTAGAACTTGGAGATGGCCTCCATGATGAAATGATAATAGTTCCCTGCGAAATTGATGATAAGGCTGATGGCCGCATCCATCGTCATACCGTAGTTGCGGCATCTTACGATGTAATGATGCCCAAGCCTTATAGGCTTCTTTTTGCGTTTTTTCAGCCCCCAGTCAGTTATCTTGTAATTATTGTTCGTGTAGCTCTCAACAAGTTGGTCGTACAGTATTTCCCGTGACTTGCTGACTACTACGTTTGAAGAGCCGACGATGCTTGCATCTTGTAACTGACATACCAAAAGATCATCATATAATTCCAGCTGCTCAGCATCTTCGTTCCTTTCAATATAGCGTACCGGTGAGGTGATGAGTCTCGTGTTCTGGCGAAACAGAATCGGTACTCCTGCCCTGTCGGCATAGTCCTTGAGAGTAACCGCTTTTTGAAACCAATAGCGGTTGGTAAAGAAATCTTTTAATGAACAGATAACGTTTTTCACTTCGCAAGAGAAATGCTTAGTCTTCTATTTTCTTCATAAACCGTGCAGGATTGCCCAGCCACAGCTCTCCAGCGGGAACGTCTCTGGTAACTACCGAGCCTGCACCTATCATGGCATTTTCTCCAATCGTTATACCAGGCAATATGACGCTGCCGGCCCCGATGCTGGCACCACGGCATACTTTGGTACGCTCCATTTTCCAATTGGCGTTATGCGAGCGGGGGAACTTGTCGTTAGTAAAGCTCACGTTGCCGCCAATCATTACATTGTCTTCGAGCGTAATGCCGTCCCACACCTGAACACCGCACTTGATAGTAACATTATTACCGATGACGACATCGTTCTCAATCAGCACATTCGCACAAATGTTGCAGTTCTCGCCAATCTTGCATTTGGGGAAAACTACACAAAATTGCCATATCTTGGTAGATTCAGGCACATTTGGATTCATACAGTCAGCTAATCTGTGTATCATGACTCGGTGTTTTCAGTTGAACGGTATGCCAGGAACTCGTCATAGTCGCGGATATAGTCACTGGCGTCATACTTTTCCGATGCCAGACACAGGCACACGGCACCAGAGGAGAATTCGTCGAGTGTGCGCCAGATGCCAGGGACAATCAGCAAGCCCTGATATGGATGGTTTAACAGAAAAGTGCGCTTTACGATGCCATCGTCGAGTGTCACCGTAAAGCTGCCGCTGGCAGCAATCAGTAGTTGGTATAGCCGCCTGTGTGCATGTGCTCCGCGCGACTTCCCACCAGGAATGTCGTATGAGTAGTAGACGCGCTTCACCTCGAATGGTATTTCACGAAAATTGCTCACAACAGAGAGGTTGCCCTGTGGAGTGTGGTGCTTGTCCAGCTCTATGATGGAGCAGTCGTATACCCTGCTATTGTTCATTGTTCTTGAAAGCTAAGAAATCGTCGTATTCACGAATGTAATCCTGACTATCGTAGTCAGTAGAAGAGAGGATGAGAGCCAATGAGTTGGTGGAGAAGTTCTCCATCTCACGCCACAGGCCCTTTGGGACGTATAGACCGTAATAGGATCGGTTCATGTGAAATACCTTCCGCTCCTTGCCATCGTCAATGACAATGTCGAAACTACCCGACAGAGCAATAATGAACTCGCTGTTCTGGCGATAGGCATGACCGCCACGGCACTCGCCGCCAGGCACATCATAAATCCAGTAGCTGCGCCTTATCTTAAACGGCACCTCATTGTCTTCTTCAACGAATGAAAGATTGCCCCGCTCGTCGAAAATTTTCGGTACATTGATAATCCTTGCTTGTTCCATATGCTTGATGCAATAATTCAGAATAACAACCCGCATTCAGGCGCTCTCGTCCTGTTCTTCCTTACCATTCGGGTCACGCCATATGGCTTTGCCATTGACCACCTTCAGCATCCGGTCAAACTCTGCATGAGTGCGTTTCCAACGGTCGTGAGTCCACAGGTAGAGTGACGGCTGACGACGGATGGAGTTTTCTAAATACTTGAAGAACTGTTTGGTAATGTCATACTCTTCAGTCTTCGAAGCCTCTGGAGCTAACAGGCGGAAAGTACAAATGTATTTTCCTCTGCGGGGACGTTCCATGTCCACATAGAACACGGCGTCGTTCATTTTCCGCATGATGCGCTCAGCGCCGGTGAACACAGGCGTCTCGTGGTTTAAGAAGTCTATCCACAGATGAATATTGGTCCACCAAGGAGCCTGGTCGCTGATGTATCCGAACAGAGAACGGCGGTCTTCGCGCTTATAGGTAAGCAGATGGCGCAGGATGTCTTTCTTGGGCACGCAGTCGCCACCGTGAGCCGAGCGGATATCTATGAATAGACGGTCAAAGGCCTTGCTGTTGAGGGGATGATAAATGAGTCCCATTGCAGGCTGTTTCCTGTCCGCCTGAGTCTCTTGTCTCGCTGCCTTAAACGCCAGCCCTGTGGCTGACAGCCATTCCCAGTTGCAATAATGCCCCAGAATGGCGGCACAGTTGCGTCCTTCGTCAAATACCTGCTCCAGCTGATCTACGCCACGGAACTCAATGTGGCGCAACAGTTTCTCGTCGCTGATGCTTAGCAGTTTTATCGTCTCCATGACGTAATCGCACAGCCAGCGGTAGAAACGGCGCTCTACGGCCTTCACTTCCTTCAGCGACATGTCTGGGAATGATGTGGTCAGGTTCTTACGCACCACCTTGCGCCTATATCTAATCACATAATAGAGGAGCAGGAAAATGACGTCTGACACTCGGTAGAGCAGCCAGAACGGCAGTAGCGAAAGGCTATAGACCAGACCCTTGAGCAGATAGTATGCTAAGTTATTCATGCCGTTCTGTTTTGTTGCAACATCTGGTGTGAAGCCAGCGGAAAAGTAAATACATGGCCAATCCCGTAAACAATCCGGCGATGGCGTCGATGGCATAGTGCGCCTGAATGTAGAACGTGGCGAAGAACATCAGGAGCGAGAGGATGGCTACTGGAATAAAGAGCGTCCACGTCCGCGTTTCGCCCTTTCGCTTCTCCCATGCCAGCATAAGCAGTACCACACTGATACCTACATGACTGCTGGGGAAAGCCGCTGTAGGCCTTTCTCCTGCATTATGCGCTTGTTGCACCAAGTCGTGGAACAGGCCTCCGTCGCTCCCCGGAATAGGCAGCGCCTCCTGATGGTTAAGGAAATAGTGGCCCACGTTAGGGAAGACGCCCTGCGCTATCTGATCGGTGCCCACGGCTTCATAGTAGAACTGCGGACCGGCCACGGGCAGGAAGATGAAGATGACGTAGAACAGGAAGAACGAACCCAGGATGACGAATGCAACATAAGGGAAACGGTCATAGCGTTTCCAGAAGTAATAAAAGGCCACCGCACCAATCATCGGGTAGTAGCTGAAGTAGCCTAAGCAGAGCAATTCGCTAAGCATGGGTGAGGTGAAGTTCTGCGAGAAGAGCAGCGCAGGCTGACATCCGAAGAGTGCTTGCTCCCATCCGGCAAAGACGTGGTCGAGGTTGAGGAAGAGACGGTTGAACTCATACGTGTCTGGGTACCACCAGCCCAAGAAGCACAGCTGTCCAATGACGCGCAGCACCATAGTCAGTTTCGACGGCCATCGCCTGTAAGCCTGCCATAACACCAGCGTCATAGCCACGGCTCCAGCACGGCCCGTCAGCATCGGCACTGGGTCGACCAGCTGCCCCCAAAAGATAGCTATGAGTACCAGCGTGAAGGCTGTATACGCCAGCACTGCCCACTCAAACAGGCATAAACCCTTCTTTCCCACCTGCTAATTCTTAATTCTTACTCGCCAAGGCGACACTTTAATTTTTCAACTTTTCAACTTCTAAAGCCATCCGTTCTCTTTGTACCATTGGATGGTGAGCTTGGTGCCTTTCTCCAGTTGATAATGAGGCTCGAAACCCAGCTCTTTGCGTGCCGGCTCAATGTCGCAACGCCAGTTACGCTGTTTAAGGATGTGGTATTTGTCGTTGTTCAGCGCCGAGATCTTGCCGGTGATGTGTCCCCATTTGTCGCCAAGCCAGGTGATGACGCGCAACACCCAGATAGGCGCCTTGATACGAATCCACCAAGGATGGCCCAGCTCTTCTCGGATGAGGTCGCTGAATGTCGTGGACTGATAGACTTCGCCGTCGCTGAGGAAGTATTTGCGACCCGTCTGACCCTTCTCGCAGGCCAGGAAGACAGCCTGCACCACGTCCTGTACATAGACGAAGGTAATGTCCTGACGCTTGAAGCCCACAGCAAAGTCGCTGTGCTGCTTGATGCTCTTCGCCATGAGGAAATAGTCGCGCTCACGCGGACCATAGACGCCGGTAGGCCTTAACACCACAAAGGGGAACAGCGAAGCACCCTTTTCC
>JAILAA010000096.1 GCA_024681875.1 Prevotella sp.
CCTTAACGGCTCCGAGACAATAGTCATTGGCGCCCAACAATACACAAGGAAAGAGGTAATGGGCAAGGCTGCGTTTGAGCGAGAGCAGAGTCAAGCAGGCTTGAACTCTGCCGAGCGTAAGCAGCCTCGAACGAAGTTCAAGGCCAACGTCTTCGCCAACGCCATCAAGCACGATTTCAAAAGTCCAAACCCCACCACCCGCTGGTCGGACATTATCAAATTGAAGTAGGGATACAAAAAAAGAGCCACCCTTTAAAGTGGCTCTTTCTTTTTCTACATACCCATGCAGCTTGTAGCTCCGAGGGCTGTAACAATCGCTGTAACTAAACAGGATATCCTTAAGATGGCTGCAGAGGAATAAAATACGCCTCCACAAAGAACTTCCGTCAATCAAGGCGACCGAGTTCCTCACCCATCAGCTGGTGGCTGAATAACTGGGGTTTCAATTTGAAACTAATGCCGGACTGGAAGAGGATGACGAAGTCGCTTCCACCAAAGAGGAAGTGACCGAGTTCCTGTCCCTTGGTGACCTCTGCACCAACCTTGACCTCAGGAGCCCAGTTGATGCTCGTAACGGGCATCATGCCGATGGGCAGCAGTGCTACGACACCGTAGTCCGGTGTTTCGAGGATCACGCAGCCGCGTGTCTCAATAGACTGCCAGCCAGGGGTGTCGCAAAACAGGTCGTATTTCTTGGTCTTGGGGTTCCATGTGATGGTGCCGCCCACGGCATAGTCGGCTTCTATGATGTTCACCTCTTTCACCTTGCCTGTCATGGGGAAATGATAGCGGTGGTAGTCGTACACATTGAGGAACGAGTGGGTAAGGGTGCCGCCATTGAATGCGTCGCGATACTGGCTATTGGGACCAACGAGTTCGGCAATGCTGCTGAATTTCTTCGATTTTACCTGCACGCCCGCCTCTTCGTTTTGTACGATATAGCCATCTTTGTCAATCTGCCATACACCCTGTGTGCAAGCGTCGGCTGGCGATACGACTATGCTGTTGTCTTCTGGCGAGGCGATGGGACGAATTGCAGGTGAACTCAGCTTGCGGGCAAAGAACTGATTGAATGTCTTCCAGTTAGATGCATCCTCATACCAGCCCTTTGATATGCCGAAAGTGTCCTCTTTTGCCACAATGTCGTAATACGCCTGATTCCACGAATCCTCAGAGTCGAGATAGGAACCCCATGCCTTTGCAAACGTCTTGAGCCACGAGCGGTAGGGCTCAAAGTACTGCAGCGAGTTGTTGTAGAGCGAATGTCCGTCGAGTTCGTCGAGAGGAATGTCGTTGATGAAGAAAAACAGGTTTAGACTCTGGTCTATGCGAGTGAAGATGTCCGTGCCTTCTGGTTGTTTGATGACTGTCCATGGCATGGCGTGAGCAGCCCATTCCACGAAATCATAATACTCCGAGAGTGTCTGAGCCGGATTCGTCTCGTGGTCGGGGTTGATCTCCGCTCCCTTAGCGATGGCTTTCTCCAACAGACTCTTTAGCTGCTCATTACTGTTAACCAGCGTTATCAGCTCACGTGTGGAGGCCGAGTATGTCTTCTCAGGCTGTTCAGGTTGTGAAGGGTTATCCTTCGAGTCGTTGGTACATGATGTGAATACACATGAACCGCATATAAGGGTGGCGGTGAGCACCAGGTTCATTATTTTTTTCATAACTGTTTGGGTTAATAGAATTATATTTTTCAGCAGCAAATGTAGATATAATTTCTGATTCCACCAAATATTTTTCAAGAAAATCGTAAAATAATCCCTTAAGCGAGCTTTATTGCTGGCTTAAGGGGATTCTCTTTTCTACATGCCCATGCATGACGTGGCTCCTAGAGCTGTCACAATTGCTGTAGCTACAGATGCAATGATCTGTACGATAAACTTAAGTGTTTCTCTCTTTGTCATAGTCTTCAATTTTTTACCTTTTTACCTTTTCAACTTTTTACCTTTAAGCGTTGGGGCTTTCGCCCCGCACGCTTAGTCTCCCTCTCCAGGTACGTCACCTGATGGTTGAGTGTTTCCGCCACCATTGCCTCCACCGCCGTTTGTTGGCTGATCGTTCTCTGGGTCTTCCACCTCGCCAGAGGTTGAGGTTACGCGCTTTACCTCCTTGCCGTTGCGGTCGATACAGGTAATCTGGATGGCGGTGTTCTTCAGCTCGTCCTTCAGTGCCACCGATGGGGTGAAGATGATGCGGCGGGTGCTGATGAGGCCAGCCTTCACGTCCTCAACCTTATCTACCGCTTTCGAGCGCAATCCGAATCGCATGGTGCCCAGTCCAGGGATGGCTACCGAGTGGCCCTCAGTGGCCCACGCCTTGATCACCTGTCCAGCTGCG
>JAILAA010000119.1 GCA_024681875.1 Prevotella sp.
GTATAAGGATCCAGATTGCGAAGCATCGCATCGATACCTGTACCTATCGTCTCTTTTGGGTTCAGCGTATCAACATATAATAATTCCAGATTCTTGTATACCTGATTAAATATATCAAGATGCTTAGCCACTTCGAAATGGTGGTCTTTCGCCTTCTGGGCCTGCGCCATAAATGGCAGGAAACAGAGGATTCCGACAGCCAGACAACATTTCAACAAAACGTCTGCCTTCTTATTTGATAAACCTTTTCTCATATCTTCCTTATTAATCTATTATAGATTTGCAGGTGCAAAATTACATGATTATATTAACAAAACACCCTTTTTCCTCGCTTTTTTGCAAAAAATAATAGGTTTAAATAAAATTTTTCGCATAAAAGTTTGGTGGTTTCAAAAAAACGCCGTACTTTTGCACCCGCTTAACAGCAAAACCTGCTTCAGTAGCTCAGTTGGTTAGAGCACCTGACTGTTAATCAGGGGGTCGTTGGTTCAAGCCCATCCTGAAGCGCCTTAGAAAGAGTCCTGTAAATCGATGATTTACGGGACTTTTCTTTTTCTCACATTTCAAAGTTGCACCCATTTAACACCCGTTTTTAATCATCCTTTTATCGGTTTTTCAACAAAACGTGGGTAAGACTGCTGGATTTTCCGTATCTTTGCGCTGAATATTGTAACGAAACAAGAAAAAAATGACAGTTAAATGAGAAAAATGGCGTTTCCGTAAAAAAACAATGTATCTGAAGTGTCTTACATGTAGATGTGCCCCAATAAGCGGGGTACAAAAATGAATAGACTGATATGTTTGAACAGAGAATACTTGAAAATTGCGATTCAGCGAGTGCCAAGCAAAGTCGCTTGGAACTGACTGAGCGTAAGCAATTCATCGAACAGCTTTTCCGCCAGAACTACAGCGAGATGATTCATCTGGCCAGAGTCTTGCTGGGCAATGACGAAGAAGCTGAGGACGTGGTGCAGGACATCTTCTTGCGAATAGCTGACAGTGACATTCCTCCCCAGAAAGACAGTTATCTGCTGACCGCCGCACGCAATGCCTGTCTGAACAGAATCCGACAGATGCGGATACACGACAGAGTAAAGGGATTGATGCCCATAGAAGATGAAGCCGACCTTCAACCTATTGACAAACGGTTGGAACGAATCGACGAGATTGCGGCTTACGTGGACGAGCAACTGGAGGAACCTCATCGCAGCGTCTTCCACCTCCGTTTCGACGAAGACATGACCGTAAGCGAGATTGCCCGTCGACTTGGCTTGAATCCCAATACCGCCTACAAGTATCTCATGCAGACCATTCAGCGAATCAGACACCACTTCGAGAAACATTAAACTAACAATAACAATGGAAACGATCAACGAAAACATTCGTCAGCTACTGGAAATGCTCGACAATCCCGATGCATACACCGATCAGGAAATCCAAGACATCGTCAACCGTGACGACGACACCCGCGAGACCTACCGCCTCATGGTAGAAGCCAAGCGTAGCAGCCGCCATCGCCAGAACCAAAAGCCTGTCGATGTAGATGCCGCCTGGCAGAGATTCAATCAGAAGCTTCAGCCTAAACAGCAGAGGTATGGCTGGATGAAGATAGCCGCCTCTTTCATCGGCGTGCTACTTGTCTCAGGTATTACCTTCGCAGCCATCCACATTGTGCGTACGATTAGCAATCCCCAACCACAACCTACGCAGGCAGAACAAACCATTTCTGCCAAGCCTGCTCCGGCATTACCAACAGATACCATCAAGACGGACACTGTATCCAATGTACAGCCTATTGTTTTCGACAATATTACATTGGATAAGATGTTGCCGCAGATTGCTGCCTACTACAACAAAGAGGTAGAATTCCAAAATACCGATGCCCGCCAACTCCGTTTCTATTTCGTATGGAAACAGGAAGAGACACTTGAAGCCGTATTGCATCGGCTCAACCTTTTCGAGAGCATCACCGTAGAACAGAAGGATAACAAGATAATAGTAGAGTAAGTCATGAGAAGAATCATATTTATGCTTGTCTGCTGTCTCATCTTTACAGGAGTGCAGGCCCAGAAGATTACGCAAGAATACCATAACGTGTCGCTCAGCGAGGCTCTGCGCCAACTGGACGAGCAGACCGAGGAATACACCATCAGTTTTCTCTACAACGAACTGGAGGACTTCCGTATCACCACTTCGGTACACCACAAGACCGTTCCAGATGCCATCCGTCAGATGATTGGCTTCTACCCCATCCGCATGAGTGTTGAGCCAGGGATTACAAATCCCAACCAACAGGAAGTCATCGTCGAGTGTCCGCAGAAGACAGCCCCTAGATACAAGGGGAACATCATAGACGAGCAAGGCCAGCCCGTAGCCTACGCTAACATTGCCCTGCTCTCATCTCAGGACTCCACGCTCATCACAGGTGGCGTATCGAACGAGAGTGGTCTCTTCGTCATCCCTTGCGAAAGGCCACAGGAAGGCAACGGCACGCAGCCCGTCCTCGCTCGTATTTCCTATGTTGGCTACAAGACCATTTACAAGCGATGCAACAGCACCAACCTCGGCACTATACGAATGCAGCCCGAGACAATGACGTTGAAAGGAGTCGTTGTGAAAGGCGAGATTCCGCAATACAGAACAACAACAGGTGGTATGACTGTCGAAATACAGAACTCGCTGCTGAAAGATGTCGGCACGGCAGACGATTTACTCTCCATGCTGCCACAAGTGCAGGGAGAGGACGGCAACTTCACCGTCTTCGCTAAGGGTACACCCGAAATCTACATCAACAACAAGAAAGTGCAGAACACACGGGAACTGAAACAGTTGAAGTCTACTGACATCAAGAGCGTAGACATCATCACTTCGCCTGGTGCTAAGTACAATGCAGAGGTCAGCGCAGTTATCCGTATCAAGACTGTTCGTAGGAAGGGTGATGGTGTAAGTGTAGAGACTTACGGCCAAGTGAAATATAATGAGCGATGGACAACTTATGACGATGCCACAGTAAAGTATCGTTCGAACGGATTGGAGGTGTTCGGAAATGCGATGATCAACCATGGCAACTACTCTGAGAACAACGCCAATTCTATTGACACTCATGCCAATGGCAATCACGTCAGTATCACGCAGACTGGTCCCACCAGCTTCTGGTATACCATAATGGGAGGGCAAATAGGAGCCAACTACGATTTTAACGACAACAACTCCATCGGCTTCTCTTACAATTTAAGCGGAAATCTCTATGGGAGTGGAACGGCACATACACAGCAGACCATCATGCGAAACGAAGCCCTTGAAGGAACGATCGACCAATTCATGGAACACAAAGAAAGCGACACTCCGCAACACGAAGCCAATATCTACTATGTCGGCAAGACAGGTAAACTCGGCATCGACTTCAATGGTTCATGGATATGGAAGAAATCTACTCGCGATGGGGTTTCAACAGAGCGCAGCCCACAACTGTCAGATCTTACTGTGACCACCCACAATGTGAACCGCACTCGCATGCTGGCTGGTAAACTGGTGCTGACCTATCCGATATGGAAGGGCGAGCTGAGTGCTGGCACGGAGATTTCGCGCTCCAATAGCCATGGCGTCTATAGCAATGTAGAGCAAGTGGTGGTACCGTCAAATGATGAGATCAAGGAAAGCAATGTCGCAGGATTTGCCGAATACATGATAAACTTGGGGCATTGGAGTCTCAACGGCGGACTTCGTTACGAGACAGTTACGTCCGACTATTATTCATTCGGCCTGTACCAGACAGAGCCAAGCCGCAAATACCACGATCTGTTTCCGAACCTTTCTGTCGGATGGCAAAAGAACAAATTGGGTGTTCAACTGAGCTATAACAAGCGTATCAGTCGTCCTTACTATCAGGAGCTGAACTCAAATGTACAATACGACAATCGATATCAGTACGAGGGCGGAAATCCTCTGCTTCGTCCATCCATTAGGCAGGACCTCAGCCTCAACGCCACCTACTCATGGCTGAACTTCTCGGCAGGCTACTGTCGTGTTAAAGACGTGCGTCTGAGTTTTGGCTACCTGTTTCAGGAAGGCACAGAAATCACGACCTGGACCGCTCGAAACTTCGACAAGTTCGAAACTTACTACGCATCGATGACAGCCTCGCCTAAGTTCGGGTTCTACAGTCCAACGCTGACTCTGAGCTACTGGCAGCAGAATTTCGATACTCAGGCATATGGACTAACAACGAAATTCGACAAACCTCAGCTTGAAGCCAATTTCCGCAACTGGTTCACCATCGGCAAAACCATGAAGGCCATGCTCTATATGCACTGCTCAACCAGTTTTAACGATGGCTTTAAACACAATTCCCATCAATTCAACATCAACGCCCGCGTACAGAAAAGCTTCCTTGACGGCAACCTCACCGCTGCCATCTTTGCCAACGATATCTTCCGCCATCTACGTGAACGCTGGACGGGCTACTATCCTATCACCACGCTGAACAAGGATGCCTACACTTATACACAGAGCATCGGCCTCTCACTCTCGTATAACTTTAACGCCACTCGAAGCAAGTACAAAGGCACA
>JAILAA010000172.1 GCA_024681875.1 Prevotella sp.
CTTGCGGTCGGCGCCCTCCACGCGTACCACCAATACATATTTGTCGCCCCACTTGATGGCGCCGCTGTTCAGTGTGGCGTTCATCATAATGCGCTGCATCAGGAAGGGGTTGTCCTTCTCGCAGAAATCGTAGCGCCACTCCAATGGAGTGTGTTCGGCGGTGAGAATGGGGTTCTCGTACTTCTCATAGATGCCGTTGCCCCACTCTTTCGGGCTGTTTTTACGGCTCAACAGCTCCTCGTGATGTGCACGCAGGGCTGCCACTTTCTTATCAAACTCTGTCATTTCTTATCTTTTTTGTTCTAACGTTCTAACGTCATCACGTTATTATGATTAGTTAATGTCTTTCAGGAACAGGGTGTTCTTTGCATTGAAAAGTTCGCGGAAGTAGGGAGCATCGGGCTTTGAGGGCGACGGGCCGAACCATTCCTCCTTGTAGTTGCGCCAGACGAGGAAGTAGCTGATGGAATACTTGTCGAGGACGGGTTTCAGCGTCGATGTCCACCACGTGGGGTCGGTGAGGTTCTTCAGACCGCACTCCGTCAGGGCAGCAATCTTGCCACGTTCCTTTGCAAACTTTGTCAGCATGTCGAGATTCTCGTCGAGCTGACTGACGAAGTCCTCCTTCGTGCCCCACTGATAGCCGTCGATGCCGACGAGCTGGATGCGGTCATCGCCGGGATAGCGCTCTAAATACTTCTCCTTCGTCAGGTCGGGAGCCATTCCAGGCGAGTAAGCCCAGAGTAAATTGTCGAATCCATCGGCGTTTAGCTTATCCTGCAGCATGTTCCATAGGGCCTTGTATTCCTCAGCCGTGCAGAGCTTCTCACCCCACCAGAACCACGAGCCAGTGTTCTCGTGCCAGGGACGCCAAATGATGGGAATCGGCTGGCCGTCGGCGGTCTTCAGCGATGCGAGGAAGTCGCTCACACGCTGCATCCACACTTGGAACTTGTCATACTTTGAGCCGCCGGGCAGGATGTTCTTCACTACTGTGCTGTCGCTGACATCCCATGCCGTGCCCTGCGGCCATACACCGCCCTCGTCGGTGGTGGTGAGCGGATTGCGCGGATGCCAGCTGATGGTGACGATGCCACCACGCTCGTGATGGCGGATGATCTCTTCGCGCATGGCGTTGAAAGGCACGCTATCTAGGTTCTTCGCATCGCCCATCTCTATGCCGCCCAGCTCGAAGCCCATCACGGCAGGCCAGTCGCCGCACACGTTCTTCACGTCGCTGCTGTCCTTCTCATACGCCCAGGTCAGACCATAGAACGGGTCGTCCTGATGGCCGAACATATAGCCTTGTCCACGGAGTGTGTCCAATCGGTTGAACAACTGCTGGGCCACGGTGCCCTCGTTATTACTCTCGTTGGCGGAATTCTTCTGTCCGCTACAGGCCACCAATAGCGCTACGCTAAATGATAAATGAAAAATGACAAATGATATTCGTTTCATAAATATATGTGTGTTAACATGAATTATGGTGCATTAGCTGGATTGATATGACCATTCATTCAGTCCCGAAGGGACGACAGAACACAGGCAGGGGCAACGCCCCTGTAAGGGTGCACCACCCCGCAGTCAGTCCCGAAAGGACGACGGAATATTTAGTCTGTAAATGCATAGTTCGCGTCATATTTAATGCCGTATGCCTCCAAAAACAATTTGTATTCCTCCTGGAAAGAACGTTTTCTGTGGTGTTCCTCTTGGTGCAGGATATAATTGACAGTTTTTTCCGACAAGGACGGACTAACGGAGAAAGCTCCATAGCCCTCTTGCCACACAAAGGTGCGATAGCCCTGTAATGCCTCCTTGATCCATTTACTACTTTCGGCTTTGATGATTCTAACAAAATCGGACAAGGCAGTGGTCTTGGGCAATGAGGTGAATATATGAATATGGTCCGGCATCCCGCCGATGGCCATCGGTATTCCACCCATATCACGGATAATGCCGCCCAGGTATTGGATAACCCGCGGCAGGTCATCGTGGGCGATTTTGATGCTTGTACTCTTTACATGAAAGATCAAGTGGATGTCAATTTTTACCAATGTTGATGCCATGTTGATGGTGGTTTATGCAGGGGTGTTATACCTGCCTGTATTCCGTCGCACAGGGGCTTTACCCCTGCCTGTATTCCGTCGCCCCTTCGGGGCTGGTGTGTGGGTGTCGTTGCCTGTTTACAGGGGCTTTACCCCTGCCTGTATTCTGTCGCCCCTTCGGGGCTTTATTACAGCATTGCAACCTTCAATCCTTACCTCTCACTTCTCACCCTTACCTCTTACCTCTCACTTCTTACCTCTCACTTCTCACCTCTTATCTCTCACCTCTCACCTCTCATCTCTCACCTCTCACCTCTTAATTCTTAACTCCTAATTCTTTCAGCAGCCAGTTCTCCCACTCGTCCCACTGCTCCTGATACCAGAAATGGGCTGTCTGCTGGTAGATGGAGATTTCCTTCGGGCCGCTGATGGTGTTGTATGTGGCCCATGCCGAGGTGGGCGGCACCACGTCGTCGTTGTAGCCGAAGGAGAACCAGCCCTTCTGTTGTGGGGTGATGAGACGGGCGAAGTTCGCGCCGTCGTAATAGCGTGAGGTGACAATCTTATTATATAATGAGGATTTGCCGGCTGCAGCCTTTGCATTGGGTGACGAGACATCGCTACCGTTAAGGCTCTTGGCATCTGCTCCATAGAAGTAGTGCGGCCATCCGCAGGCCTTGCCATTCAGCGAGTTGGTGTGGTCGCAGAGGGCGGCGTGCACGGGAGCATAGCAGGTCACGCGCTTGTCTAAGCCAGCCGTAACCAATGAGAGGAATCCGCCCTGCGAGCTGCCAGTGACGCCTAACTGCTGGCCGTTCCACGGTGTATATTGCTCGATGAAGTCAACGGCGCGGATGCAGCCCAAGACCACCATCTTATAGTAGGATTGGTCGCGGTCGTCCATGCCCCAGTCCCAGTAGTGACTCAAGGCGTTCTTGTTCAGGTTGGTGTACACCTTCTGCTCCAGGGTGACAGGGATGCCGTGGATGCCGATCTCAAGCGTGACGACACCCTGCGAGGCCGTCCACACGTCGCCCTGATAGGGACGGGAACCGGCACCGGGTACGCGCAGCAACGCAGGGTATGTCCTACCACCCTGCCCTTCGGGCACCCCTCCTTCCCGAAGGCGGGGAGTGTAGGTCGCGGGCACACATAATATTCCATACGTGTGCGAGTCCCAAGCCATGTTGTTGAAATTCACCTCATAGACGTTCACATCCTTGGTGCAGCGCTCAGGCAGCAGACGCATGGTTGGCTCCAGCGGCGTGTAGCGTGCCTCCGTGATGGCCTGCTCCCAAAACTCTTTGAAATCACTGGGCATCACCGTTGAGGGCTGCAGCTTCTCGGGCGAGAAGGCCGCGTTGCAGGCGCCCTTGTAGTCCTTGCCGTCAACGTGTGCCGTGACGTCCACACGATAAAAACCTGCCGATTTCATCGAGCCTGAGAGCTTCAGCGTACCGTCTTTCAGCGTTACAGACTTCTTCTCCGTCTGATACATCTCAGGCCCGGCAGCGTAGTCGATGGTCACGTTGTCTACAAGTGTGCCGCTGCGACGCACTTCAACGATGAAATGGGCGTTTTCTCCTACTTTGTAAGTCCAGTCCTGATGGTCTGGCTCCACGGTGACAATGATGCTGTTGCCCCTGATTTGTGCCGTTGCAGGTAGCAAGGCGACCAGCATCAGCAGACACAATAATGATCTTTTCATGTTTTTGTTTTCTTTATAGATTAGTTCCATTGTTATTTCGCATACTGAACTCGCAACCGCAGTATTGCTGATTGTAGAAACCATACTCGCGTAACAGCTGGTTGCGGCGGTCACTGAGACCGCCCTTGCGCCAGTTCTGTGCCCAGAACACGGTGCCGGGCACGGCTTGTTCGGCCTGCAGGCCGGCGGCTGTAATCTGTTCGATGCTCTTCCAGCGCGAAGAGGCCAGTGTGGTGGTGAAATGGCGCAGGCCCAGCTCGCGGGCCATGCGGGCAGCAGCCGTCAGTCGCAGCTTAAAGCACTGTAGGCAGCGGCAGCCACGTTCTGGCTCGTCCTCCAGACCGCTGACGCCGCAGCGCCATGACTCGTGGTCGTAGTCGCCGTCAATCCACTGCAGTCCTAAGCTCTCGGTATGGCGCTTGCTCTCCTCCTTGCGTATCTCATATTCCTCGCGGGGCCAGATGTTGGGGTTGTAGTAGTAGATAGTGGGACGCACGTTGTTTTGCAGCATCCATTCCACAATGGCACTGCTGCATGGGGCACAGCAGGCGTGCAACAGCACTTCAGTGCAGCCCCCTTCGGGCAAAACAATGGCAGGTTTCTTCATCGCTCATCACTTTAACAGGTGGTAGCAGCCGCCTGCCAGTGGGCGCACAACGCCCTTCATCTCTAATTGGAAGAGCTGGGCTGTGAGACTGCCTATGGGAATATTGGTCTTAATGGAAAGCAAGTTCATCTGCAAGTCGCCTGCCTCGTCAAGCGCCTTCACGATGGTTTGCTCCTCTTCGTTCAAAGACGGGAAACAGCTGCGCTCGATGCCCTGGCTCTTTGCCTGTTGCAGCAGGCTCACACTTTGCCATCCCATCGCCTTCATCAAGTCTTCGGCACTGGTAATGAGCTGAGCGCCGTTGTCGCGGATAAGGCAGTTGCAGCCCTCGCTGGTCTTGGCACCGATGGCTCCGGGGAAGGCGAAGACGTTGCGATTGTAGTCCTGTGCGATGCTGCAGGTGATGAGACCGCCGCCCTTGGCTGCGCTCTCTACGAGAACTGTGGCATCGCACAGGCCGGCTACGATGCGGTTGCGGCGCACGAAGTTCATCTTATCGACATGCGACTCCGACATGTACTCCGTCAAAAGACCTCCCTGCGTCAGCATCTGCTTCGCCGTTTCACGATGTGCAGGCGGATACAGCTCGTCCAGTCCATGCGCCAGCACAGCCACAGTATCGAAGCCGCTCGCAAGGGCGTTGCGGTGGGCACAGATGTCGATGCCGTAGGCTAAGCCGCTGACGATGAGTACCTCTGGACAGAGCTGTCTGAGCGATACCATGAAATTGCGGATGAGGTCCTGGCCGTAAATAGTGCAGCGCCGTGTGCCCACCATATTGATGATATGTGCGCGGTTGAGGTTGGCCGTACCTATATAATAGAGAATGATGGGCGCGTCGGGACATTCCATGAGGCGGGTGGGATAGTGCTCATCGCCGTAGCACAGCACCTGTATGTGGTGTTTCGAAATGAACTCCATCTCCTGGGCAGCGCGTGTCAGTGGCAGGCTCCAGTCTTTCAGCGCTACAGCCAGTCGCTTCGAGCAGTCGGGCAAAACGTCACGTATGTCGTTGCGGTGCTCATAGACGGCCTGTCCGCTGCCCAGCTCCTGATAGAGCTGCAGCGCCGTCTGGAAGTTGAAGCCAGTCATCCGCGTCAGCGCAATCGTGTAGAAAATCTGCTGTTCGCTCATCATTCTTTATTTTGCCTCAATGTATTTTTCGAAGGCGTGGTCATAGTCGGGGCTGTTGCCTAAGCGTCCGTTGACGAG
>JAILAA010000173.1 GCA_024681875.1 Prevotella sp.
GAAGGACGCTTGCAAGGCAAGAACGAGCAAGAATTTGAGCGGCAGGTGCGGGCGCACAAGGCAACCATCTACACCGTCTGCTATATGTTCAGCAAAGACCAGGACGAGGTGGCCGACCTCTATCAGGAATGCCTCATCAACCTGTGGCGAAGTTGGCCGAACTTCGAGCATCGCAGCGACGTGCGGACATGGATATACCGCATCTGCCTGAATGTCTGCGTCAGCCTGGAGCGCAAGAAGCGGCGCCACAAGACCATCCCGCTGACGATGGACATCAACCCTTACGAGGAGGACAACCAGAACTCGCGCCAGATGGAGATGCTGCGCCATCGCATCAACCAGTTGCCACCCATCGACCGCGCCATCGTACTGCTGTGGCTGGAGAACATGAGCTACGACGAGATTGGCGCCATCGTGGGCTTTATTATACCCGAATTGATATATTATTCACAATAAATACTACTTCGCTTTATTGGAAAAGCGGAAATGCGTTTTGGACATCCGTGCCTGAAATGGCACGGCGTATACGCAGGATGTCGTGGATGTTGCGGATGATGCTCATCGTGCCGAAGCTCAGCAGCAGGGCGAGGACAGTGGCCGAGAGGAGGCGGGAGTTCTGGGCGAGCCATAGCATGAGCCCCGACTGGGCACGGACGTTGAACAGGGGCACGTCGGCAGGCATCGACAGAACGAAGGCCAAGGTGACGGCTCCGCTTACGAGGCCCACGACGAAGGCGGCGACCATCGCCAGTTTGTAGCGGCGAAGCGTGGCCTCCTGATGCTGGCGGACATATTCCACGGCATCGAGGCGGCGGGTGAGTGTGGCCATGAAGTCGGCCTGGTCGTCGAAATGCGGTTGCTGGGCGAGGAACAGTTCCTCAAGGGCTTTGTCTTTTGTCATAACTTCTATATCTCCTTGCAGTTTACTCATAACTTCATTCTTTCTTTCAGTTTGTCTCGGCCCCGCGAGAGCTGCTTCTTCACGGCATCCTCCGAGGCATCGGTGATTGCGGCTATCTCCTTGATGTCGTAGCCGCTGAGATAGTAGAGCGTGATGGCCGACCGCTCTTTGGGCGGCAGGGTGCGCAGGGCGAGGTAGAGGCTCTGGTGCTCGAAACTGCTGTCGGCGGCATGGGGGCTCGTGAGCGTCCGTGCCTCGTCGAGTGTCGCTGCCGTTCGCAGGCTTGCCCTGTGGTTGAGGAACGTGTTGTGGGCAATCATGAAGAGCCACGAGCGGAAGCGCCCTCGGTCCTGATAGCCTGCCGACGAGAGGTAAGCCTTCACCAGCGCGTCCTGCGCCAAGTCGTCGGCATCGCCCTTATTGCCGCAGCAGAGGGCGAGCAAGAAACTGCGAAGTGCCTCCTGCTCACGCTCTATTAGGGTGATGAACTGCTCGCGTGTCACTTGCTCTCAGCTTGCATTACCAGTAACTGCTCCTCTGCTTCCATCTCTTTGGCGAGCATCCGCCTGCCAATGTTGTAATTAACAAGGATAGCGATGCCTATGCCTGAAAGAACTGCTCCGATTAGGCTGAATTGTTGGAGGGCTGCAGTTGGCATTCCACCAACAAAGGCCTGAACGATGCAGAAAACTATCAAGGCAACACCAAGGAAAGTAATGATACTGCCCCACAGCAGTTTCGTCAGCAGTTTCTCCTTCAGCAGTTTCTTCTTGGGCGAAATCTTCTTCATCAGTTCCTCGATGTCCATATCGGGGTTCTTCTCGATGGCGGCCAGCACAATCTGTGTGCGCTGGTTGGTCTCGTTCATCTTCTTGCGGATGTCAAGCCACACGATCATAATGGGCAGCACGCATCCGCAGGCAATAGGCACTAAAATGTCAAAAAAATCTTCCATAATTCTTTTTTCTTTTTTATAGTTATACTTTTGCTTTCTTGAACCGATTCACTATAATAACAGTTCAAGATAGCAAAAGGTGACGTCGGAAAGGAAATTTGGCTAAATACCCTTTGACGTTTCATCTTAATGCTGACTTCAGTATATTCTTCAGCAGATAGGTGGCGTTCTGATTGCGGGCCACGCCCTCGGAGAGACGATAGGTGTAGGTGATTTCGTCGGAGAGCCGTATCTCAAAGCAATAGTTGTGAAAACAATCGGGATATTCCTGCTGCATCTTCGACAACTCCAGGTCGTGGGTGGCGATGATGCCCGTGATGGGGAGTGCCGACACGGATTGGAGGAACAGGCGCGAGCCGTTGAGCTTGTCGAGCGAGTTGGTGCCCTTCAGGATTTCGTCGAGGATAATGAGCGTGCGGCGGTTCTGCCGGCAGGTCTCGATGAGCTGTTGCAGGCGGAGCAGTTCAGCGTTGAAATAGCTGATACCGTGGGCGAGGTCGTCGGTGGTGCGCATGCTGCTGAACAGTGAGAAGAGCGAGACGCGCAGGCTGTCGGCAAAGACGGGCATACCACAGCAGGCCAGCACGTAGTTGATGCCGACGGAGCGTAGGAAGGTGCTCTTGCCCGCCATGTTCGCGCCGGTGATGATGTAATAGTGCTGGTCGGTGATGGAGAAGTCGTTGCGCACGGCCTTCGGGCCGAGGAACGGATGATAGAGCCCGTGCGCCTCATAAACCACCTCGTCGGCATCCACCAGCGCAGCATCCGTGGCCGCTGGCTCGTTGTAGCGGAACGTGGCCATCGACACCAGCGCATCGAAGTGGCTCACGGCGGCTATCCACTCACCGATGTGCCCCATGTAGCGGTCTTGCCAAAGCAGGAAGCGGCGCACGATGAAGTAG
>JAILAA010000008.1 GCA_024681875.1 Prevotella sp.
AAGCGCCTGCTTATCGGCGACGACGAGCACGGCTGGGACGACGAGGGTGTGTTCAACTTCGAGGGTGGCTGCTATGCCAAGGTCATCAACCTCGACAAGGAGAGCGAGCCCGACATCTACAACGCCATCCGTCGCGACGCCCTGCTGGAGAACGTCACCGTCGATGAGAATGGCAAGATTGACTTCGCCGACAAGAGCGTCACTGAGAACACCCGCGTCAGCTACCCCATCGAGCACATCGAGAAGATTGCCAAGAAGGTGAACGGCAAGAGCGCCGGTCCCGAGGCCAAGAACGTCATCTTCCTCAGCGCCGATGCCTTCGGCGTGCTGCCTCCCGTGAGCATCCTGACTCCCGAGCAGACGAAGTATTACTTCCTCTCTGGCTTCACGGCTAAGTTGGCCGGCACCGAGCGTGGCATCACAGAGCCCACGCCCACCTTCAGCGCATGCTTCGGCCAGGCCTTCCTCGAGCTGCATCCCACAAAGTATGCTGAGGAACTGGTGAAGCGCATGGAGAAGAGCGGTGCCAAGGCTTACCTCGTCAACACGGGTTGGAACGGCACTGGCAAGCGCATCAGCATCAAGGACACACGCGGCATCATCGACGCCATCCTGGGCGGTGCCATCCTGAACGCTCCCACCAAGAAGATTCCTTACTTCGACTTCGAGGTTCCCACACAGCTCAACGGCGTGGCATGGGGCATTCTCGATCCTCGCGACACCTATCAGGATCGTAACCTGTGGGAGGAGAAGGCCAAGGATCTGGCTGCCCGCTTCATCAAGAACTTCAAGAAGTACGAGGGCAACGAGGCCGGCAAGGCTCTGGTCGAGGCTGGTCCGAAGCTGTAAGCAGGAACAGCCTCAGCGAACATTCTTCGATGGTCGAGGCTGGTCCGAAATTGTAATAAAATGCTATCACATCAAAAAAAGGCAAGGAAACAAATCCTTGCCTTTTTTAGATGCAGTAATTAGAAAAACATTGTAAGCTATCCTTTAGTAGAGTTAGGATGGCAACTGAACGAACAGATTAATCCTATTATGTATGCTCAAGAAGAGTGGGCTGCCAGTAGTATCACTCCTTTCTATGACAATGTGCTGCGCGACGGCATCAACTTACTATAATGCACTATGGATAAGGAATTGCTGATTAAACTTCAGAAAGAGAAGTGGCTGGGGAAGACCTCAAACATGGTGAGCGTGCAGCCGAATGGATTGATACGTTAAGAAACACATATCTGAAATCTGTGTCACAGCCATGACGCTGTGACGTTTCGCTGACCAAGGGACGCATTGATTTGGTGCCCCCTTGAAAACGGATGGCAGGGGACTCGGTATCGTGTCAAACGTTACGTTAATTCGTATAGTATAGTTTTTTCGCGTTTTAGGGTGCACGGGTGTTACAATGCCTGTAAATACTGGTGGTTCACCCTAGTTTTGAGGGTGTCACGGGTGTTACAAGGGTGTCACATCTGATGATGTATTTCAAGCGGCCTGAAATTTAGAACTATACGCCGAAATTTTGTGTCGCATATGTTTTTCTTCGTTTTCTTTGCTTTCTCGGAAAAACTTTGTATTTTTGCGGCAGACTTTTCGGTAATGTGATAGGGATGTCTCTATGAAACGACTGCTGTTTACTATGATGGCAACGCTGCTGATGGCTATGGCCACAGCGCAAACGATGAATGTACACGAGCAGAGCGACGGCTATGAGTGGCCCACCGATACGCTCGTGGTGAAGAAACTGCACGAATGGCAGGACCTGAAGTTCGGCGTGCTGCTGCACTGGGGCATCTATGCCGTGCCGGGCATCGTGGAGTCGTGGAGCATCTGCGATGAGCCGTGGATCAAGCGCGATACTACACGCACCTATCAGGAGTATATGGACTGGTACTGGGGACTGGCCGACGCCTTCTGCCCCACACTGTTCGACCCGCAGCAGTGGGCCATGGTATGCAGCGATGCAGGCATGAAGTACATGATCTTCACCACGAAGCACCACGACGGCTTCTGCATGTATGACTCACAGGAGACGGGCTACACCATCGCCCGCCATGCATTCAAGGACGACCCTCGGCGCGATGTCCTAAGACACGTCTTCGATGCCTACCGCCAACAAGGGTTTACGATAGGCGCCTACTTCTCGAAGCCCGACTGGCACTCGCAATACTATTGGTGGGACGTCTATGCCAAGAAAGGGCGCAACGTGAACTATCCCGTGGAGCAGTATCCGCAGCGGTGGGAACAGTTCAAACGCTTCACCCACCGTCAGATAGAGGAGATTCTCACACACTACGGCCAAGTAGACATCCTCTGGCTCGACGGCGGCTGGGTGTGGCCAGGGCGCTACGGGCAGGACATCGACATGCCTGCGTTGGCCTGCATGGCTCGCAGCTGTCAACCGGGCATTATGATTGTAGACCGTACCATCAGAGGCCCTTACGAAAACTACCAGACGCCTGAGCGTACCATCCCTGAGCAGCAGCTTGACTATCCTTGGGAAAGCTGCATCCCACTGACCGACGACTGGGGCTACACGCCAAATGCCCGCTACAAGACGGCCAACAAAATCATTGCCACCCTCGCCGAGATAGTGGCCAAGGGCGGCAACATGGTGCTGGGCGTAGGCCCGACGCCGGAAGGACTGATCAATGCCGAAGCCACGGAGCGGCTGCACGCGATTGGACAGTGGATGAAGGCCAACGGCGCTGCCATCTACGGCACCGTCATCACACCCCACTATCACGAGGGCCGCCTGTGGTTCACTGCGTCGAAGGACGGCAAGCGTAAATATGCCATCTATTGTCCGCCAGATGACCAGGAAGTTCCGGATAACCCGGAAATCCCGGGGAAAGCGGGATTCCAGCTTTCGTGGACAGTAAACATTCCGCAGAAGGGCGTCCGCATGCTTAACACCGGCAAGCGCCTGAAACACCGCCTCACGCCGGATGGACGGGTAATGGTGACGCTGCCCTCCTTACTGTCTCGCCAGCCGCTGGCCTTGGAAATCTACTGAATCGCATCAAAAACAAGTATGACAACAGCGATGTTACCCTAAACGTCGAAACACATAGGGGTAAACGTCGAAACTGTCTTTGCTACTGCTTGAAATCATCTTACCTTTGCAACGTAATCACAAAGAAAGGCCTAAGGTCAATCGACCGAGAAGGTCTTAAACAGAAAGAAAAGAATTATTAACTATCAAAAAAAGCAAAGACATGAAAAAGATGATGATCGCCCTCGTGGCAATGTTCGTGATGACAATGAGTGCTAACGCACAGAGTAATGACAACAACGGCAGGCTGACGTTCAACCGTATCTGTAGCTATCTGGAGCTGGCGTCAAACCAGATAGAGCCAGTGAAGACGGCTATGGCGCAGTTCACCAGCTCGATGGAGGCCTTCTATCAGCAGGAGGACAGCTCGAAGGCAGGTGAGACTTGGGAGAAGATTCAGAATCGCCACAAAGCTGTGATGAAGAGACTGCTCAGCGAGAAACAGTATGACAAGTATGTCAATATTTTTGACCTGACCGTGAAGAATACGGGTGAGCTGATTGCGGACTCACAGAAACAGGAAGTTGCTAACAAGTAGACTATGGTGTTTCCACAGATGACGTTTTCCACATAACTATCTGTAATGGCTCTCTTGCATAGTGATTATGCGGGAGAGTTTTTTGTTTATTCAAAAATTATTCGTAACTTTGCCAGCAATGAAGAAAATACAAGGAAAGGACATTTTGCTCTTGGCGGCCCAGCTGGTGCTGCTGTCAATCATCATGCTCTCGCCAGCACTCTTCAGCTATCTCCTTAGTGGAGATGATGAAATGGTCAGGCAGTCGCTATGGATTTCCGTCTATTGGCTCGGCCCGATGGTGGGCGTCTATCTACTGAATTTCTACCTTTTCATACCCCTGTTGTGGTTCCGTCGCCGATTCTGGCAGTTTGGCGTGGCGAATGTAGCGCAGATGATCGTAAGTAATCTGCACCTGATAACCAACGACCTCAGCAGACTGCCCAGTGATGTCCGTGTAGGCTACTCCTCATTTATGATTGCCTCGTTCCTGTTGTGTCTGATGGCCATCGGCATTGCCATGAGCATCCGTTACATGATGAGACGGAGCGAAAGGAGGCAGAAGGAGGTAGAGGCAGAGCTGGCTTGGCTGAAGAATCAGATCAATCCGCATTTCCTATTTAACACGCTGAACAACATCTCGAGCCTTACACAGATTGATGCCGACGAGGCTCAGGATGCCATTATGCAGCTGAGCGACCTGCTGCGCTATGCCATGTACGAGACCGACAAGCCGAAGGTGCCCCTTGACGGTGAAGTGGAATTTATGAAGAACTACATCGAGCTGATGAAGCTGCGCTGCAACGAAAATACCGTCGTCACCTTTCATTTTCCATCCGTCAACACTCATCTCGAGATAGCGCCGCTATTGTTCATCTCGCTGATTGAGAACGCCTTCAAGCATGGCATGAACAGCAATGCACCAGCCACCATCGACATCTCGCTATGCATCAGCGATGGGCCGTCGGCCGGCAACCAAAAGCTGGTATTCACCTGTGACAACACCAACAATCCTAAGCCTACCAAGGATCGCATCGGCTCAGGCATCGGACTCGACAACACCCGTCGCCGACTGGACTTGCTCTATCCTGGTCGCTATACCTGGGAGCAGACCATCACTCCTGAGAATATCTATCACGTTAAGATTTTATTGACCATTGATCATTGAGCGCAGAAAATAGTAAATCGTAAATCGTCAAATAGTAAATATCCATGACTTGCATTATCGTCGACGACGAACCATTGGCAGTGCGATTGCTGGAGTCGTATGTAGAGAAGACCCCGGAACTGCAACTGCTGGCTTCGTATACAGACTCTATCACCGCCGTAAATGCCATCAAGCAGCAGAAGCCCGACTTGGTGCTGCTTGACATTCAGATGCCGAATATCGACGGTATGGAGTTGGCGCATAGTCTGCCCGAACAGACACGCATCGTCTTTACCACGGCCTTCAAGGAATTTGCCTTTGAGAGCTATGAGGTAAATGCTGTCGATTTCCTGCTGAAGCCCATCCGGTATAACAAGTTCCTGTCGGCCGTTGAGAAGGCCAGGAAGCTCTTTGTCCCTCCTGTAGAGAGCAAAGAGCTCAACACCGTCTTCATACGTGTCGACGGCGAGTGGCAGAATATCAGCATCGACAGTATTGTCTATGTCAGCGGAATGAAAGACTATGTGCTTTTCTATCTCGACAACCAGCCCAAGCCGCTGATTACCCACCTCACGATGAAGATCGTAGAAGAGATGCTGCCGCCATCCAAATTTATGAGAGTCCACCGGTCGTATATTATTGCCGTTGACAAAATCAAGAAAGTAGACCGCAACGACTGCATCTATATTGGCGAGGAAATCATCCACGTGCCCGAAGGCTATCTGGAGACCTTCAGGAATCTCATCAATTCCCGCTCTTTTAATCAAAAGAACGCTTAATCAAGAGATGATTCGCATCAAGCAAAGATCATGACAATGATGAATAACATGGAAACTGTAAGGCTGACAGATGTCAGCATCGGTTATAGGACACGCCAAGGCGTGAGGATGGTAAAACAGGGCATCACGGCCAGTATTTGTCAGGGAGAATTGACTTGCCTGTTGGGCCGCAATGGTGCAGGCAAGTCGACGTTGATGCGCACGCTGGCAGCCTTTCAACCCTGTTTAGGTGGAAGTATAAGCATTGGCGGACGCCCGCAGCAGGACTATAGCTCGAAGGAACTGGCCCGGCAGATAGGCGTAGTGCTGACAGAGCGGCCCGACGTGCAGCAGATGACGGTGTGGGAGATGGTGGCCATGGGGCGCTCGCCTTACACTGGATTTTGGGGAAATCTGACTAGTAGTGATGAGCATGTGGTGAAGGGCGCCATAGAAATGGTTGGTCTGACTTCGCTGACCGACAGGCTGGTGTCGACACTAAGCGACGGCGAGCGTCAGAAGGTGATGATAGCCAAGGCCTTGGCACAGCAGACCAGCATCATCCTGTTGGATGAGCCGACAGCGTTTCTTGACTATCCATCGAAGGTGGATATGCTGTTACTTTTGAGACGTATCTGCCGAGAGCAGCAGAAGACGGTTTTTCTCTCTACCCACGACTTAGAGCTTGCCCTGCAGGTGGCTGACCGTCTGTGGCTGATGCAGCAAGACGGTACGTTAGCCATAGGCACGCCACGCGAACTGGCCGACGATGGCACACTGAAGGGCTTCGTCGAAGAGGGCAGCGATGTGGTCTTTGATGCCGACACGCTCGGCATACGCATCAAAAAGCGTGCGGTATGAATCACTCACCCCGCACGCTTTCCCGGCTTTGTGGCAGATAGGCCACGGTAGCCGGAGATTCTAATAACATAATCTTTACCTTAAATCTATTAACTACTAACCTAATGAATAATGCGCAGTCTCACGACTACTACTGCAAAGGTAAGAAAAAACAGGCAGAGCCGAGAGCGCTGCCTGTTCGTTTTAATTATTGTTGTAAAGATTTTTGATTTATGTCAATGGAGTGTGGCCAGTTTCTCTAAGGAGGGAATGACAATGCTGCCTCGGTGCAGCTCGATGAGACCATGGGCTTGCAAGCGGTTGAGCATCCGCGAGATATTGAGACGGCTGTCATTCATATTTGCTGCCAGGCGCGTCATGAGGATATGTAGTGTCTTTGTTCCGGCCGGGTAGATGCTGTGGTCCATGACGAAACGGACGAAGCGCTCGTTAAGCGTTGTCGGCACGCGACGCCAGGGCTGGCGGTTGCGCTTCTGCGCCATCGTAGACAGCATGTTCATCAGGTTGAGACGAATGATGAGAAAATCGTCGGTAAGGCGCAGCACTTCATCCTTAGACAGTGTGATGAAGTGACATGGTTCCAGCGTGATGTAGGTGCCACTGTAGCGCGGTGTGATGCCAAAGAGCACGTCGGGCTGTAGCAGCCAAGGCGCAGCCAAGCGCTCCACTAAGCGGTAGGTGCCGTCTTCACTGTGTGTGGTAAGTTGCATCGCGCCGCTGACAAGAAAAAGTAACTGACGGCAGTCGTCGCCTTCGCGAACTACGGTGGCGCCACTCTCCTCTTTCCTGAATCCGAACTTGGTGTTGCCCGCCATCTGTAAAAGTTCACCACGGCTGAGACCCTGGAAGAGCTGGAAGCGTAGCAGGTGGTCGTAGAGTTGGAGGGTCATAATGGGTGGATGGCGGAGGGTGGAATGTAGAAGGTTAAGGGGTGGTGAACTGCAAGGAGGGCGTGTGCCACTCGGTCAGGTGTCCGTCGGCATCGGTGTAGATGAGGTAGGCCTGCATCTCGGGGTGACGCTGCAAGACCATACGGGCGCTGTCTAATCCCAAGACCATGAAAGCAGTGGCATAGGCATCGGCCACGGCGCAACATGGGGCAAGGACAGTGGCTGAGAGCAGCTCGTGCTGCACCGGATAGCCTGTGCGCGGGTCGATGGTATGAGCATATTTCCGTCCGCCTTTATAGTAGAAGTTGCGGTAGTTTCCGCTGGTGGCCATGGCAGCATTGTTGACACTGAGAATGGCCTGCAGCTCATTGCCGTCCTGTGGCAGGGTTTCTTCAGTCGGCTTGCTCACGCCAATCTTCCATTGTTGCTGCTGAGGGTTGAGGCCACGTGTCACCACCTCGCCGCCAATCTCTATCATATAGTTCGTCACGCCGTGAGTCTCTAAGGCGCGTGCCACCATGTCGCAGCCATAGCCTTTGGCGACGGCACTGAAGTCCATCTGATTGCGTATCTTCAGCAGACTGTCCACCTGTTCTGGCGTGGGCAGTTGCTCGTTCTTGAAGCCGAAGCCCCACGCGTTGACCAGTGGCGCTACGGTGATGTCGAAGGCACCGTCGGTGTCGGCCGTCACCTGATGCGCCAGCTTGTAAACCTCGTTGAACATTGTGCTGCGCGACGGACTCTCGCCACGGTTGATGGCGGCCACGGTGCTATGTTCGTTGAACATCGAGAATTCGCCGTCAACTTGCGTCAGGGCTTCGTCGATGCTGCTCTTCAAGCTGTTCGGTGCCTGATAGGTGACGCGGTAAAAAGTGCCGAATACTTTTCCCTCATCGTGTTGGTAGATGCTCTGCTGTTGTTCGGCCAGCCTCTCTTTCCTGTTCTGCCTTGCGATGAAGAAGGTGCCTACGACAAGAAGTACTAGCAAGGGTACCTGCCAATAAAGTGATTTCCCTTTCATCTCAAACTACAAATCTCAATTCTCAAACCTCAAACTTAAAATCAAATATCGATGATGATGTTGAACGTATAGCCAAGGCGCGTGCTCTCCTGCGTTCCGTATCCGGGTACGTACCATGTCTTTTCCGTTATTCCGTCATCGTGGGCAATGCGGCGGCGATAGCGTGCGCTCCATCCCAAGTGTAGCGGTCCGGCCACCTTGGCCTCGACGCCTAAGAGCACCTCGGCCCAGTGCTGGTAGCAAGGCTCGTCTTTGACACCGTAGCTGGTGTCCCACAGCCAGATCGGATCAGGAAATGGCTGTCGCTCGATGTCGACTTTGTAGGACGTGTATCCATAGCGCAGACCTGCGAAGACGCGGTTGCCCGTATGCTTTTTCTTCAGCAGGTTCACGTCGGCTCCGATGCGGAAATAAGGAGCTCGGGTGTGGTAGGTGTTGCCGGTGACAATGTCATTGTCGTGTCTTGCCTCGCCATAGCCCACTTCAACGGTGGGGAAGTATTGGTCATGCAGGTTGATGCGCGCCATCACCTCGTATTGCCCGTAGTCGCCAAACACGCGCTGCGCGGCACCGGCCAAGTCGAATCCGACGGCCACGCCACGGAACAATGGCACGCTGTCAGTCTGCCATTTCAGGAAACCTTGTGCGGAGGCACTGATGCTAAATGCGAAATGACAAATGACAAATGATAGAGCAAGCAGCCTGCCAAACCTTGACCGAAGTCTAATAGCGCTGCTTGAAGTAGATGTTGAGATGCGTGTATCTTTGGTCATAGTTCACGTGCGGGTTGGCAATGTTGATGCTGTCTATGCCGTCGTGCGTGGAGCGCACGTCAGTGAGGTAGTGGAAGAAGTGGGCAGCGCAGTCCACGCTTTCGAAGTGCGGTATGTCATTCTTTTTCAGGAAGACCGTGTCAAGTGTCTGCTGGTGGTAGCTGTCTATAATATAAAAGATAAGTGTGTCCTCGGGGTTGGTGTAGCTGACGGGCAGCGAGAAGTCGCTCAGTCCGACGCCTCGGTTGAGCAGCGTGTCGCGGCCGTCGGCTCGCTTCGTCCAGATAAAGAGTGTATCGGCCAGCTTGGTGCTTTGTCCGTCTGCGCCCATGATGGCGTATTTCGTGGCTACAGTGTTCTGCACTGGGCAGTCGATGCTGGAGCAGGCGCTTACGCTAAATAATAAATAATAAATGATAAATGATAAACCCAGCAGTTTGCCAAACCTTAAGTATGGCAGCTGATGTTTCATTGTACATTCTTTTTCATTTTTCATTTTTCATTTATCATTTAGACCGAAGGTCGCTTCTATCTGGTAGTCATTTCTGTTAGCTGAGGAGCGGCTGACGAGATCGGCTACGAAGCCGGTGAGGAAGAGCTGCGTGCCCAGGATCATCATGGTGAGAGCAATGTAGAAGTAGGGCGAGTCGGTAATGTATATCTTGCCCATGAACTTGCTGATGCTGACGATGACAAAGGCTACGAAGCCAATGAAGAACATCAGGGAACCAATGAAGCCGAACACGTGCATGGGCTTCTTGCCGAAGGTGCTGAGGAACCAGAGGGTAAGCAGGTCAAGATAGCCGTTGACGAAGCGGTTCCAGCCCATGAACTTCGACGTGCCATACTTGCGGGCCTGATGCTGCACCACTTTCTCGCCGATGCGGTCGAAGCCGGCGTTCTTGGCCAGATAGGGGATGTAGCGGTGCATCTCGCCGTACACCTCGATGTTCTTCACCACGTCGCGGCGGTAGGCCTTCAGGCCGCAGTTGAAGTCGTGCAGGTTCTTGATGCCGCTCACCTTACGGGCCGTAGCGTTGAAGAGCTTGGTGGGCAGCGTCTTCGACAGTGGGTCGTAGCGTTTCTGCTTGTAGCCGCTGACAACGTCGTATTTCTCCTCCCTGATCATGCGGTAGAGCTCGGGAATCTCGTCGGGCGAGTCCTGCAGGTCGGCGTCCATTGTGATAACCACGTCGCCCTGTGCTTCGGCAAAGCCGCAGTAGAGAGCAGGACTCTTGCCGTAGTTGCGGCGGAACTTGATTCCTTTTACGCAGGGCGACAGGCTGTGCAGCTCTTCAATGATTTCCCACGAGCGGTCAGTAGAGCCATCGCTGATGAAGATGACCTCATAGCTAAACTTGTTTGCGTCCATGACGCGCTCTATCCAGTGGAACAGTTCGCCAATGGACTCTTCTTCGTTGTAAAGGGGAATGACAACAGATATATCCATATTTCTTGTCTTTTATTATTTGTCGCTTATAGCCTCTTTGCGTCGGGCTATGAGACCGATAGGCAGTCCGAGAATAAGTCCAATGAGAATGTTGGTGGTCATGATGTTCAGCACCAAGTCAATGGGGCGTATCTGGTTGAACTCGCTTATGGCCTGGCTTAATGTCGTGCCCAGTCCCATCTGCTGCATGGCCTGTGCTGTGGCAGGGTCGTTGAGCATCTGCGCCATCTGACCCAGGAAAAAACCCTTGTCTATGAAAGAAAAGTAAACGAATTGGACTATGGCAAAGAGCAGGCTGGCGTGGAAGAACAGGAAGACGACATAGGCCCATGCGCGGCGGAAGGAGATGATGCCGCTCAGCGCCTTGTCGCGGTAGCGACGAACCAAGCGGAAGGTCCATGAAGGCGTCATCAAGGCTGTTACCAAAGCCGCTATTCCCAGAAAGGGCCATTTGAAGCCAATAATATAGAAAATAAAGCTGATGAGCCAGAGGACGAACAATATAAGGCCGTCATAACGGGCAAATGCCCGCAATTGTATGTATTCCGGTGCGGTCAAGGTGACAAAAATAAATAAGTATGTCTTTACGGCTGCAAAATTACTCATTTTCCAGCACATAAGGAGCGCTTGCTTCAAAAAATTAGTTAAAAAATGAAACATTTTTCGCTTTTCTCACCGCTCATGTCACTTAAAATATGTAACTTTGCACCCGCTTAAGAAGCAGCAATGCTTTGAAAGAAACATGGGCAAGTCCTGTACGGCCAGCTCCTGAGGAATCCTCCAGGACGGGAACGTAGCAAAGGCACTTGGTTGTAGCGGCGCGATGCAGACCGCTTGCCCACCCCGCCTCTTTAGCTCAGTTGGCCAGAGCACGTGATTTGTAATCTCGGGGTCGTTGGTTCGAATCCGACAAGAGGCTCTCAAAAAAAGCAGCTCGGATGATTTCATTCCAAGCTGCTTTTTTCTGTTTATCAGTTACTTTTTCTGAGCAGAGATTAGCTACGGCTCACTTGCAGTCCCGTAGCCGAGAGTGTCATGTCAACGAATCGGGCGTTGGGATGCTGACGGTTGGCTGTCAGTATCTGCTTGATGCGTGCGGCCGCATCGGGGTCTTTGGCCACCATGTAGAGATAGCCGCCGCCGCCCGCGCCGGGCAGTTTGTAGCCAAGGCAGAGGTCGTCGACCAGTTCTGTGAGGCGTCTGACGGCCTCAGGGTTGGTGCCGCTATCGATGAGCTGGTTTTGCTGCCATGTACGCCCCACAAGCTGTCCCATCAGTCTGAAGTCTTGTCTCTGTATGGCGTCGAACATTTCGGCGGCATGGTTTTTCATCTGTCGCAGAATGTCCAGTTGTCGTCCTTCATTCAGGAACATGCGCCTGACGATTTCTGCCAGTATCTGCTTGGCTGTGCGTGTCATGCCGGTATAGTAGAGCAGGTGACACTGTCGGTATTCCGGCTGTGTGTAGATGTCGGTGGGCAACCAGCGAGCCAAGGGCAGTTGTGTGAAGCCGTCGGCAGTCTGCAGCAGTTTCACGCCAGGCAGAATGCCACCAAATTGGTCTTGCCATCCGCCACCCGTGGTAAGGAGCTGCTCCAAAGCCAGTGTGCGGCGTCCTATCTCGTTCTTGTCCCATGTCAGATGACAGAAGTCGCCAACGGCGGCAAGCACGGTGGCGGCAAGAATGGAGCTGGTGCCCAGTCCGCTGCCTGCGGGGATGGCCGAGAGCAGTGTCAGTTCGATGCCGCAGCCAAAGTCTTTCAGTTGCTCCTCTAAGGATGCATAATGTCGGGCGGCGAACTCTGGAGCGAAGCCTGCCAAGGCAAGTGCAGCTTTAGGGATGGAGAACGGCGAGCCTACACGGTTGTATTGCAGCAGTTCGTCATAGGTGGTTACAATTTCTGTAGCACCCAGGTCAATGCTCCTCAAGATGATGTGCGGCTGTGCCGACGGTTTGACGTAGGCTTGCAGGGGCTGTTGGCCATTCAGTTCGATGGCCAGGTTGACGACGCTGCCGCCCTCCAGCAGGCAATAGGGTGGGGTGTCTGTCCATCCTCCGGCAATGTCAATGCGCACCGGACTGCGCGCCCACACTATCTGATCGGTCTGCACGGCCAGTTGCGGCTGCTGTTTCTGGGCTACGATGTCGTCGATGATTCCCTGGCGCAGTAAAGCAAAGGCCTGCTGGCTGTCGTTGCGGAACATGGCGTCGTGTATGCGTGTCATAAGCGGGGCATCGGCAGACAGTGCCGGTGGCCATGCGATACCGTTCTGACGGAAGTCGCGAGCGGCATCGTCCAAGTCCAGCTGGTAGAACACGCTGTGCTGCCAGTTGCGTGCTAAGGCGGGCCAGTTGTCGCAGCGGAAGCGGCGGCGCTGGTCGAAAAGACGCTCAAGATTTGCCTGTGCAGATATTTGCTCAGCACTTAGGAGGTGTGAGGTGAGAGGTGAGAGGTGAGAGGTGTGAGGTGTGAGGTGAGAAATGAGCCAAGGCTCTATCTCGTTGAGTTTTAGTACGGGGAACTGCGGGCGCTGCTGCTCGGCGCCGTCGAAGCGGTCGTCGATGTGATAGGGACGTATCACGTATTGGTCGGTGCCGATAGGAACGATGTCGAGGCACTGTCCAGGCTCTAACGTCAGTTGCCAGTCGTTTTTGGGCACGCCTGTCACGATGTTGTCGTGTGTCAGCCGCCATTGCGGGCCAAGCCAGCTGTTCTCCACCCAGATGTTAGTGTTCTGTTCTGTGAATGTGCAGTGGGTGATGGCATTCTGCACAAAAATGGATGGGTGCGGCTTCCGGTCGTGGTGCATGATGCGGCGCTGGTCGGAGACGACGTTCTGCAGGCGCACTGTCGAGGAAATCATCTCCGAAGAGGTGCCAAAATGATAGAACTCGCCGCCCGTCAGCGGCACGATGGCTACCGACAGCTCTTTCAGCTCCGCGTCGTCGAGCTCAGGGTCAGTGCCAAGGCCACGGCCGAAGTCGGAATAGAGGTCGTAAAGCCTCACCCCCAACCCCTCTCCCAAGGAGAGGGGAGGAATTTCCTCAGCGGCAAAGGTATTTACTCCCCTCTCCTTGGGAGAGGGGTTGGGGGTGAGGCTTTTCTTTATTAACAGCCGGACGGCACGGTCGCTGAGCAGCCAGATGCCGATGTCGGTGAGGTAGTAGTGCTGGCGCTGTAGCCCGTTGAGTTGTTCTACTGACGGCTTTTGCATCATTTTCTTCAGAACCTGCGGTGTCTGACGGTTGGCGATGAAGACACCGTGATGCTGTGCCACGCTGGCGTCTAGCCAGAGGCCATAGCACACCACGTCAGCCTCTGGCACGGGTGGCAGCGACGGTCTGTCGCCGCCAACGCGGATGAGCACGTCGCCGCTCACCACCATCGTGTTCAGCCCCTGCGGTGCCATCTGCATAATGCGTTCATAGAGTGGCAGCTGCAATGACAGCAGGTCTTGGCTAAGGCGCTGCCCACGCTCCCAGCGTAGTACAGGCACAGGTGTCAGTATCTTTCCCGAGGGCGCGTATGCCGGCAGACGGCGGCTCTGTCCACCGGCGTGTAACAGGATGCGCTTCTCTTTCGACAGCCAGTCGTTGAAGAGTGAAGCTGTTGCCATACCTTCACCTGATGGAACGGCAGCAGCCGCTTCTTCATTTAAGAATGCCTGCCACAGCAGCCAGGCCGTGCCGCCGCCACTGCCCACACGGTGCCCTTCGGGGTCGCAGGTGCAGAAGAACTCGTTGGCACTGAGGCCGGTAATATCATGGAATACGGTGACGCTCCGTGTGCCTTTCTGCACCAGATTGGGCGGCAGTGAGAGAAGTTTTTTCATGTTTCCTGTATAGTTTGATGCAAAAATACGAATTGTTTTCGAGACAGCCAAACATTTCACGTAAAAACTAAGGTGTCAGAATGAGAGAGAGCCGAGGGTCGCGCTTGACCGTCGGCTCTTGCTCTTCTTGGAAAAATGTGAAGCTTCGCAGCTTTGAGTTGTGTTTTAATCCTAAATGATATATTATAGAGAAAGCATAGAAATATATTAGTTATTTTTAATCCATGTTATTGCCCAACAGCGTGTCGACAGGCACGGCTATCGGTAATTCCTCCTTGGCTAACGTCAGCGTGTCGCTCACTTGGCCGTAAGCTACGTCGGGTCCTTGGCTGTCAGCCTTGATGTTGGCATATTCGTCCATGTCTGTCCATGTGTTGTCATGGCGCATAGACTGGTTGATGGCGTTTCCTACGGTGAGGAGGATGGCCACCATGGCGGCAGAGGCGAACAGGGGACGCAGGCGCTCGGTAAGCTTGATGGTGCGTGCCTTGACCTGTTTGGACTGTAGGGGCACTACGTCGGCGGGCAACATGGAGAGCACGCGCTTGTCGAACTCGTCGCCAAGAACGTCCTTTTCGTCAAATGCTGTAAACAACGGTGCATACTGCTTCAGCTCCTGAGGCATGTCCTCTACGCCCTGGGCGAAGAAGCTTTTCAGGATCTGCTCTTCCTGTAGCGTTGTTTCAGCGCTAAAGTAGCGTTCAAGCAGTTGCTCAATGTACTTATAGTCCATGTTGTTCAATTTGTAGGAATCTCTGTTTTATGGTCTGGCGGGCTCGGAAGATGTTCACCTTGACTTGTTGCTCTGTGATGCCCATCACATGTGCAATGTCCTTGTAGGCTTTGCCCTCCATATCGCGCAGCTGCATACAGGTGCGCTGTTTCTCGGGCAGCTGGTTGACCAGCTTTCTCACCAGTTCCACGCGGTCGCGCTGTACGGCTTGTTCCTCAGGGTTGGCTGCGTAGGAGTGGTCTGCGTGCTCCGTCCCTCCTCCCTCTTCAAGGGATGTGTTTTGGTTGTCGGCGCGTTTTATCTTGTCGAGTGCCACGTTGCGGCAAATGGTCAGGCAGAACGCCTCGATGCTATCCAGCTCCTTCCACTGCTCGCGTCGGTTCCATACTTTCAGCATGGTCTCCTGCACTACGTCCTCGGCATCGGCTCTGTTGAGAGTGATGCGCAATGCCAGCCGGAAGAGTTCGTTCTTCAATGGCAGGATATCGGTGCGGAAGAAGCTGATTTCTTTCATCCTCTCTATTTGTATAGACGATTGGTAAAAAAAAAAGTTACACAAGCAATCTTATTTTTCTTCTTTCTCTTTCCATTCTGACAAAGATTCCAGCAGGATTTCTATGAGGCGGGGTATGGCGTAGCCGTCAATGTCGGCTTCGTTGATCCAGATATAGTCGGGCGGCAATGTTGGCCGCTGGTCGGTGTCCAGCAGATAGAAATCGGCCAGCAGGATGCGGTGGGTAAGCACGTGGCGCACGTCTTTCCTGATGAGGGTAAGGCGGTTTTTGGCATCAAAACCGTCCGGCACCGTAGAGGCATCGCCGATGTTGAGTGGCTCCCACAAGCCCTGCCAGATGTCGCCCTTGCCGCGGCGGTGTATGGCTATCTGCCCCTTGCATCTTATATATATGTACGCGAGGCGCCGTGTCTGCACCTTCAGCTTCTGCTCTTTCACGGGTCGTTGATTGACGGTGCCGTGGGCCAGGGCGAGACATGAGCCGCACAGCGGACAGTCGGCACAGCGTGGAGACTGCGGCGTGCACCATGTGGCTCCGAAGTCCATGACGGCCTGATTGTAGGCGGCAGCTTTGCCTGGTGGCAACAGTTGTGTAGCCAAATCGTCGAAGAGGTGTCGTCCCTGCGTGCTGTTGATGGGTGTGTCGATGTCGAAATAGCGACTGAGCACACGGAATACGTTGCCGTCGACCACGGCGGCAGGAACGTCGAAGGCCATCGAAGCGATGGCGGCAGCGGTATAGGGGCCCACGCCTTCCAGACGGCGCAGTCCCTCTACGGTGTTTGGGAAACCGCCCATAGCCACCACCTGACGGGCTGCAGCCAACAGATGGCGCGCGCGGGAATAATACCCCAGGCCCTGCCACATGCGCAGCACCTCCTCTTCGCTGGCTTCTGCCAGCTGCTCCACCGTAGGCCAGCGGTCGACGAAGCGCAGCCAGTAGTTGCGGCCCTGTTCGATGCGCGTCTGCTGAAGGATGACCTCGCTCAGCCAGATGCTGTAGGCGTCGTGTGTGTCGCGCCAAGGCAGCTGTCTCGCATGGTGCTCGTACCACACCAGCATGGCTGAGGCGAAGGGATGCAGAGGCGTGTTCTCTTTCTTTTTCATGTGTGCAAAGGTACGAATAAGAGAGTAAAAAGCAAAAGAAAATCAGTTATTTCTTTTCCTTTCCGTATGGCTCAAGCCAGAAGTCTAAATCGCGACGCAAACTATATAAACCATGACGCGATTTATATAGACTGCGTCGTGGTCTATAAAAACCACGACGTGATTTAAAAAAACGCAGCGGTCAGAAAAAATAGTGAAATAAAGTTGGAATTTAATCGCTTTCTTCGTACCTTTGCAGCCTATAACAACAGAAACAAGCAGAAAGAATGTCGTGCATACTGCATATTGAGACCAGCACGCAGATGTGCTCCGTGGCCGTAAGCGAGGACTCCCAGGTCATCTACCACGACGAGAGCACAACAACCGAGAAGGGTGCCAGTGCAGAGCGTCTGGGTACTATGATAGACGCGGCGATGTCGTTTACCGACAGCCACGCCATCCCCTTTGACGCCGTGGCCGTCAGCGGAGGCCCGGGGTCCTATACCGGCCTGCGCATCGGTGTGTCGATGGCCAAGGGCATCTGCTGCGGGCGCGACTTGAAGCTTGTCAGCGTCCCTACGCTCGAACTGCTTTGCGTGCCTGTGCTGCTAAGAGACATGTTGCCCGAAGACGCTTTGCTGTGCCCCATGCTTGATGCGCGTCGCATGGAGGTCTACGCTGCTGTCTACGACCGCGCCTTGCACCCGTTGCGCGGTGTGCAGGCCGATGTGGTCGATGCTGCCACCTATCGCCCGTGGCTCGACCAGCACCCTGTCTTTTTCTTCGGCCCTGGGGCCGCAAAATGTATGGATGCCATCAGTCATCCCAATGCGCACTTGATAGAAAACATCATGCCCGTGGCCCGCTGGATGCAGCCACTGGCCGAGCGCCGTCTGCTTAACGGACAAACGGAGGACGTTGCCTACTATGAGCCCTTCTACCTGAAGGACTTCGTGGCCAAAGTCTCGAAAAACCCACTTATATAGAAGGAAAATGAATATCGACGGATTAGACTACAATACGCAACGTCAGACGTTGCTGATGCCCGAATATGGGCGCGAGATTCAAAAGATGGTAGACTATGCTGTCAGTCTTCCTTCGCGCGACGAGCGTCTGCGCTGTGCCAAGACCATCGTGAAGATGATGGAGACGAAGGTGCCGCAGATACGCGAGAACGTTGGATACCAGCAGACCCTTTGGGACCATCTGTACCTGATGAGCAACAAGCAGCTTGACATCGACTGGCCCTATGACGTAAGCCAGGCTGAGCACATTCGCAACAGGCCCGACCCGATGGCACGTCCCGCCACCACTATCAACTTGCGTCATTACGGACGGCTGGTGGAAGAGTTGTGGGACCGTCTGAAGCAAATGCCTGCGGGCAAGGAGCGCGACCAGCTGGCCTGCTACACAGCCAACCAGATGAAGCGCGACCTCGTGCTCTGGGGCCATGGCTCCATGGACGATGCAAAGGTGGCCGACGACCTGGCCCGATACACCGATGGAATCATTCAGCTGGACTTAGACTCCTTTACCTTCGAGCGTTTCGTTCCGTCAGATGAGCTGCCTTCCACAAATAAAAAAGGAAAGAAGAAGAAGTAACGGATGGCATCTTTTATCATAGAAGGCGGCCATACGCTTAGCGGAACCATTACGCCGCAAGGAGCGAAGAACGAGGCACTGCAGGTGATATGCGCTACGCTGCTGACCAGCGAGCCTGTCACCATCAGCAACATACCTAACATCCGCGACGTCAACAACCTCATTGAGCTGCTGAGAGAAATTGGCGTGAAGACTCACCCCCTGCAGGGAGAGACAAGAGGGTTGGTCTTTCAGGCCGACCAGCTCAACCTTGAATACTTGGAGAGCGACGACTTCGTCAAGAAGTGTGCGCAGCTGCGCGGCTCGGTGATGATGATCGGACCGTTGCTGGCGCGTATGGGCAAGGCGGTCATTGCCAAGCCCGGTGGCGACAAAATCGGACGGCGGCGCCTTGACACCCACTTCCTGGGCTTTGAGCGTCTGGGGGCACACTTCAACCCCATGCCCGAGCGTGGAGTCTATGAAATCAGCGCTCTTTCTCCAAACTCTAACTCCTCACCTCTCACCTCTCACCCCTCTAACCTAAAGGGGTCTTACATGCTGCTCGACGAAGCCTCGGTCACGGGAACGGCCAATATTATCATGGCCGCTGTCATGGCCAGCGGCACCACCACCATATATAATGCTGCCTGTGAGCCCTACGTACAGCAGTTGTGCCGTATGCTCAACAGCATGGGTGCACGCATCAGCGGCATTGCTTCCAACCTGCTGACCATACACGGCGTACCCTCTCTGCACGGTACGTCGCACCGCATACTGCCCGACATGATTGAAGTAGGCTCCTTCATCGGCATGGCCGCCATGGTAGGCGATGGCATCAGGATTAAGGACGTGTCGCTCAAAAACCTTGGTATCATCCCCAACACCTTCCGACGCATGGGTATCAAGGTGAAGGAGGAGGGCGACGACTTGTTCGTTCCGCGTATGCGCCATTACGAGATACAGTCGTTTGTAGATGGCAGTATCATGACGCTGGCCGACGCCCCCTGGCCAGGCTTGACGCCTGACCTGCTGAGCGTGCTCATCACCGTGGCCACACAGGCACGCGGCAGTGTGCTCTTCCACCAGAAGATGTTCGAGAGCCGCCTGTTCTTCGTTGACAAGCTCATCGACATGGGCGCACAGATTATTCTCTGCGACCCCCATCGCGCCGTTGTCGTGGGCCACGACAGGAAAATGCAGCTAAAGGGCGGACGCATGAGCAGTCCCGACATCCGCGCCGGCATAGCGCTGCTCATTGCTGCGCTAAGCGCCAAGGGCGTCAGTAGAATCGACAATATTGAGCAGATAGACCGCGGCTACGAGAATATTGAGAGCCGTCTTAATGCCTTAGGCGCGCAAATCACCCGTTTAACCTAAGCCCATGATAAAACCAGAAGACGTTTACCGTATTGGCCGCCTTGGCAAACCTCATGGCGTAAAAGGTGAGGTGACGATGCAGGTCGACGACGACGTGTTCGACCGCGTTGATGCAGAATACCTCATTCTCAGGGTCGATGGCATCTTGGTGCCTTTTTTCATGGAAGACTATCGTTTCAAGACCGACACTACCGCCCTTGTCAAATTTGAGGATGTGGACACCGTGGAACGTGCCCGCGAGCTGACCCATTGCGAGGTCTTCTTTCCCCGCCATCTGGCCGACAGTGATGATGAGGAATACACATGGTCTTTCTTTGTGGGCTTCCAACTGGTAGACGGGGCCAGCGGCCGCACTGTGGGGCACATCGCCTCTGTGGATGACAGTACTTCCAACGTCCTGTTCTGTCTGGATGACGGCAGGCTCATTCCTGCCATCGACGAACTCGTCGTGAAAATCGATGCCGACGGCCGGAAAATCACCATGCGCCTGCCCGAGGGGTTGCTCACGCTCTAATCCGCCAGCAGGGATCTTGAAAAAAGTAAGACAATGAAGTCAGAACGCCATACCGGCTATCTCCTGGGCGCCTTGGCCGCCGCGTTCTACGGCACCAACCCACTCTTTGCACTGCCGCTGCTGTCGGCCGGCATCGACGCCTACAGCGTACTCTTCTTGCGCTATCTCTTCGCCATACCGATGCTCGCGCTGATGATGGTGGCCCGAGGCAGGGGCTTCGGCCTCAGAGGCCAGCAGGTGCTGCCCCTCATCGTTCTGGGCCTGCTCATGGCTGCGTCGTCGTTGACGCTCTATGTGGCCTACGCCTACATCGGTGCGGCCATAGCTTCCACACTGCTGTTCGTCTATCCCATCCTTGTCACGCTGATCATGGCTGTGTTCTTCCATGAGCGGCCGTCGCTCACCACCATCCTCTGCATCCTGCTGGCATCGGTCGGAGTAGGCCTGCTATACCGTGGCGACGACGGGCAGACACTCAACCTTACAGGACTGCTGCTGGTGTTGCTGTCGGCACTGAGCTACGCCATCTATTTGGTTTGGACGGGCAGCAAAAGCATGAAGGCTATTCCCACGCTAAAGCTCACGCTCTACGTCATTGTCTTTGGGCTTTTCCTCTTTGCCTTCCGCTTTGAATGGCATACCGTGGAAGTGCTGAACGGGCACCCCTGGCTCTGGCTGTCGGCAGTATCCATGGCGTTGTTCCCCACGGCGCTGTCGCTGCTGTGCACCAGCAGTGCCATCCAGCGCGTGGGCAGTACACCTGTAGCGATAATGGGTGCGTTGGAGCCAGTCACCGCCGTGTTCTTTGCCGTAACACTCTTCAGTGAGCCGCTGACGCCGCGTCTCGCCTTGGGCATGGTGCTTATCATCGTGGCCGTGACGCTCATTATAGCCGGTGGCTCGGTTACACACCACCTGCTGCGTATGCGGCGAATGTTCCCGAGAATCAGAAAATCCAAAAAAGAAAAAAATGAAGATAGGTATTATTGTAGCCATGGACCGCGAGCTGCAGCAATTGCGCCAAGTGTTCAACGACAGTCAGGTAATTGTGGAAAAGTGCGGCATAGGCAAGGTGAATGCAGCCTTAGGCGTGCAGCGCATGATCAACGCGCATAGACCCGACTGCATCATCTCGTCCGGTTGTGCCGGCGGCAACGGCGACGGTGTGAACATCAAGGATGTGGTGGTGAGTGCCGAGACGTCATACCATGACGTCTACTGCGGTCATGCGGAAGACGGCTCGCTCACCTTTGGCCAGGTGCAGGGCTTGCCCGCCCGCTTCAAGGCCGACCCGTATCTGCTTCGCAAAAGTGAAGAGCTGAAAACAAAGTGTGAAGAACAGGCTCTTCACGCCACTATTCATCATGGCCTTATCGTCACAGGCGACTGGTTTGTGGATTCGAAGGAAAAGATGTCGGCCATCGTTGGTCATTTCCCAGAGGCACTTGCCGTCGACATGGAGTCGGCTGCCATAGCCCACGCCTGTTATGTCAACAAGGTGCCGTTCATCTCTTTCCGTGTCATCAGCGACATACCCCTGCGCGACAGCCACGCCTCGCAGTATCACGACTTCTGGAGCCAGGTGGCCGCGCAGTCCTTTCAGCTGACCCGCAGTTTTGTAGAGTTGCTTTAGGGAAAAAGTAAAACAAGTTGTTTTACAAAAAATAGAGCCTGTATTTTTTCATGCGGAGCGTCCTTTTTCCAGTAAAACAACTTGTTTTACTTTTTTTATCGGTATGAACTGTCGCTATGTCGTTTGTTTTTAGTAATTTTGCGCCCGAATTTTGCAAAATCGAAGTCAATGAAACGACAGATAGCCATTTTGGGCTCCACTGGAAGCATCGGCACGCAGGCCCTGCAGGTCATCGAAGAGCACAACGACCTCTATGAGGTATACTGCCTCACTGCCAACAACAAGGTGCAGCTGCTGGCCGAGCAGGCCCATCAATTCCATCCCGCCGCCGTGGTCGTTGCCAACGAGCAGCGCTACGACGAGCTGAAAAGCCTGATGGCCGATATGCCTGACGTGAAGGTGTATGCAGGCGCGAAGGCACTGGACGAGATTGTTGAGGCCGAGCCCATCGACATGGTGCTCACGGCCATGGTGGGCTTTGCGGGCTTGTCGCCCACCATCCACGCCATCAAGGCGCGCAAGGCCATCGCCCTGGCCAACAAGGAGACGCTGGTGGTGGCCGGTGCCCTCATCCTGCAGCTGGCGCAGCAGTATCACGTCAGCATCCTGCCCGTCGACAGCGAGCACTCTGCCATCTTCCAGAGTCTGGTGGGCGAGGACGAGAATCCCATCGAGAAAATATTGCTGACGGCCTCCGGCGGCCCGTTCCGCCTGATGCCTGCCGAGCAGCTGGCTGCGGTGACGAAGGCCGACGCCCTGCGCCATCCCACGTGGGACATGGGTGCGAAGATTACCATCGACTCGGCCACGATGATGAACAAGGGCTTTGAGGTGATTGAGGCGAAGTGGCTCTTCGGTGTCGAACCTGAGCAGATACAGGTGCTGGTGCATCCGCAGAGCATCGTGCACTCAGCCGTGCAGTTCCACGACGGCAGCGTGAAGGCTCAGCTGGGCGTGCCCGATATGCGCCTGCCCATTCAGTATGCGCTGTCGTTTCCACGCAGGCTGCCGCTGAGTGGTAACAAGCTGGACCTCTTTGCTGCGCAGAAGCTGGAGTTCTTCGAGCCTGACTTGGAAAAATTCCGCTGCCTGGCGCTGGCTTTCGAGGCCATCAAGGCGGGTGGCAACATGCCCTGCATTGTCAACGCCGCCAACGAGATAGTCAACCGTGCCTTCCTCGAAGACCGCTGCACGTTCCCCCAGATGGCCGACATCATCGCCACTACCATGCAGAAGGCCACCTTCAGCGCCACGCCCGACTACGACGTCTACGTTGAAACCGATGCAGAGGCAAGGCGGATAGCTACAGGGCTGCTGAGATGACTTCGAAATAACGTAATAACGAAACAACGTAATAACGATATAACGAAAATTTCATGGAAGTATTTCTGATAAGACTGTTACAGTTCCTCTTGGCCATCTCGCTGCTCGTATTGCTGCACGAGCTGGGCCACTTCACCTTCGCCAAGATTTTCAAGGTCAGGGTGAACAAGTTCTATTTGTTCTTCAACCCGAAATTCCACATCATGAGCACCTACGACAACTGGGTGCGCCGGTTGCTGAAGCTAAAGCCCGAGGTGGTGCCCGAGAAGGAGGTGGAAGAGGAAGACAAGGAGGGCAACAAGATTACGAAGAAGGAGAAGGAGTATGTAGGCACGGAGTATGGCCTCGGTTGGCTGCCCCTGGGTGGCTACTGCGCCATCGACGGCATGATTGACGAGACGAACACGAAGCTCTCGGAGGAGACACACCCCTGGGAGTTCCGCACCAAGCCTACGTGGCAGCGCCTGCTGATTATGATTGGCGGCGTTCTGGTGAATTTCCTGCTCGCTTTGTTCATCTATTCCATGATTCTGTTCACTTGGGGTGAGACCTACGTGCCCGTCGAGAAGATGACCCACGGCATGGAGTTCAACAGCGAGGCAAAGGCCCTGGGCTTCCAGGACGGCGACGTGCTGGTCAGTACCGACCGCGGCCCGCTAAAGAAATGGGACGACGACCTGTTCCGCCAGATCTCGAAGGCCCGTCAGGTGAACGTCTTGCGCAACGGCCAGCCCTTTACCATCAATATCCCCGAGTCTGCCGACCTTAACCTGCTCAATATGTTCAAGGCCACGCCGATGTTTATGCGTGTGTGGCTGCCCGCTGTGGCCGACAGCGTCATTCCGGGAACAGCAGCTGCCGAGATTGGCATGGTGCCTGGCGATACCATCGTAAGCATCAATGGCAAGGCCATAGCATCCTACAACCAGTTCCAGGATGAGATTGCCCGTCTGCGTGACGTATTAGAGGCTCAGCCTGCCGACAGCATGAAGGTGCGTCAGGTGGAGGTCGTCTTGGCTCATGTGGCTACAGAAGAAGCGCTGAACGACAGCCTCTATTGCCGTTACGACACCATCGCCACGACCCTCTCTGCCGACCTGAAGCTGGGCTTCTTCCCCGTGCAGCTGTATGAGCCGACAACGTTTAAGTATGGTTTCTTTGAGAGTATTCCTGCAGGTATCGGCTATGGCTGGCATAAGCTCTGTGGCTATGTCAGCGACATGCAGTACGTCTTCACCAGCGAGGGCGCAAAGTCGCTCGGCGGCTTCGGTGCCATCGGCAGCCTTTTCCCCGAGGTGTGGGACTGGCACCGCTTCTGGGAGATGACGGCGTTCCTGTCGATTATCCTCGCCTTCATGAATATCCTGCCCATCCCTGCCTTGGACGGTGGACACGTGCTGTTCCTGCTCTACGAGATGATAACAGGACGCAAGCCCTCGGAGAAATTCATGATTCGTGCCGAGTACGTGGGCTTCGGCATCCTCGTCCTTTTGATGGTGGTGGCCAACCTCAACGATATCTTGCGCTGGCTCGGCTATATGTAAGCAGCACATAGACAGCCGCCACAACGACATAGCACATGGCCACTTGCAGCACAGAGGGGTGAAGGCCCTCCACGCTGGCAAGTGGCCATGTGCTGATGGTGTCTAATGCTTTGTTCATCACGTGAGCAATGCTTACAGTAATGGTGGAAATGGGGGGAAAGACAAGCGCTATGATTGCTGTGTAGAGAATGAACGTAACGAGCGGAATGACCAGAAGGTTGGTGACAAGAAACCATGTGGAGAAACGCCCGAAGTAATAGGCTATGAGTGGCGCTGTGCCCATCTGTGCTGCCACTGAAACAGTTATCAGGCTGAGAAGCCAGCCGGCGATGCGGTGCTCCATACGCCAGCGTGCCGAAAACCACGAATCTATCAGCGGTGTGAACAGCAGGATGCCCAGCATAGCCATGAACGACAGTTGGAAGCCCACGTCGAAGAGGGCGCTGCTGTCTGCGAGCAGCATGATGATGGCGGTAAAGCAGAGTACATTGAGCGATGCATGGTGTCGCCCGCCAAGCGAGAAGAGCGAATAGACGGTAATCATCGTGGCAGCACGGACAAGGCTCGTGGGCAGTCCTGTCAGCAAGGCATAGCCCCAGATGGCAAGTAACACCAACCCCATCGTCAGCCATGAGCGCCGCCGGCCCAGCGTCAGCCTCGTCAATAGCAGGTAGATGATGCTCAGGTGCAGACCGCTCAGCGCCAGCACATGCGAGGCACCTGTCACGGCATAGCGGTTGCGCAGCTCTGGCGTCAGCGCACTTTTGTCGCCCAGCACCATCGCGGCTATCAGCGCCTGCGCCTCGTCGTCATCGTTATTCACATGCAGGCGTTTCAGCAGGTGCTCACGCAGCATCAAGGCTTTGACACGTAGGCGCTGCAGGTGACTGATATTGTTCCAGCCGTCGCCGCCCCGTTGCCAGCCGTCATAGCGCACAAACTGTCCGTCGCTGATGCGTACCTTTAGGTTGTCGCCTGCTTTAAGCTGCAGGCTGCGCTCATCTTTCCAGATGTAGCAGCGACGTCGTTCTCCCGTTTCGGTAAGCAATAGGAAAATCTGCAGCGTCTTCGGTTTGTCCACAGGAACTGAGGCCACCACCGCCTCCGTCCACTGGCCGTCAGCCACACGCTGGTCGTCAGGACTTGTCATCCTGATGACAACGATGATCACAATCAGCAAGATGGCAACAGGCAACAGCGGTAAATGGATGAGGCGCAGCGAGCTCTTCATGGATAGAAGATAGAAATTTTTCAGCAAATTTACGAAGAATTCAGCAAATAATCGCTATCTTTGCACGAAAAAGCTACTAACCATGATGAAATGGCTCATATCTTCCTTTTTATCGATGTTCGTCACGGCCATAAGCGCACAGTCTTTCTCGCCAGAGCGCACCGCAGGCATTTATTTTGCCTATCCCGTCACTGAGTCTGCGAGTATCTGTCCCGAGGGCTACATTCCTTTCTATATCTCACATTATGGTCGTCATGGCTCGCGCTGGCTACCCAGTGCTGAGCGCTATGACTGGGTGATGGCGCAGTTTCAGGACAAGCGCAACCTTACGCCTCTTGGTAAGACCGTGCGCCGACGTCTGAAGAAGATATGTCGCAATGCCAGCGGCCATGCTGGTGCGCTGACGCCCCTTGGAGCCGCTCAGCACCACGGCATTGCCAGTCGCATGGTGCAGAGCTACCCCGAGGTGTTTGGCTTGGATTCAACGGCAGCATCCTCAATCGGCGCGAGAATACAGGCACGTTCCAGTACGTCGCCTCGTTGTCGCGCCTCAATGCTTGCCTTCTGCGACGAGCTGAAATCTCTTCCCTCTCTCCTCTCTCCTCATTCCTCTTTTTCCATCGAGACCCATCCGGCTGACATGGCCTATATCAATCATGAGTCGTCGGAGCTGAAAGCCCTTACTGCCCGTACCCAGCGACAGCCAGACATCAGTACCGACCGTTTCCTCACGGCTTTGTTCAAAGAGCCCAGCGCCATCAGTCTTGACAATGCCCTCAAATTGCTTGGCGAGCTGCACACCATCGCCAGCGACATGCAAGACATCCCGCTTGACATCAGCCTCTGGGACTGTTTTACGCCTGAGGAGATGCTTGCCGTGCATGATGCGAACAATGAGCGGATGACCATCTGCAACGGCGACACCATCGTCAACGACGGCATCGCAGCGCGCTCCAGCATCCCCCTGTGGCAGAATATTGTGTCGGAGGCCGACAGTATGATTGCCTCCGGCGGTCACGGCGCCTCTTTGCGCTTCGGCCATGACACGGCGCTCTTCCGCCTGCTCACTCTCCTGCAGCTGCAGCTTCCCAGTACGGTTATGGAGGATATCGTACCCATGGCCGCCAACCTGCAGATGGTGTTCTTCAGAGGTGAGAGGTGTGAGGTGAGAGGTGAGAGGAATGACTCTATCCTTGTGCTCTTCCTGTTAAATGAAAAACCTTGCCGCATTAAAGGTAATCTCTCACCTCTCACTTCTCACCTTTCACCTCTCACCTCACACCTCTCACCTCTTTACCTCTGGGTAGACGTGAAGGAGGCAATGGCGCAGCGCATCCATGACTTGGAGCACCAGCGGCAGCTGACGGCATTGAATACGATGGTGGGCACGGCACCGGCAAACACTCTTTCTGCCGGTCTCTTCGGCAAGGGCAGCGAGGAACATGGCCAGACGCTGCCCGCTGTGTTGGTGCCCAACGGCCAGACGTTCTGGACTCCGCAGACGCGCGCCACTGAGAAGAAATGCGTGGCACCCTACTATTATCAGGACACGCTCTTTCAAGGTATCCGCGCCAGCCACTGGTTAGTCGGCGGCTGCACACAGGACTATGGCTCCTTCACAGTAATGGCCCATAAGGCTAACGAACACCATCCTGTCATCTTCTCCCACTCAGAGGAGATCTCTCACCCCCATTACTATTCCGTTATCCTTCCTCACGAACAGCTGCGATTAGAGTTGACGGGTCTGAGCCACAGTGCCATGCTGCGCGTCACTCCGTTGAAAGACGGTCCAGTGACCATCGTTGTCGAGGCGAACAGCGACGAGCAGGAGGGCCATGTAGCTATTGACGCCGAGAAACGTGAGGTTTGGGGCTATAATCCTGTGCACCGCATCTATCAGGGGTGGGGCGAAAGTGCCGGTTTCAACGGTCATTTCGTGTTGCGCTATGATGAAAGTCCTATTGCCACGGAGGAGCAGCAGCAAGCCGTCAGTTTGACATTCAAGGGTAGTCGAAACCAGCCCATCGTCCTGCGCATGGCCACATCGTTCACCAGCCATGAGGGTGCGGAGCGTAACTTACGGGCCGAAGCCGCCAACCTCAGCTTTGAGCAGATGGAGCAATCCTGCCTCGACCTGTGGACGCAGCGCCTGCACACTATCGACGTCGACGACTCCGACACAGCTCGTGTCAATCAGTTCTATGGTGCCCTCTACCGCGCTTCCTTCCTGCCACGCGAGATGAGTGACTGCGATGGCAGCTATCCAATATTCAGCCACGGACTTTCACGGACTTTCATGGACGAAGATGGCACCTCTTTCAACCACGGACTTTCACGGATTTTCACGGGCAGAGATGAGTCCGATTCAGTCCGTGTAAGTCCGTGGCCCAATACAGTGGTCCGCTATGGCGACTTCTCCCTTTGGGACACCTACCGCGCATTGCACCCGCTGCTTTGCATCATCGCACCCGAAAAGAGTGCACAGATGATGCAGTCGCTGGTGGGCATGGCCCAGGAGGGAGGCTGGATGCCCATCTTCCCCTGCTGGAACAGTTACACTGCGGCCATGATTGGCGACCACGCCGCGTCTGTCTTGGCCGATGCCTACGTGAAAGGCATCCGCAATTTCGACGCCAACACAGCCTATCGTTTCCTGCGCCAAAACGCTTTTGAAAAACCCCATTCCATCGAGGAATATCAAAACGGAATGGGCCGACGCGCCCTCGACTCATATCTAAAATACGGCTACATCCCCTTGGAGGACTCCGTCAAAGAAGCTTTCCACCAACAGGAGCAGACCAGCCGCACCATGGAATATGCCTATGACGACTTCTGTGTGGCGCAGCTGGCAAAGGGACTACAGATGTTTAGACCACAGACTGCAGGCCAGAGACCACAGACTGCAGCCGATTTGGAAGAAGATTATGCTGAGCTGATGCGGCGTAGCGAGAACTGGCGCAACGTCGTCAATCCCAAGACCGGCTGGGCCGACGGACGTTTTCTTTCAGGCTCTTGGCTCAACAACACTGACCTGACCAGTCGGCAGCCCTTCATCACCGAGGGTGCCGTGTGCCATTATACGTGGTATGTGCCGCAGAATGTGCCCGGCCTGATGGAGCTGATGAGTGGACGTGAAGCTTTCACGTCGCGCCTCGACACGATGTTCAGCGAGGGCCGCTACTGGCATGGCAACGAACCTTGCCATCAGGTGGCGTGGCTCTATTCTTTGGCCGGCCAGCCTGAGAAGACACGCCAGCAGGTGAGTCGCATTCTGCAGACCGAGTACAACGATACGCCAGGCGGTCTCAGCGGCAACGACGACGCCGGTCAGATGTCGGCTTGGCAGGTCTTTGCAAACTTGGGCTTCTATCCTGTCTGTCCCGGAACGCCACAGTATGTGTTGGGAGGTGCACAGTTCCAGCAAGTCACGCTCAACCAGCCTGGCCATAAGCCCTTTGTCATCCGCCGCGCTGCCGATGCTCAGTATCGCCTCAACGGTCAGCCGCTTGACAAACCCATTCTCATGCACCATCACCTGCAGCATGGCGGTGTACTGGAAATTCCTTCATCTTTTTGAGTAGCTCAACAAAGTTTCAGGCTGTTTCGCTTGTCGGTTTTATAGACCACGCCGTGGTCTATATAAATCACGTCATAGTCTATATAAACCACGTCATGGTCTATAAAAACCATGACGTGGCAAATAAAAACTAAGTTAGTAAAAAAGGAGTTGAGAAGCGTGGAATGTTACTTGGCCTCTGGCGACTTGTTCCAAATGGAATAGAAGTCATAGGCATTGTCGTTGCTGCTCCATGCATTGATCATGAGGGGCACGATAGTGGCACCGTCGGCAACGAAATCGCCTGTGCTGTGGTCAAAATATCCGTTAGCTTCGTTGCCAGGTGTCGAAACGTTGTTGTCCCAAACGAAGATGGGCAGTCCAACGAGGTTGGCGACGCGACAGAAGAACTCCAGATAATACTTGCGGAAGGCATTAGCACTCTCCGTGCGTTGGATGACGCAGCCATATTCGCCCAGATAGCAGGGAATGCCCTTCTCAATGAAAGTAGTGCGCAGACGGTAGAGCTTGTTGAAGATATACTCCTCGTTGGCACCAGACACAGAATAGTTGGGGTCGGCGTTGTGTCCCCAGCTGTTCACCGTCACGGTGTCGACTTTCTCATCTACAGGATGCAGACAGAAGTTGTAGGGATCGTAGCAGTGCACGCCCACCATGATGTGATTGGCAGGGTCGTTGGGTAGCTTGAAGTTAGCCAGCTCGCCAGTCTTCTCATCGACAGCCAAGGTGAGGTCGATGTTGGCAGCATAGCCGCTCACGCCAATCCAGCGTGTGGCGTTGTTGCCGCCGGTGCTGCGAATGGCATTTACGGCCCACTGGTTCCACTGGTTGAGCATATCAAACTGCTCATCGGAGCCTGTACCCCAGTCCTCTTTGCCATCAGCATCTTTACCATGTACTTCGTTGAAAGTCTCGAAGAACAGCTTGTCGGCACTGTAGTCCTTGAAGCGGTTGGCAATCTGTGTCCATACGGTAGTGATGAGGGCAGAGTCCTGCTGAGCCTGCTCAGCCGACTTTGCCGACTGTGCGATGCCTGTCTCGAAGCTGTCGTGGTGGGTGTTGAGAAGCGCATTCAGTCCTGCGGCGTTGGCCATGTCAACGACGGCAGCTACCTCGTTGAGGTAGTCGGCGCTGATAATCTGGTTCTCGTCCATGTGGTTGGTCCAGGTGGCAGGGATGCGCACGGTCTTGGCACCGGCAGCGGCCAGCTTCTGGAACAGAGCTGCCGAAGGCGTGGCACCGTCCCAATAGCCATACTGCATGTTGCTGGTGTCAAAGTGGTTGCCCAGGTTCCATCCCCAGCCCAGCTTCTGCGTAATGGCGGTGGCCTCGTTGGCGGGCAGGTCGTTGATGGTCCAGGTGAAGTTCAGCTCCTTGTCGTAGATGTCGCCCTGTGTGCCCACGATGAGGCCAGCAGGGATGACGAGGTTCTGCTGCTTGTCGAAGTTCACGTCGACGGTGATGGTGAGTGTAGAGTCGGCGCCTAATACGAGTGCCCTCTTCACCGGCGTGCCGTTGAGGGTGATTTTGCTGGTATTCTCGGTGGCAAATCCAATCTTGTGGTCGAACTTCACCTTAATGGTCTTTTCGCCGAAGAGCAGTGCCTGATCAACGGAGGGCGTCACAGCCACGAAGTCGGGAGCTGCAATGTCGGGTATATCGTACTGCGCGTCGGTGTCGTTGCAGCCCGTGGCCAAGAGGGCCACGGCTGCCAACGATACTGTATTGAACAATTTATTCAGTTTCATAATTCTTCAATAATTTGATGGTTTATTTATGGAAAGATGGTTATCTTTTTAACAATCATTCCGTCGCCTTGAATGACGAAGCATCTGCCGGTGCCCCACTGGTCACTGGTTACGCCTTTACACCAGTCAATCATTTCCTGTGTAAGTATAACCTCACGGGCGGCAGCTGAAGGATCATTCCATTCTTCCAGCGTGGTGTAAGCACTCCAGTTCGGGTTATTTAACTGTAACTGGCCTGTGCCCTCCGTGTAGAAGATGATTTTCGAGGAACCAGCCTTCAGATTCATTTGCGAAATGTTGGGATCCTTGTCGCGATAAATCCAAATCTTGCTGTTGTCATTACTCCACGACAGCGTCACGGGGAACTCAGTATTCTCGGTATCGTTTGACACCTTCATGCAGGCGCCGGTAATGTCCTGCTCCAAGGAAATCTCGTAGCTGATGGAAACCTTCGAGAAGGTCAGTCCCGACCCCTGGATGATGATACCACAGTTGTCCTGGCCTTCACACCCACCCTTCAAGGCTTGAATGTTGTTCAGTATTTCCTGCGTAAGAATCATAGAAGTCTCGCGGTTTAGAATGCCGTCAGTAAACCATCCATAGACGTCAGTGGGTACGAGCGTCTGGTTGAAGGTGGTCATGCCTTCGCCAGGCTGGTTAAAGTTAATGCCGCTCCAGTTACCGTAGTTGAACTGTGCCTGATCCCATTGCTGGTCTACCTGTGAGTAGGCTACTGTCATTACTGCTCCTTCTGGTACGCCCTCGAATGCTGCAGCAGGTATCATCACGCGACCACCGTCGCTCCATGTCAGCTGTGTCAGGCCGCTCCATACCACTTTGTTCACTGATGTGGCGGGTATGACAGCGATGTTGTAGCTGATTTCACCGTTTGATGAGATGAGCCGTAGTTCGCTGTTGGCTTTGGCGCTTTCAGGAATACCGATGATAAGCTGATTCTTGTCCTCGCCGGTTAGAATCCACTGGCAGTTCTCACCATTCATCTGCACATTGGTCAGCTTGTCGCCATTGGCCACGGTGAGTGTCATGGCGTTGCCGGCCTTTAGCTCTTCTTCCTCTGAAGGCAGTGCAGTGGCATAGCAGAACACAGCCTCGTTGATGTTCAGCTCAGGAGCCTCAACCTGCGTGCCGTTGGCCAGGTTGAGCTTCGGCTTGCCGCTGGTGCCTGCCATGGGTACAGTGACGGTGAGCGAGGTTTCTGTGGCTTCTACGTCAGCAGTGGCCTCGCCAAAGGTGACACTCTTTACCAAGTCAAGGTCTGTACCGGTCATTTGCAGAGCAGCACCGGCACTTACGGGATTGGCGTTATAGGTTGTGACTACTGGCTTTACCAGTGTGAAGGGCACTTCTACGAAGTCGCCGTTAGTCATGACCAATTGGAGGTTGCCCTCGCAGGCATTGTCGGGCACATTGATGAAGTAGCACTTGGAGCTGTTGTTGGGATCTTCAGAATAAGAGCTGATGGTGTACTCTCCGTTGGCATCGGCAAAGCGTACCGAAGCCACCAAGTCCATGTCGTTGCCTTCGATGACCAGGTTCTTGCCGGCCTTCACAGGTGTGGGATTAGCCTTGCAGCCTGAAGGCTTCACAGTGGTGAGTGTGGCCACGGGAGCCTCGATACCCGACTTGCACAGCAGAGCAAACTCGCCGTCAGGAGCCTCGGCGGGCAGGGTGAACGAGAGTGTCTTGGCATCCTCGCTGACGGTGAACTCCTCTACTTCTACACTGCCAAAGACGATGGCTTTCACCACATTGTAGTGCGTGCCCGTCAGGGTGATGGTCTCGCCTGCCTTGGCGGTGATGGTACCCTGTGCCTCGGCGGTGCCGCGCGGAGATGCAATCTTTGTGGTGGGGGGCAGGCCAACAGTCAGCATGTCTTCGCTCTGTATGGTCTGGTAGCTCAGCTCATCCTCTTCCTTGGCGGTGCGCTGAATGGTGAGGTCCTCGGTGTAGAACTCCAGCTTGCCAGTCTGGGCCTCCTCGGGCACAGCCACTTCTAAGCTGTAGCGGCTCTGTGAGATAAAGGCAGAATCTGACACGAGCACGCCGTTGGCAAAAGCTATTGACTTGATGAGGTTCAGGTAGTCACCCTCAACCTTGATGACATCGCCGGGCATCACCTCATCGGGGATGATAGCGTTAATCTCTATGCCTTCGATGTAGTAGAGCTGGCTTAAGGTGGTAAGGGTCTCGCCGCTCTTCGTCTTAAGTGTGACAATGCCCTTTTCGGGGCCGTCCTTCGGCACGTTGACGCGTATCTCACTGGGCACGCCGCTCTTTATCACTTCGATAGTGGTGATGTCGCCTACGCCCGGAATGTTGATACTGGCCACCTGGTCGAGGTTGCTGCCCACGAAGCGCAACATGCCGCCGCGCATCACGGGGTTGGGGCCATAGGCTTTCAGGCTCACACCACCTCCGAACTGGTTGGTGCTGAGGTCATCCTCGCTGCACCCTGTCAGCGACAGCCCGATAAGGGCCATCACTAACAGTGTGAATATATTTTTGATATTTTTCATCATGGTGTCTGTTGATTATTTGTTGGGAACAACGCGTATATTGTCAATGCGTAGCAGAGGCGAGCACTCCTTGCCTGTGCCGCCACCTAACAGGAACATAGTGAGGCTGGCAAAGTCAGTAGCCTTGGTCGGGGCAATGCTGGCAGGCTTGCCGTCCTTGTCGAGGGTAAGGTCGGTCAGCGGCACGGTGACGGTAGTCCACTTGCCGTCGGTGTGGTATTCACCAGCAGCCACCCAGGGACGGTAGAAAGCGCGTCCCCAGTCGCCGGCGCCCCACTTCGTCTCGGGGTCGCCTTTGCCGTCGAAGATATTATGGTTTGCTCCGCCTACAGTGGAATAGCCTGAAACAGAATAGCCAGAGACGGTTACCTGCTCAATGGGCTGGAAGGCAATCTGCATGGCGCCTGATGCCCAGGCGTTGGACGAGGGGATGTTCATCTCGAACTTCAGGGCCATGTTCTCCCACTTGCTGAAGTCGGCCTGGTTGAAGAGGGCTTTGCCCGGAGCGTCAGTGATGTTCTGGGGAGTATCCCACGAGCCGCACCAGAAGTCGAAGCGGAAAGGCACATCCTGCCATCCGCCGTTCTCGTCGAGCACAGCCGCACCGTCACCGATGGTGATGTAATGGCGGCAGCCCGGCAGCGAGAACTCGTCCTCTATCGGGTCGCGAATCTTCCATCCCTGTGAGAACAGGCCAGTACCACCGTTTTCGATGGTTTCGAAATCGAAGAGCATACCACGGTTGTCGAGATAATAGAAGGGCGACTGTGCAGTGCCATAGATAGAGGTCATGGTGACGGGGCCGCGTCCGGCTCCTTCGGGGATAGTTACTTTCACCGAGGTGAAGTCGTCCGACACATTGGCGGCATCGATAGCCACTGGCACCTGCGAGCCGTCAACGCCAGTAAATGAGGCGGTGAGCGGGAAGTTGGGGTCGTAGACGAAATAGTTGCCGGTGAAGGTCACCTGGTCGCCTATGGCGGCATACTCACATGACATCTGCTTGATTTCAGGAGCAGGAATGACCACCTTGAAGTCAACGGTGACGGTATCCTTGTCCTTGGTGACGAGATAAATCTTGTCAGTCACGGTCTTGGGAACGGATTTGGGCACATCGACAATCAGGGTGTTGTCGGTGATATAGCTCGTATTCAAGATGGCCTGCTTGTCGTTGAACCAGATTTCGAGCACGCTGCGCAGGTTGCTGCCTACAAAGCAGAGCGTGGACTGCGGCGAGGCGCTGGTCACCAGCTCACCATTGGTGTAGTGGGTGTCAGCGGCATCGTTGGTGCCTTTCACCTCCGACGACAGACAGCGTATGTAGTTGATGGTGGGCTTGCCGTCGGCCAGTTCAAACTTGTCGGGCTCGTCCTTGCACGCAGTCAGGCTAAGTGCTGCAACGGCCAAAACCGAAAGGCAAACTCCTTTATATAATTTATGTATATTCATAATGGTTATGAGATTTTTTGTTTTTCAACTTTTAGTAGCTGTAAGTAGAACGCACGTCAACATGCACGCCGTCCTTGTCGGTGGCCAGGTTGGGATTCGACAGCACGTCGTCGGCCGTGGGAGGAAGGAGGAAGTACATCTTGCCCGAGTCGGGGTCTTTCTTCATCAGCGTGGTCACATTGGGAGCGGCTATCGATGTGTTGTACATCATCGTCGAGGGATCTACGTCCCATGAGCCAGTCTCGTAGTAACCTTTGTAGAGTGCATCGAGTCCCCAGAACTGGTTGCGCTTCTGTCCCTGCAGTTCCTTGATGCAGAAATCGGGGTCGTAGTAGGAGGTGCGCACGTAGTCATACCAGCGATCGCCCTCCATGGCGAACTCCAGTCTGCGCTCCTTCCAAATATCATCCCAGCTGATGGATTCGGGCCGTGGGTCGGCGTTCTGTTGTCCGCGGCTGTGCACAGCATAGAAGGCATCGATGGCCGAGGCATCTGTTGTGGAAGAGCCGCGCGGACCGCAGATGGCCTCAGCATAGATGAGATAGACATCGGAGAGGCGCAGCAGGAAGGTAGGTACCGAGCTGGCCATGCGTCCGTCGGAGCATCCGGCTCCTTTCTCGTGGTCAAAGGTGTCGCCATAGATGTGCTTGACGGTGTTCGAACCGGTAGCAGACTCCAGCGAGCCGGTGGTGCTGTTCTCGTAGATGAACTTGATATAGTTGAAGCCATTACTGTCGTGGGGCTTGTCCTGCCAGAACTGCTTGTAGCTGAATCCAGGCAGCATCATTGTGGCGTGCAGGCGCGGATACTCCTGCAGGCCCGTCCATACGTCGGGCGACTGTTCGAGCAGCTTCACGCCGAAGGCTTCCTGCAGGTCTACGGAGAATCCGTTCCATCCGCCCCAGGTGGCACCCCAGTCATCGATGCCGCTGATGGCCAAATCGCTCTGGTAGGAGTTCTGACGAGTCCAGTTGGTGCCGGCTGCCGTCCAGCGCCAGGCAATCAGTCCCTCTTGGGTGTAGCGGTTGGAGAGCAGGAAGATATCTTCGTATTTCTCCTCCAGTTTCTTGCCCGAGTTGTCAATGACATCCTTGGCATAGGCAGCTGCCTTGGCCAAATCGTCCTTGTCGACAGTGCCTTTCAGTCCCGACTTGGTGAGGTAGACCTTGGCCAGAAGGCCCTTGGCCGACCATTTGTCAAGTCTTCCTTCCTGTGCACTCTCAGGCAACAGCTCCACGGCGCGCTCCAAGGTCAGGATGATATATTCGTAGACATCGGCGCGCTTCACCTTCTGTATGGTGCTGTATTCGCCCGACTTTAGCGTCTCGTTGTTGCTGTGTATGATAGGCACCTCGCCAAAGGTGCGTACCAGGAAGAAATAGCCCATAGCTTTCCACAGCAGGCACTCGCCCATGGCTGAAGCTTTCAGCTCCATAGGCACGTTACTGCTCTCCAGCATTTCGTAGACGGTATTTGAATGGCCGATGGCAGCCCAGAGCGATGCCGACATATTGACCAAGTCCTCGTCAGTACCATTGACGGTGAACTGCAGGTAGGGGCTGGAGCCCCAGAAGTAGTTGCCCGAAAGCACCTCGCCGATCTTGATGAATCCACGCTGGAAGTCATACCACGGCGAGTTGTACAGATAGGTGGTGGCACCCAGGCACTGCTGCTCAGTCTTATAGTAGTTGTTGGCGTTGTAGCTGTCCTCGTTTGGACGGTCTAAGAAGTCCTCGCAGCTGGTCAGCGCCAGTGCAGCAAAGGCCACGAAAGCCAGTTTCTTTGTTATATTGAGTTTCATAGTGCTTTTCCTTTCCTTAGAATGAAACGTTCAGGGAGAATGAATAGGTAGTAGGCGAGGGATAGCGTCCGTTGTCAAGTCCGAAGACATTGGCGCTGGTGGTGCTGGCACCCACCTCGGGGTCGTAGCCGTCGTAGCCGGTGATAGTGAGCAGATTTTGGATGTTGCACGACAGGCGCAGTGTCTCCAGACCTAAGGGTTTCACCATCTTCTTGGGGAACGTGTATCCCAGTGAGATGTTCTTCAGGCGCACATAGCTGCCATCCTCAATATAGCGGTCGCTCCAGCGGTCGTTGTCGTTGGGGTCGTTGATGCTGGCTCGCGGCATGGATGTGCCGGGGTTGGTCACGTAGACGTTGGTCACGTCGTCATACCAGTTATACACCAACTGTCCGTCGCCACGGTCCACGCCGGCGCTGTAGTCCTTGGTCGGGTCGATGGGTGCCAGGATGGCGCGGTTGTTGACGTCGGTGAGCTGGTTGGTCCACGATGAGTTCATGTGCGTGAGCTTCATCTTGTTGTAGTTGCCGATCTTTCCACCTACCGATCCGTTGATGAAGATGTTCAGGTCGAAGTTCATGTAGGTGAAGGTGTTGTTCCATCCGAAGGTGAACTTAGGAAGCGGATTGCCAATGATGGTACGGTCGGCTTCGGTGATGACGCCGTCGCCGTTGAGGTCCTTGTACTTGATGTCGCCCACCCATACTGATGAGCCTTTCGAGAAGGCGCCGTTTGAGGGATAATTGGCCGGCTTGGGCGAGGTCTCCAGGTCTTTCAGATCCTTGTACACGCCGTCGGTGACATAGCCGTAGAAGTTGTAGAGTGCCTCACCCTCCTTCGTGTAGCTCACCACGTCGGTCCACTGTCCGTAGCCCGTAAGTGCCACCGAGGTGTTGCCGTCGCTCAGGCTGACGAGCTTGTTCTTGTTGAAGGATATCTGGAAGTCGCTGTCCCAAGTGAACTTGCCCTGCAGGGGGTGTGTGTTCAGGCTGATTTCCAGACCCGTGTTGCGGATATGTCCGTAGTTGCCCCATGGTGCCTTCAGCGACGACGAGCCGTTGCCCTGTGTGCCCATGATGGAGGGCAGGTTGAGCATCATCAACATGTCTTTGGATTCTTTGATATACCAGTCAACCGTCAGATTCACGCGGTTGTTGAAGAATCCTAAGTCCAGACCGACGTTCCACTGCTCCTGGCTCTCCCACTTGATGTCTTCGTTGGCTATCTGTGCCGGACGGTAGGTGACTCCCAGGTCTGACTCCATAGTGCTCAGAGGTACGCCCCACTTGTAGCCACCAATGTTGGCGTTACCTGTCTGGCCCCAGCCTACGCGTAATTTACCGTTGCTGATGACATCGGCCAGCGGCTCGAAGAATTTCTCGTTAGAGAAGCGCCAGCTGGCAGCCAGCGAATGGAAACCGGCCCAGCGGTTGTTGGGGCCGAAGTTCGACGAGCCGTCGTAGCGATAGGTATATGTGGCGTTGTAGCGGTTGTCAAAGTTGTAAGTCCAGCGGGTGAAGAACGAAGCCATGGCGCTGGAGCCGAAGCCGTCGCTGAAGGTCTGCGTGCCCTGACCTAAGTAGGGACTGTGTACCTCGTCAGAGGGCAGGTTGGTGTTCATCACCGTCACATAGTCGTACTTGCTCTCCCAGGCTTCCTGACCCACCATGCCGGTGACGTTGTGCTTGCCAAACGAATGGTTCCATGTCAGGTAGTTCTTGAATTGCAGGAACGTGCCGCTGTTCTTGTTCCACTGCGACGAGTTGGTGGTGCGTTTCCATGTGCCCAGGTTAATCATGGGCTCATAAGTCTCACCCTTGCTGGAGTTTACGTCGAAGCCCAGTTCGGTGTGCCATACTAATCCCTTGAGCAGCGTGACGTCGAAGAAGATATTGCCGTTCAGCTTCTGGCGGTTCAGCAGGATGTCGTCAGACATGGCCATGGCAATGGGGTTGGGGTTGGTGTAGCCCTCCTGGCTCACCGACGAATATCCGCCATTGATGTTATAGATGGGGATAGAAGGGATGGTGGTCAGAGAGTAGGTAATCAGACCCTCGTCAGAGTCAGCCAGCTTCAGGTCATCATTGCTGTTCGAGTAGGAGATATTGACACCCATCTTCAGCCATTTCTTCAGCTCAGCATCAATGTTGGCTCGGAAGGCCAGACGGTTGAACTCTGAGCCGATGATGGTGCCCTCCTGGTTCATGTACGAGCCGCTGACATAATATTGCACCTTGTCGGTGCCGCCCTGTGCACTCACCTGATGTGAGTGCTGCCATGCCGTCTGGAACACGGCGTCCTGCCAGTTGGTACCCTTGCCTAATAGCGTGGGGTCGGATAGGTAGGCGTTGGCCGTTGCTACTTCGCCTTGCTGGTACATGCTGTTGTAGAACTGTGCATACTCGCGCAGATTCATCATGTCTAATCGCTTGGTCTGGCGACTGGCAGCCACCATGCCGTTATACGAGAACTTTGCCTCGCCGGCCTTGCCGTGGCGGGTGGTGATGAGAACTACGCCGTTGGCGCCTTGTGCACCGTAGATGGCCGTTGCCGAAGCATCCTTCAGAATCTCCATTGACACGATGTCTGCGGGGTCGATGGTCGACAGCGGCGAGATGGTGCTCACCGATCCGTTACCTAAAGCGTCGCCCAGTCCGTAGGCTGCGCCCGACTCTCCGCGGTCATTTCCGCGCACGATGACTCCGTCGATGACATAGAGCGGCTCGGCGTTGGCATTGATGGTAGCTGTACCGCGCACGCGAATGCTCGAGGCCGATCCGGGAGCACCGCTGGTCTGCACGGCGCTCACGCCGGCGGCACGTCCCTGCAGCGACTGGTCGAGGCTGGTAATGATAGAGCCTTTCACGGCATCCTCGCCCAAGGAGACGGAGGCGCCCGAGATATCGCTCTTCTTCATCTGGCCGTAGCCTACTACCACCACTTCCTCGAGTGAGTTGTGATCTTCCTCGAGGGTGATGCTGTACTCGCTCTGTGAGCCGATCTTCACTTCTCTGGTGATGTAGCCGATGTAGCTGATGACCAGCGTCTGACCCTGCTGCACATTGAGCGTGAAGCGTCCGTCAAGGTCGGTAGCAGCACCGTTGCTGGTGCCTTTCACCTTGACGCTGGCGCCGATGATAGGGCCTGTGGCATCGCTCACAACACCCGTAATCCTCTTTGCCTGTTGCATTTCCGTGGGCAGTGGCGATTCGCCGCTACCGGGCACAGCAAGAGCCTGTGGCGCATAGCACATCGCGAAGCTCGCGCATACCACTACCACCTTGAATTCTTTACTGAAATTCAATTTCATAAGGTTTTTTTAAGTTGGTTAATTATATAGTTAGTTGTATTTTTTCACAAAAACAATGCAAAGATAAACAAATTTCTGCTTTCTTCACAAATTTTTGTCGTTTTTTTTCAAAATTGTTGCTTTTTTGTCCGTTTCGTTTGTCGGTTTATTTATTTTTAGTATCTTTGCCATCTGCATTCGCTGCCGCCAGCATCTACTAATGTCAATCATCGAATAAAAACCAAATAAACTGCTATCATGAAAAGAATTATTACCATCACCTTCCTTTTCATCTCATTTTTTGTGCTTCCCGTCGCAGGAGCAAAGAAAAAGTCCGCTCTGAAACAGACCGATCGTGAATACTGGTGCGAGCAGGCCTATAAGATGGCGCAGCCCGTCTTGGAGAACATGGCCAAGGGCGAGCTGCAGAAGAATATGAAGACAGAGTTCTCGCCCTCGTTTGACAACCGCAACCGCAAGGTGGTATACATGGAGACCTTCGGTCGCCTGATGGCCGGTCTGGCCCCGTGGCTGGCCCTGCCCGACGACGACACGCCCGAGGGCCTGCAGCGCAAGCAGCTGCGCGAATGGGCGCTGGCCTCCTACAAGAACAGCGTCGACCCCGACTCGCCCGACTATCTCTGCTGGGGCGTCAGTGGTCAGAACCTGGTCGACGCGGCCTATATCGCCGAGTCGTTCATACGTGCCTACGACGCCCTGTGGGTGCCCCTCGACGACGTGACGAAGGAGCGCTACATCAACGAGTTCAAGATGCTGCGCAAGTATGAGCCGCCCTACACCAACTGGTTCCTCTTCTCCTCTACCATCGAGAGCTTCATTGCCAAGGCCGCCGGCCTGAAGGAGTATGACGACTTCCGCGTGATGATGACCATCCGCAAGGTGGAGGAGTGGTATGTGGGCGACGGCTGGTATGCCGACGGCCCCGTCTTCGCCTTCGACTACTACACCAGCTACGTGTTCCATGCCATGTATCTGGAGACACTGCAGAACATGATCGACGCCAAGCAGAATGGCACCCGCTTGGAGTACAGGAAATATTACGACCGCGCCCTGAAGCGTGCGCAGAAGTTTGCCATCATTTTGGAGCGCTTCATCTCGCCCGAGGGCACCTTCCCCGTCTTTGGCCGCAGCAGCACCTACCGCATGGCCGCTCTGCAGCCCCTGGCCCTGATGGCGTGGTATCAGAAACTGCCCAAGGAACTGAGCAACGGACAGGTGCGTGCCGCGCTGACGGCCTCGATGCACCGCATGTATGACCAGCAGAACAATTACAACGACGGCGGCTTCCTCACCATCGGTTTCTGCGGCTCACAACCCGACATGGCCGACTGGTACACGAACAACGGTTCGCTCTACATGACCAGTCTCTCGCTGATGCCGCTTGGCCTGCCTGCCGACCACGATTTCTGGACCTGCCCTGCTGAGCCGTGGACGCAAGTGAAAGCCTGGGGCGGACAGCCCTTCCCCAAGGACCACCGTTGGGCCGACGACATACAAACAAAAGACCGTTGGTAAAGATTATGAAACGAATCTGCATCTCATTTATCATTTGCTGTTTATGGACTATCCCGTCAATAGCCCAGACGTTCTACATTTGCCAGGGCAGCGACACGAGCACTGCTGGTGAACTGAGTTTTGTGACAAGAGGACTGGAGGTGTCGGCTATTGATAGCATTACCATGACCCTGCCGGCCGGACAGCGCTTCGTGGGCGGCGATATCTCGCTGTTGACGAAATATGAGGAGAAGGGGGCCAACTATCTCGATGTCAACGGCCAGAAGATTCCCTCTGTGCTGGACTTCCTCAAGCAACAGGGCATGAACGCCATGCGGGTGCGCCTCTTCGTAGACCCTGCGAAGGCACCGGATGAAGCCATCCGCCAAGGTGTGGTACAAGACCTCGACTACGTTACTGACCTCGGCCGGCGCATCAAGGCGGCGGGCCTGCTGTTCATGCTCGACTTCCACTACAGCGACACTTGGGCCGATCCCGCCGCACAGTGGACACCTTCGGCATGGGCTACGCTCAGCGACACCCAGCTGCAGCAGAAAATCTATGAGTACACATGCGACGTGCTGCGCCACCTGAACGCTGCCGGAGCCTCGCCCGACCTCATCCAGACGGGCAACGAAATCAGCTTCGGAATGCTGTGGGGCACGAAGGCTTCCGTAGGCAGCAACGACACCAACCGCTGCTACATCAACAGCGCTCAGACCAACTGGCAGCGCTTCTTTGCCCTCTTGCGTCAGGCCACGAAGGCTTGTCGCGAGGTGTGCCCGCGCGCACAGATCATCATCCATAGCGAGCGCGTAACACAGCCCAACGTGCTTGGCGACTATCTCACCCGCATGGCCAACGCCGGCATCGATTTCGACATCGTGGGCCTGAGCTTCTACCCCTACCACCACGGTAGCCTCGGCACCTTGGAGACTGCCCTGCAGCGTATTGCCACCAGCTGTCCTGCCAAGAAGGTGATGATCGTAGAGGCTGGATACTACCACAAATGGCAGCCCAGCAACGTCAACTATGATTACTCGGCCACCTATCCCATCACCCACGAGGGACAGCGACGCTATGCCGCCGACCTCGTTACGACACTTAGGAAATACCCGCAGGTGAACGGACTTTTCTGGTGGTTCATGGAGGCCAACGAGAAAGGCGTCGACTGGCAGCATCCCGTCACGCCCAGCGGCTGGTACAATGCCGGCCTCTTCGACAACGAGACGGGGTGCGCCCTGCCAGCCCTCTACGAACTGCAGAACTTCAAGTGAGCATTTGCATCTTTTGAGTGTCATTTTTTTTAACACCCGGCAGCAAACAAAACAAAAGAAAACCATTCGTAAAAGTAAAACAACTTGTTTTACTGAAAAAGGGGCTCCTTTTTTACAAAAAAACAGGCGACTTTTTTCGCAAAACAAGTTGTTTTACTTTTAGGGGTGCCAAAACGCCGATAAAACCAGGCCATTTGGAAGATTGTGCCGCCAGCCTGTGAAAATGTGGAGGCGGCAAGTCAAAAATTTTTACAAATACCATCTCTATCGGCACCAAACAGACAAGAATTATGGCAATACACATCCGACTCATCAAGAACAACATCAAGAGCAGCAGCTCTTTTGGCAAGTATTTCGCAAAGACAGTGAGCCAGGGCGATGTGACTCTGGACGACATGATGCGCGAGGCGCTGCTGGCGCGCGGCTACAGTGAAAGTGCCGTGGTGGCCGTGGTGACCGACCTGAAGGAGGCGCTGAAGATGAAGCTGGCCGACGGCTACACCGTCATCCTGCCCGACATAGGGCGCTTCAGCCTGCGCGTGGAGAGCGAGGGCGTCGACGAGCCAAGGCAGTTCAACCTGCGCCAGCACATCAGGCGTATCGTTTGCGGCTTTCTCCCTGCCGGCCGACGCGCTGCTGATCGCAACATCCTCTACAACTTCGGCGACGGCGTCAGTGCCGTCTGGGAGAAAGGCTTCAAACCCTAAAAGGAAGCAATTTCACCCCTGTTTTTTCCTGTTTCACCCACTTTCTTCTTCTATATCGCGCGAAAAGATGGTAACTTCGTTGCCAAAATTCGTCGAAATGAAGAAGAAAGTATTCTATTTGTTGGCAATTTCACTATTGACGGTGGTATGCCGACCGCTTAGTAGTGGAGAAGAAAAACAGCAGGAAGAGAATGATGCAGGCTTGGAGACGATGACGGTTGACAAGCAGGATATTACTTTGCAGCAGTCGTACCCTGCACAGATTGAGGGACGGCAGAGTGTGAAGATTATCCCTCGCGTGGAGGGTTATCTGCGTCAGATTTGCGTAAAGGAAGGACAGCGCGTGAAGAAAGGTCAGGTGCTGTTTGTCATCGATCAAGCCACGTATCAGGCCGAAGTAAAGGCTGCTGAGGCGAATGTGGCAGTGGCGAAGGCTGGCGTGGAGACGGCACAGCTGAACTATGATAGTCGGCAGACGCTGCACCAGAAGAACGTTGTGTCCGACTACGACCTGCGCACGGCATCCACCAACCTACAGATGGCGCAGGCACAGGCGCAGCAGGCGCAGGCACAGTTGCAGTCGGCACGTACCAACCTGTCGTACACCGTACTCCGCAGCCCTTCCGACGGTGTGGTGGGAAGCCTACCATTCCGCATTGGTGACTTCGTAGGCCCCTCGACACAAAGCGGTTTGACAACGGTGGCCGATGCCTATGAGATGTATGTCTATTTCTCGCTGACCGAACGCGACGTGATGAGTCGTATTGCCGAGCATGGGTCGCTCGATAAAGCCGTCGCAGCCTTTCCGCCTGTTATTTTGCTCACAGCCAACGGCGATACCTGCACCGTGAAGGGGCG
>JAILAA010000024.1 GCA_024681875.1 Prevotella sp.
GCTGTATGTCTATCTTTTCCTACATCAAACCACAACTTAAGTAGAGTTCTACCCTGTATTTCAATCTCTTACAGTCATTTTTGAGCCTAAGAAGTGGCAAATAATGTAGAATAGTGCAGCAAAAATACTAAAAAAATTCCAATTGCATGGGTTCTGAGGGTACTTTTTTCTTCTTTTCCTTCCCCCAAAAATTTACAATGTCTCCATATTGCTTGTCAGTAACGCTCAAGATACTCACCATACCTGTTTCAGGTGCTATGGCCTTCACTCTCTTGACATGAACAGTCTGACTCTCATAGGATGCACAATGACGAATATACACAGAATACTGCAACATCACGAAGCCATCTTTCATCAGGTTCTTTCGAAAGAGTGTGGCAATCTTACGTTCCTTTTGTGTTACTACGGGCAAGTCGAAGAATACAAAGAGCCACATAATATGGTAGGCATTTAAGCGGTTTTCACTCATGTTAACACTGGCAATGACAGTTTATCTGTTTCTCCCTTATACATCTTGAGTAGTGAAGCTGTAGTCAACGACAAAGCGTTTTCCAACTGACGATTATCTTTTCTCATTTTTACATCTGAAAACAGCACTCTTAGGAGCTTTCCTTTCGAATCTTTATCCAATTCGGAAACAGCACCATCATAATATATATAGTAAACAATCTCGTCTACAAACGGGCGATATGGTTCCATCACATCATCTGCTAAAGGAAAGGCATTATATCTATTACGATGAAAGACACCAAATGCCGGATACAATCCAGAGCCTATCAATGCACGTGCAACTGCAGCTCGCAGAATGGTATACCCATAATTCAACAAATTGTTTGGAGGCTCTCCTTCACGTACTCTTCGAAAACCTTCTCCAAAAATTTGGCTCCAATACTCTCTTGCGGCAGCACCTTCTCTATTGTCTGTGTCGCCAGATTTTACATTCATATAATAAGGCTTGAGCGCATCGCCATTCTTTCCCAGCTTATTCAACAACAAGGATTGATTTTTTATTTTGCTCTCAACCAATTGTTTCCAGACGTTCTTCTTGGTCGGCATAGAGGCATCCTTTTGATACTTGTAGCTCTCCTGTTGTGTGGCATTGCCTTCCAAAGTCATCAGCATAGTACGAGGCATCTGTTTCTTATCGCAGAATACTACAGACACATTGTTGTCTGCCAATTCATTGATTAGGGGTACAGATATGCTGACTTGTGGATTTTCAATGACCACAAAGCCGATATCCTCTATGGGACGTGTCACCGTATCTTTATTGTCCTTGAAGGTGATGACTATTTGATGGTCTTTCAACGACAAGGAAACTGGTGACGTAAACATCAATGTCTGTTTAATCATATCAACCTCCTGATTTCTCCTAAATCATTGATTTCAAAATCCACTCCTTGAACAAGAGCTTTGATTTGTGAATGGAGCATCTTTATTCCTGGACGGAAGCCCTCATCAGACTTATACTCACCATTCACTTTTTTTATCTCAGAACTAGGCTTTGCATTTTGATGATGAACCATTTCAATCGTTCCAAATTCATACTTTCCTTGTATTACCATTGATGACATACCCGTCACCTTATAGAGCCTTTTTTGTAAGTTCCGTCTATCCAGTTCCCAAACTTCCTCTGGTCCATTCTCATATAGCAGCACCATTGTTCCAATCTTCAATTTATATCGCAATTCATAACCACTCTTGCTATATAGTGGTACAAGTTGATTATCCATTGGTGTTTTATCGTTACTTCTGCGATAGAAATTGGCTGCTGTGATATTGTTTACCAGTTCGAACTCCCGTTTTTCCTTACCTTTCTTGTCTTGCCCCACATAGATAGCCATCATGTAGTTACGATCGTTCTGCACATGATATTGGCGTTTATACTCATGCCTTGATAGGTCACGCTGTTGGCGAATATGAATGGGACGAGTAACTGAACCAGTAAAAACACGCACCTTCTTAATGGGTATCTGCTTTTCCTCATTCATCCAAATGGTTTCTTCCAAAGCCTTCTTCAAAGAACCATGCAGAAGAATGGCATTCTCCACTTTTGAGCGCACTTCACCGTCAACGATGTTCTTAACGTCTTTTTCGTCCAGCGACTCAAGGCTCTTTCTTACTACATATTTCACTTCGCCATCCCTTTCGATAGCTCCATAATAAGTTTCGTTATGCAACGATGACCGTGCCGTATCGCCCTGTGTCAATACTTTTCCTCCTTTACTATCTCGAACATAGCGTTTGGCCTGTTTTGGCATATTGTCCTTTGAATAGTGGGCAATCAGCAACTCATCCTGAATCTGCTTGATATCACTTACAAACGAAGGCCAAGGTTTTTCAAACTCGGGTTTCTTGCCTTTTCCTTGTTTGTATTCATCGGATTCATGATAGAATTGTGCCAGCTTATCGTATTCCGCTTTGCCAATGCAAGCTATAGTGATGGCATCGATGCAGTGATGAACATGGTTCACTCGTTCCTTTTTGGCATATTCTTCCTGTATGCCCCACATCTTTCTAAAATCAGATGTAGCGATGCCTTTTACGATATACACCTGTCTGAATACGGACTTCAGATACATGCGGGCATAACGGGAAATCACACTGATATCCGTACCCTGCCGACGAGAGAATCCTTCAGGGACCTCAGTCATTGTGAATCGCTGATACTTGCCTCGCCAATAGTCACGCTGTAGTTTCAGCAGATTCTTGCTTCTTATTATTCTATCCTTTTCTTCCTTTGTTGTACCACGGCTACCTTTCAGTTTACGTATACGGCTATCTAATTCTTCATTCTTTTCTTTCCATCCCTGAATTCGTTCTAGCAATTCTTCATGTGAAGCTAACTGGCTGGGCAGCTTGGTCTTCTTCACATCGCGATTATACCTGTTGCTGCAAAGCGTAAGATTCATCTTAGTACTGTCTCCACCGGCACTTCGAGGTATCGTATGTTCGATGTCGTATTTAGGATTATCACCTAGGAAATCAGTTATTCGAATTTCCTCACCTGTATAGAGGCATTTGTGATTCTGTTCCTCCCACAATTGGTATTTCAGGATGTCGGTGTCAGAGGGTGTGGCAATGTATTTCTCAATTTCCTTACGGCACCGTTCTCTGTCTTTTTCATTTTCGCGCTGCCAAGTTTGTATGGCCCACCGCATATTGGCATCGTTCAAATCACGTGAGAACTCTATATGAATCTTAGTATCAGGTGTAATATAGCCTTTCTTCAACATCAGATTCACTACCTTACGAAGCCTGAACAAAGAGTGCATTGCCATTGGATTCTTGACACTACTAATTCGAGGCGAGCCAAGCTGATAGATGCCCTCGTCGTTGGGACGCTGGCGAGGGTAGAGCTCAAGCATCGATGGATGATACAGTTTCTTCAAATCGTCATCGCTTACTTGATATCTGTCTTTCAGAAATGCTTTGACACACGTTTCAAGCGTTAAGCCATCCACATTGTTTTTGTCATACGAATGCATGACGTTAATAACATTCTCAATGGCTGCCTCGCGAACTTCCTTTATTCCCCAGACATAATATGGCAAAACTTCTGCCAAGTTAGCCAGGAATACTGCCTCAGAATAGATGAGACCATTATTGCGCATATAAGGCAGTATCTTGCGAATAGCCTTCAGGCTTAGTGCCGCATAATCGTTGGGAATTGAGATCTTGCTGAACTTTTCTGCCTGCTCCTCATCCAACTGCAAACGATTCATGGCAAACTCTTTCAGCCTATCCTCGTCGTCATAGAAAAACAGGACGTGCCAAATGTCGTTCATTATTTGGAAACGTGTCTTGTCTTGGGCAAGGGTGTAAACCTCACAAACACTTGTCAGCCAATCCTCGCCAAAGAGTTCTTCCAACTGTGCATTGACAGGACTGCCAGATACTTGCGTATCCATCTGATAATTGAACTTGTAGGGTTTCTCCTCATTACTTTTATAATAGCAATAATTGTTCTTACCCACCAATTTCTTAGCAATATCTTCAAAGGGGAATGTACGCTTTGACTTACGTTTGAACAAAGGAATAATCTTTTGTTTTTCATCTTCCGTCAGATACCTTTCCCCTCTCTCATATAGTGTATTCACTTGCACCTTGATATTGTTCAGGAAGGCATACATCCTGAAATCTTCATACAGGGGATGAGAGGATGGACAACGTGCCTTGCCTTTCTCAAAAGTACATGTTCCGACTTGTCCCTTTTGCGACTTCAATGGACGCTGGTCGAAGATAGCCTTCTCTAGTTTTATTACCAACTTCTCGTCCAGCTTCTGCTTTTCACAGATTGCATGAAACTCTTTAAGATAGTGCTCTTTGCGTGAAGTATAATGATTCCTGATTTTCTTCCCTCGTTGATAGAGCTGATAGAAATATTCACCCAAATACTCACATTCTGCTGCTTTCATTTCTTCCGACAGGCTGTCAATGCCCTCTTTTACCGCACCTTCTGATTCCTTGGTCGTTTCCTTTCTATTGCTTAGAAATCCACGACGCTGATTTAAATGATACAAGGCACGTCCCAAAATATAGCGCTGGGCTTCATCAGACAAGTCCAGTTCCTGTGTCAGACAAATGTGTCTGAACTTATAGGGATTCACATTGGCCTTATCTTCCGTGCGTTGCCATTCCATGAAAGTCTCATCTGTAGGATATACTTTCTTCAGTCGCCACAGCCTTAATAGTTCTTTTCTTATCGGAGGACACAAATTGTTCTCAGACAAGATGGTCAACAATCTAATCTTTCTTATTTTTCTTCGCCAATAATGCTTTCTTACTGAGCGATAGCCTGTCCGTTCAGAAGCCTTTGACGACTCTATCCCCTTTTCAATTTTGACACCTTCAGAAAAGATGTTGGAGCCTTTAGCTATCAGGTGATATTCGTTTTCGTCTTTGTCAACAATAGCCCATCCCAAGCTATTGGTACCAGTATCAATACCCAGTATTCTTTCCATAATAGTAATATTTAGTTAATTTTTGCGGTAAAAGTACTAAAAAATTTTGAAAGAACAAAGAAATTCACTAATTTTGCACACGTAAGATTTCCTACATCTTATCACAATAAGGCCATCATGGCCGAAGGGTAAAACCTATGCTCCCGCTTCGGTGGGAGCTTTTTTTTGTTGACATATCACATCAGAAAAAGCTGTGACGGCAATTCGTCCGAAGGCTTCGGACAAAAATCCGAACACTTCGGACAAAAATCCGAACAGGGCGGACAAACGGGAGTAAATAAATTCGTGCGCTCCGAAGCTTCTCAGGAAAATTTTATGCCTTCCGCTTCAGCTCAATGCGGAAGGTGGTGCCGCGGCCCACTTCAGACTGCTTGACGAAGATATGTCCACGGTGGTATTCTTCTACGATGCGCTTGGCTAATGAGAGGCCCAAGCCCCAGCCGCGTTTCTTAGTAGTGAAACCGGGACGGAACACGTTGCGGATGTTCTTCTTCTTGATGCCCTTGCCCGTGTCAACGACCTCCACGGCCACGATGTCGTCTTCCTTCAGCAGCCACAGGTCAATCTTGCCAGGCTGGCCCTCCATGGCGTCCACGGCGTTCTTACAGAGGTTCTCGATGACCCACTCAAAGAGCGACGCGTTCATTTTGACGACGACATCATGATCCGGGTAGTGACCGCGGATGCTCACCTTCTGAGACGTGCGCTTGTCCATGTAGTCAATGACATGGTCCAACACCGTATTCATAGATGCATCGACAGGCTCAGGCTTCGAGCCAATCTTGGAGAAGCGCTCGGCAATGCGCTCCAGACGTTTCACGTCATGCTCCATCTCAGGAACCAGCTCATCCTTGGGATAGCTTTCCTTCAGCATCTCCGTCCAGGCCATCAGACTTGAGATGGGCGTGCCCAACTGGTGAGCAGTCTCCTTCGACAGTCCCACCCACACCTTGTTCTGCTCTGCGCGCTTGCTGGAAAGCAGGGCGAAGATGGCCACGACGACAAAGATCATCACAATGCCGAGCTGCCAATAGGGATATTGCGTGAGGCGTTTCAGCAGCGTCGACTCGTCGTAGCACACCAACTGATAGTCGCCTTCACCCAGATCGATACGGATGGTATCGCCGGCCTGCCTCATCTGTTTGGCATAGTCTTCCACATGGACACTGTCGGTGATGTTACGGTAGTCGGCCACGCTGCCGTCGGAATTGGTGACGATGACAGGAATGGTGGTGTTGCCCTTGATGAACTCCAGTGCCAATGTAAGGCCGGCCTCGTCCTCCGCTTCATTGATGAATTTCATGGCCTTTGCCCAAAGGTCCATCTTCGTGCGTTCCTCCTGTTTCAAGTCGCTTACTAAGCGATGGCTGACGAAGAGCGACGCAGCGGCTATCGCCACGGCGGCCATCACAAGGATGATTTTTACCTGTCTGATACGGTCAGTCCACTGCATTGTAATTCATCATTTATAATTCATAATTAGTGAATTACCCTCAGTAATTATTAAGTATTTCCTCGTGCCGCTTACGCTTATTCTCTTTCCTGTGCTTCCATTTTTTGGGAATGAGATAGCCTATCAGGCCGAAGAGGTTGCCGTTAGGATTGGCGTTGGCCAGCTCCGCCTCTATCTTGGCTTGCTTCCTTATTCGCTCTCGAAGCTCATCCGTACCGTCATCCTTCCTTTTCCCATTGCCTAAAACCAGCACCTCGCCAAGGCTATTCAGTTTGGAGATGAGGAACACCGTGTCGGCAGTGTGATAGGTGTTGATCAGGCTGCTCTCATAGTTAACGTGGGAAAAGAGGAAGGTATGCAGGCTGTCGGGGATGGTGACGCGGCCCAGGGAGTCGGTGACAGCATGAAAGTGATGGCTCTGCACGTTGACGCCCTTCAAGGGGGTGCCGGTCTCCACATCGACCGTCACGAGCCTGCGCTGTGCATTGGCCGAGGCCACACACGCTACAATCAGGAAAAAAGCAATTCCTGCTGCTTTCATTATTGCAAAAATAGGCAGAAAGCTGCACGCCAGCAAATTCTTTATGCAAAATTAAGCACTATTCGCAGTAGTTTACAGATTTTTTGCTGACGCCATTCAGTTGTTTGTCGCGCCACACGACAAATTTGCGCAAAAAAGTGTTAAACAGAGGCTCAGATATTGGTTAAAAAAGCCCAAATCTGCTGTTCTGTAGCGTTCCAATAATCAGTTTTTTTTGTTATTTTTGCAAGAAGAATGGCGATGGTCGCCATTTCAGTAAACAACAAATCAACGATTTTTTTATGTCAAAAACAGTAGAACTACAGATTGAGAAGGGACGTACCCTTGTTGAGGGTTTGCGTAAGCATTTGACCAGAGGCGTAGGCGGTGGCGTAACCCCGCTGGAGATAGACCGCATGGAGCAGACCTTGGTCCAGCTGAAAGCCGCCAATGCCGAGGTTGAGCGAATCCGCGAAGAGCTGCAGCCCAAAGTAAAGAACATGAACAGCCTGATGGCCCAAGTGAAACAGAACTATACCGAATTGAAGAAAACCATCAAGGGATACTATCCGCAGGAACAGTGGGCCGACTATGGCGTGCCCGACAAGCGGTAGTCGCTCACGCCATTAGCACTCAGCATGAGGGCGTGTCAAAATGTGAGATGATACGCTTCGCGTTGGTTTTATTCAGGCGCGAAGCGTATTTCTACATACCTCCATGTTTGAGTCCACTTGAAAAAGGGTTTCTGCCACGAACTCATGCGCAGCCACTCCCCTCCCTTGTAGGGGAGGGGTTAGGGGTGGGGTCAGTATTTTCTTCGCTGACAGGATATTACAGACCCCACCCCTACCCCTACCATTCTTGCGTCCCGTTGGTAGCAAGCGTCACCCTTCGGGATGCCGAGCGGAGGGGCGGGGAATGGCTGCGCCGTCATTCGTTGAGTATGAGGACTTTTTCAAGTGGACTCATGTTTGTTGTTTACAGCCTCGATTTCTGACTTTTCGAGGTGCTGAGTGAAAGTTTTTTATCTCGACCGGCATGTAAATCAGAAAAATTGTCTAAATTTGCCACGTAGATGCTGTTCGGCATCGTTAGTGTATGAATTTTGACATCATCCATATCGGCGAGACTGACTCCACCAACCACTGGTTGAGGGGGCATGGCGATGCTGAGCGCAATCTGGCCGTTTGGGCTGATTATCAGTCGGCTGGACGAGGCTGCGGCTCGAACAAGTGGGAGAGCGAGCGCGGCAAGAATCTGTTGTTCTCACTCCTCGTCCATCCCCATGAACTCAAGGCCACAGACCAGTTTCGTATTTCCATGGCCATCTCAGTCGCTATTGTCAAGGCGCTTTCCACCTACCTTTCACCACTCACCACTCACCCCTCACCTCTCACCACTCACCACTCACCCCTAAGCATCAAGTGGCCCAACGACATCTATTGGAAGGACAGCAAACTCTGTGGCATCCTCATCGAGAACCGGCTGACGGGCGCTTTTGTACGCGACAGCATCATCGGCGTCGGCCTGAACGTCAATCAGGCGCAATTCATCAGCGATGCCCCTAACCCTATATCCCTTCTTCAGATTACGGGCTGCGAATACGACCGCGAGAAGCTGCTGCACGATGTGGCAGGGCGTTTTACGCTCGATGTCAGCGCAGAGGAATACCGTGCTCTGCTCTACCGTCGCTCGGGCTTCCATCCCTACCACGACGCGCAGGGCGACTTCGAGGCAGAGCTCATCACCGTAGAGGACGACGGCCATCTGCTGCTGCGTGACCGCAACGGCCGCCAGCGCCGCTACGCTTTCAAGGAAGTAAAGTTTATCTTATCGTGATAACGATATAACGTCATAACGTAATAACGAAAAACAAAAAAAAAATGGCAAGATTCAAGAGAATTCTGTTAAAGCTGTCAGGCGAAAGCCTGATGGGCAAGCAGGGTCACGGCATCGACCCTGAGCGGCTGGGCGACTATGCCCGCCAGATTAAGGAAGTGCACGACATGGGCGTGCAGATTGGCATCGTCATAGGCGGCGGCAACATCTTCCGCGGCCTGAGCGGCTCGAAGAAAGGCTTCGACCGTGTGAAGGGCGACCAGATGGGCATGTGTGCCACGGTCATCAACTCGCTGGCCCTCTCGTCGGCCTTGGACAGCGTGGGCGTGAAGAACAAGGTGCTGACGGCCATCCGCATGGAGCCCATCGGCGAGTTCTACTCAAAGTGGAAGGCCATCGAGGCCATGGAGCAGGGCATGGTGTGTATCTTCAGCGCCGGCACCGGCTCACCCTATTTCACCACTGACACCGGCTCCAGCCTTCGCGGCGTGGAGATAGAAGCCGACGTGATGCTGAAGGGCACCCGCGTGGACGGCGTCTATACTGCCGACCCCGAGAAGGATCCCACGGCCACGAAGTTCAGCGACATCAGCTACAGTGAGGTGCTGAGCCGCAACCTGAAGGTCATGGATCTGTCAGCCATCTGCATGTGCCAGGACAACAACCTGCCCATCTATGTCTTCAACATGGACATCGTGGGCAACCTGATGAAGGTGATGCTAGGCGAGGACATCGGCACACTGGTGCATCCGTAATCCTCACGACAGGGTTAGTTCTCGACGTAGTCGACGTATTCGCCCTCGTCTTTATCAAAGATTTTCTTATTTGCCACATCCGGGGACCGGTCATCAATAATGGTGACGCCTCCGGATGTATGTGTTGTGCGTCGTGTCTGTTGCTGTTGTTCCCTTTCCTGCTGGTTACGGGCCGTGCGATTAGGATCGCCTTTGAAATACTCCTCGTCGAAGACAGGTCCCTGATCGCGGTGCTTGCGGTAGTAGTTCTTATCGGCCATGCGCTGGAAAGCGTCATCGCCCATGCTATCGCGCATGGCGTCACGGATGTCACGCATACGCTTACGCACTTTCCACACCAGGACGGCCATACCGCAGGTAAAGATAATAAAGAAGAAAGCGAACAGAGCAAGGAAGAATTTCATAGGCAAATACAGGTGGGAGGTGAGGAAACAATTAAGAGAAGACGGTCACTTTGCTACATGTCTCTGTGTGATGACCGACAGCACAATGTACCAAGCAATGATGATAGCCAGTGCACCAATGCCAAATATGAGGAGTAACGGCACACAGCTGGCAAGGAACAGCCATTTCACCTCGTTGCCCTGCCAGCCCCACGTCTTGAACTTCAGCGCAAACATAGGTATTTCACTCACAAGCAAATAACAGCTAACCAGCATCAGTACCAACAGGAGAGGTACAATGGCGGGGATGGGTGCCAACTTGTTCCCCCACCCTACAATGAGGCTACCCCAGAAAAGAGCATTGGCCGGTGTAGGCAAACCGATGAAGCCCATGGCCTGGCGCTCGTCGAGGTTGAACTTAGCCAATCTCAATGCCGAGAAAGCGGCCATGAGGAATGCAAGGAAGGGCATGGCGGCAATGGAGAACTCCACGATGTCGGTGAGCAGTCCCTCTTCCATCCCCAAGATAACAATCTTATCACTCAGAATATACATGCCGTTGATGCTCATCATAGCACTGAAAAGCATAGCCGACGGTGCAACGCCGAAAGTAACCACGTCGGCCAGTGAGTCGAGCTCCTTGCCAATGGGGGAGCTAACACCCAGCAGACGAGCCGACATACCATCGAAGAAATCAAACACGGCACCGATGATGATGGCCCACAGCGCTCCTTCGTAATTACCACATATTGCCATGACGATGGCTATGCAGCCTGATATCAGGTTGCAGCAGGTAATGGCGTTAGGGATGTGTTTCTTCATAATGAAAGGCCCTTACATGAGGGAATAGGGATGAGGATTAAGGCAGACGTGCGATGACAGTGAGGTCGCCAGTAGTAGGCTGTCCCATCTTCACCTCTGGCTTGGAGCCAAGAGGCAGATAGACATCGACGCGTGACCCCAGCTTGATGAATCCTAAATGCTCATCAATGTAGCACTCTTCCAAGTCTTTGGCGTAGGTTACAATTCGCCGTGCCATGGCTCCTGCTATCTGGCGGACAAGCACCTCATGACCGTCGGGTGTCTCAATCATAGTATCGGCATGCTCGTTTTCCTCGCTGGCCTTAGGCAGCCAGGCCTTGTGAAAATTGCCGTCGAAATGGCGCACAAACTTCACCTGACCGTCAACAGGGAACCAGTTGGCGTGAACGTTAAGCGGACTCATAAAAATACTAATCATGAGTCGACGGTCATGGAAATAGTCGTTTTCAGTAGTCTCCTCAATAACGACAATCTTGCCATCGGCCGGCGCCACTACCACCTTCTCAGTGTCGTCAGGGAAATATCGGATAGGACAGCGATAGAAATTAAGTACCAAAAGCCATACCGTTCCAAAAACGGCAACGAAGGCAGCAAAAGGTATCCAACTGTCGAAGAGGCGCCACAATATCACCGCAACGGCCACGATGGCGAATAAACTGTATAGTAGTTCGTTAGTGCCCTCACGATGTATACGTATCTTTTTAAGTTTCTTGATTCTCTTTCCCATGGTTTGACAATTAGCCTACGCTAAATCTGTGCAAAGGTAATGCTTTTTTGTCAAGCATACAAACTTTTTCAGGCAAAAGTGGCAGTTTTAATGAGAAAAACTGTATCTTTGCGCACTGGAACGTTACAAAAGTCACTCAACAATAAATAGTCAACAACAAGAATGGCTCTGATAAAATCCTACAAGGGTCTGTCGCCTCAATGGGGCACAGGCTGCTACTTTAGTGAGAACGCTACAATAGTAGGCGATGTAAAGATGGGCGACGACTGCTCTATCTGGTTCGGTGCCGTGGTACGCGGCGACGTGGCTCCCATCACCATGGGCAACCGCTCCAACGTGCAGGACGGTGCTGTGGTGCACGTGACAAACACTACTGGTCCTACACACATCGGCAACGACGTGACCATCGGCCACTGCGCCTGTGTACATGCCTGTACCATCCATGACGGTGCGCTTATCGGCATGGGATCCACCATCCTCGACGGTGCAGAGATTGGCGAAGGTGCCATCATCGCTGCCGGCGCCCTGGTACTGCAAAACACGAAGGTGGGCCCGCACGAGCTATGGGGTGGCGTTCCTGCAAAGATGCTGAAGATGGCAAAGCCCGGCATGGCCGAGGCCTATGCCGAGCACTATGTAGGCTATGCTCACGAATATCTGGAGGCTGACGCGGCTCAGTAGCCGGTTTTGTAGATCACCTTCCCGGCGCCACTGGTAATCTTCATGGCCTCAGGATGGTCGTTGATGAACGAGTCGATGTGTCTGACACGCTTCTCGGCCAGTATCTCATCCACAGCAATGAGGATACCTGTCTCCTCGACGTCGCCGAAGCCGTAATTGATGGCAGTGCCGAAGAGTTTCATTGTAGGCGAAAGGCTCATGTAGGCATTCACCAGCGGCGGGATGTTGTAGCCTAATTTGCGTATCTCGCGGTTCAGTATGCGGTAGTCTCCCTTGAAGTCGTTTTCGCAGAAAAGGGTTTCAAGGGCCTTTTCGTCTGTTTCAATTTTCAGCGGTTTCATCGGTACAACAAGGTTCTCCTTGTCGTCAAAATACTTCTTCAAGAAGTAGAGAATCATGTCGCGGCCCTCACGGATATAGCTGGGATACATCGTCATCTTGCCGAAGAAATATTTCACGTTGGGCATGATGACGGTAAGCGCACCGAGACCATCCCAGAGGTTGTCAAGGGCGAAGAGGCTCTTGGCACCCATGCGCGAGCTCTGATAGGGCAGGCTGACGAAACTGCGGCCCAGCTCAATGGTGGAGGGCATGTAGTCGGTGAGGAACTTCTCGCTGAAGTGGAACATGTGGCTGGTGGCCAGCTTCGGCTGCCCGTTGTCGTCTATCTCCCATTTCGTCCCTTCCAAGTAGCGGTAACCGCCGATGATCTCCTCCGCCTCGGGGTTCCACACAATGAGCTGCTTGTAGCAGTTCTCGCAGGTGTCGAACTCGTCCAGGTCACAGTCCTTGCCTGTGCCACCGCCGGCCTCGCGGAAGGCAATCTCACGCAGACGGCCAATCTCGCGCAACACATTGGGCGCGTTATGTGCCGTAACGATGTAGATTTCATTGTTGCTCTTGTTCGTCATGCGCAACTGGCGCTCGGGAGTCAGTTCACTCTTGAGCACCTCGACGGGGATAGGGGAGATGATGGGTTGGTCCATGATTGATTGGCTTATGGGTCTTTTGGTCTACTGGGATTTATAAGAGATAGACTTGTTCTTTTACGTATTCGGCCCACTCGGCGGGCGTCTTTGTCTTGTCGCTGAAGGTTTGCCAGGGAATGGGCTTGCCAATGTGAACGGGAAAGGTGTTTCCTGTGTTCTTGAACATCTCGTCTACGAGGAAGAGCATGGCCACATTGACTTTCTTGATGCAGCGGTCGCTGATGTTTGAGAGGCGGTAGAAGAAATTCGAGTTGCGGCCTCCGAAGTGGATGGGCACCACGTCACGCTGGCTCTCGACGCTCTTAGTGACGAAGGTCTTCTTCCACGGCAAATCGCGTATCTCACCCTTGCGGCGCCGTGAGCAAAGGCCGGCGGGAAACATCAGCATGTGGTAGTCGCTCTTGAAGCCGGCTTCCACCATCGCAGGGAAATTCCTGCTCTGTCGGCCAGTTTTGTTGATGGGAATGCAGAGAGGAGCCAAACCAGGCAGGTTCATCAGCATGTCGTTCACCAGATAGCGAAAATTGTCACCGTAGTGCCGGCCGATGAGGGCACCTAACGCCACGCCGTCAATACCACCCATCGGGTGATTGGATACGAAGGTATAGAGCCGGCCGTCATCCTTTGCAGGAAGGTTCTCTTCGCCTGTCACTTCCAGTTTCGTATCAAGAAACTGCAGACAGGCCTCAAGCCACGGCGTGCCCTTCAGGTCGCGTGATTCCCACAGGAACTTGTTGCATTGGTCCTCATGGGCTATCTTCCGCAGCCAGTTCACGGCAAAGCCCGGCACCCAACGGGCTTTCTTGCCCATTTTGTCGTGCAAAACCTTCTTGATATCAATGGTCCTTTCGGATATTGTTTCCATGTAGCTTTTAACGACGCTGTAATGGCGTGAGTTTGTTTCAGCCTGCAAAAATAATACTTTTCTTTTTATTTTTCTTCTTTTCCGAGCAAAAAATGTGCATTTTCACACTTTTTCCTTCAAAAAACAGCATTTTTGAGTTCTAGTGCAATAAAACAATAACACGATAACGCAGTTTTTTCTTCTCATGACCAAATAATTCAAAAAAAATGTGTACATTTGCCGCCACATTAATATATTTAAGAAAAATGAGCCATAAAGCCGGATTTGTAAACATTGTGGGAAACCCCAACGTGGGCAAGTCAACACTGATGAACCAGCTCGTAGGCGAGCGCATCAGCATAGCCACGTTCAAGGCGCAGACCACGCGCCACCGTATTATGGGTATTGTGAACACGCCTGATATGCAAATCGTGTTCAGCGACACGCCGGGCGTGCTGAAGCCCAACTACAAGCTGCAGGAGTCGATGCTGGCGTTCTCGGAGAGCGCCCTCGTCGATGCCGACGTGCTGCTCTACGTCACCGACGTGGTGGAGAACCCTGAGAAGAACATGGACTTCTTGGAGAAGGTGCAGAAAATGACGATTCCTGTATTGCTCCTGATCAATAAGATTGACGAGAGCGACCAGAAGACTTTGGGCGACATTGTGGAGAAGTGGCACACGTTGCTACCGAAAGCCGAGATCCTGCCCATCTCGGCAAAGAACAAGTTCGGCACCGACCTGCTGCTGAAGCGCATCGGCGAGCTGCTGCCCGAGAGTCCCGCCTTCTTCGACAAGGACCAGCTCACCGACAAGCCCGCCCGCTTCTTCGTCTCGGAGATCATCCGCGAAAAGATCCTGCTATTCTACGACAAGGAGATTCCCTACAGCGTCGAGGTGGTGGTGGAGCGCTTCAAGGAAGATGACAAGCAGATACACGTCAACGCCGTCATCTATGTGGAGCGTGAATCGCAGAAAGGCATCATCATCGGTCATCAGGGTGTGGCGCTGAAGAAGGTGAGCACCGAGGCCCGCAAGGCCTTAGAGCGTTTCTTCGACAAACACATCTACCTCGAGATATTCGTCAAGGTAGATAAGGACTGGCGCTCGTCGCAGAAAGAGCTGAACAACTTCGGATATAACCCGGAATAGATACAACAGACTATTAGACAATTAGACATTTAGATAATTAGACTTCATTACCTATGAAGACCGACAAACGATACTGGTTCGTTCTGATTATTCCTATCGCAGCCATCATCGCCATAGCAGTGCTCCTCATCCCCGGCAAGAAACACCATGACTGGGACGATGACGAGGAGGAAGAAAACCGTACGGAGCGCAGCGACTTCGACATCACCGAGGAAGACATTGCTGCCATCCCCGTAGGTGCGCCACCTGTGTGGGGCGGCAACAGCCCCGCCGTGCATGTGGAGCCGGTGCCGGGCATCACCATTGACGCCCGCGAGAATGCCTTCGACCGTCCCACCACTGTCAAGTTCCGCCCGGCCACCACTGAGGAGCATGAGGAACTTTCCGAGGCCATCAGCCAGCAGCTGCCCTCGCAGAGCCTGCTCTTCGCCTTCGACCTCGACGCCGGCATAGAGCCGATGCACCGCGCGCCGGGAAACTTCTCCGTAGAGTTGGATTTAGAGGAGCTGGACATCCCCGAGGAGCTATGGAGCCAGCTGTGTGTCTGCCGCTTAGACGAGTCGGGCATCGTGCAGCAGTATTCAAGGACACTCAACGACGGCATCTTCCGCTTTGAGTCATCAAAGAACTGCCTATGGGGTATTACAATCGGTGGACTTATACTTGCATCTGGGGTGGAGCGGGCATGTTATCTCACGGCTCTTGGGGTGCTTCCAGGCATAGTGTCATGGTGGGATCTTGACTCGGAGTATCACGGCAACTGCGTGGAGCTGGGCTTTAACGACAACAGGACGGGACAGTTCACCATAGGCTTCGACCCATACGCCACGGAGCATCCTCATCCAGACAAATACCTGAAGGGATTGAAACGCACAAAGGAACTGGCAGACTCATTGCGCACGAGGGCAAAGATTCTTTTGTCCGACGAGCGGATGCAAGAGCATAACCCAGCCTTCTCTCAGTGGCCCAATAATCGTGCCATCAACTACTCCATCCGTCTGGAAGCCAAACTGCAGGAATTGATAGAGGTTCATCCTGAGCTGCAGAGACTGCTCAACGATACAGAGCTGGATACGCCTAAGAGCATTGACGACATCAGTAAAATGATTCGCTATGCCAAGTGCTATCTGAAGGATGTGGCGCAGGTGAAGGAACCTGGAGAAATCAGCAAGTTTTATCTTGGAAGTGGCAGATTTACCGGAGGCCAGTATGGATGCTACAACCATTACCTTGACCTTTATCCGATGATAGCCATTAAATACACCGATCATTATGTCAAGAATAAGCAGGTGCAAACTGGGACTTTACATGAAGACATCATGAAAGTTTCCATCGGCCACGAACTGTTCCATCACCATCAGTCGGCATACGTCGCATTCAGTCTGTTCCGCAGCAAGACTTGGGACGAATGTACGGCCTCGGTGCTGGAGCACGACTACGCCCAATGGTTGTTTAATAAGGGAAAGCTAAAGCACAACCCCCAAACATCAAATCTGGACTGGGCTGACCGCGACCACAAGGAATGGCTCTTCGCTCCACTTGACAATAGTCTCATCGTGCCAACTGGCTTTGATTTTTCGGCTATAGGTCAACTCTACAGGAAAACAGGCCTGAAGCTACTGGTGGACATCAAGGACATGATCAAGGGGAACCGTCCCGTAAATCTTGAGGAGATAGATAGAGTGTTTTGTGAGAGCGTCTTGCCGCTTTACCCTATAAATCCCTCTATGCTACATGACATCTTCGGCTATTGTGAGATAGGTATCCAGAACTATGCCAACTGCGACAAGGGCTACATGCTGGGCGAACTGTATGAGTACATACGCGACAAATATGTGCCTAACGCCAAATTGCACGATTTCCTGATGTATGGCACTGGTTTTACCGATATGATGCTGTTGTCTTACGGATGGAACATTGCCAACGCCTTCAAAAAAGGTTTCCACAAAGATGATGTATTCCTCAGCAAGGCTTTCGAGGAGTATTGCCTGACAGTGATGAAACAGATTGTTAGTAGGCAACAGTGGCTGATGCTTGACGGAGAAAATTTTGGCCGTGGGGCAAGGTTTTACAAGGATCAGGCATTCATGCCCGACATACCCGTCAGCCGTCAGCGGCCAATGGTCAAGTTGCAGTGCTGGGAGCGTGCTGGCATGTTCGCCTGTCGTACAGCTAAGCTGATGCCCAACTCTGCCGACGGCAACTACAACCTCCTTATCATCCCCCACATGGACAACGGCAAGGAGAAAGCCGTAAAGGCCTCCATCCTTAGGGAAGATTCTCTCTATGCGCCCAATCCCTATTACCTGGAGTGCGACAGCAACGGCATGAAGTCGCCCACCAGCGTGGCGATGCTCTTTACCGACAAGATGAAGAACGTCAGTCTCTCCTTGGACGACTACTATACCGCCGTGGCATACTACGAGCCGAAGACGAAGCCAACGGTGAGGATTGAGAGCGGCGGCGGCGTCACCATGGAGCTCTCCGAAGAGCCACAGGGAGGACTGGTGGAAAACGGACTGTTGACAGGACTGTCCTTCACCGTGAGAAATAACAAAACGGGACGGGAAAACACCATATTCAAGCCCGTCACCGGCCCCCGACAGACCTCCATCGCCATCCCCGATTGGCAGCCAGGCGAGGAAGCGGACATCACCGCCTACTGCCGCTGGTACTACCTGCCCGACCCCGACAATCATAACATCATCTACTACAGCCCTAAGAGCGAAGAGGTAACGGCAAATGGTGATGCCGATGAGTCGGCAGAAGTGGTATTCGACCAGTCCGTCCGAATAACATCGCTGTTGATGGACCTGTCACTGACCTCACCCATGAATGAGAGAGATGCCCGTGACGCAGGGATGACAGAGGAAGAACACCAAGCCATGAACGACGACTATGCCCGTGCGTTCAGATGCGATGCCAGACTATGCCTGCGCAAGGACGGCACATTCACAGTCACCATTCCCCCCATGTCGGGCAGCTTCGACAAGAACTACAATGGCGAGGCAGCACACGTAGCCATTACTACCAGCGGTGCCACCTTTGAGGGAAAGGGCGAGTGGCATTATGATTCAGGGAATCCGTATTCACGGCTCACAGTCGGCAATGCAGCCATGGAAGCCGCCACATTCACCCAGCGATGGACGGTGACAGGACACGACGAGACCAGTAGCGGAAATTATGACCTTTCTTTCACTGCTTCCGGCGGCACATACGATATGACTGTGGAGATAAAGGACGGCAAATGCAAGGACTTTAAAATCACATTCTCAAAATGCCGCGTAAAGGGAAGCGGCTCAGACAGCGGACAAACCGCCAGCATTGACGAAAACATGGAGGGCTTGAGCATCGAAGGGAGGCAGTAGCTAAACCCTATTGATGGAATCCAAATAACCGTTTAAAACCATTCTACGATGATGAAAAACTATCTGTTACTATTAGCCCTGATAGCCGCGCTGATGTTGACGGCCTGCAAGCACACGAAGAGTCACCACGACAGCGAGAACGATGAGCAGGCCGAGGGCATTGCCATCAACGAGGAGAACTTTCCCGACGATGCCTTCCGTGCGTTCCTGCTGGAGCAGGACTTCGGCAAGGATGCCATTCTTACCGCCGAGGAAGAAGAGAATGTGTACATGCTGAAGATGTACCACAAGGAAATCCGCTCGCTGCAGGGCATCGGGCACTTCCAGCATTTGGGCGCCCTGTTGATTACTGGCAACCCGCTGGAACAGTTAGTGTTGCCGAGAATGGAACAGCTGGCCATCTTGGACTGCCAATGCTGTGAACTAACAAAGCTGGATGTGACGCAGTGTCCCAGGCTGAACAAATTGCGCTGCTTCCTCAACAAGCTCACGACGCTCGACTTGAGCAACAAGCCCAGACTGGCTGAGCTGGAGGCCCACGACAACCTGTTCACCGACTTGAACCTGAGCGGCACCGACTCGCTGAATGTCATGGACATCAGCAATAACCAGCTCACCCGCTTAGACCTCAGCAGCCAGAAGAACCTCCACTGTATTGCCATTGGCGGCAATCCGATGGACGAGGCGCAGATGAACGCCTTCATCAACCAGCTGCCGAAGGGCGTGGTGAATGAAACGGGGTTTGACGAGCACATAGAGATTATCGACCCTAACATCTCCGTGGGCGACCGCACCCTCACTTCCGCACAGGAGCAAGCCCTGGAGCAGAAAGGATGGTACCACAAATAAATTAATGTAGAAATAAATATGAGAGAATGAGGCAGAGGATCTTTTTCCTGATGCGCACCTATGGGCTGACAGTGCTGTTGTTTCTGTTGGCCAAGGTGGTGTTCATGCTCTGCAATGGTTCAGGCCATGACGTCAGCGTGCCGGACTATTTCGACGTGTTGCGTCATGGCCTGTCGCTTGACCTCTCCACGGCGCTCTATTTCCTCATCTTGCCTCTGCTGGTGAGCATAGTGTCTTTATGGGCAACAAAAACGAAAGCGGGAACAAAAACGATTGTCTGGGTACTGAGGGGTTACTTTGCCATTGTGGCTTTTGCCTTTGCGCTGGCTTTCGTAGCCGACACCAGCCTCTATCCCTTCTGGGGCTTCAAGCTCGACGCCTCCTGTCTGCAGTATCTGTCACAGCCCGAGGGCATCACGCAGAGCGTCAGCGTGGGTTATCTGCTGCTGCGCTTCCTGCTCGTGGTGGTGCTGACAGTGGGAATCTACCTGCTATATTCTTTCCGCCTCAGCTCCCCTCCCTTCAAGGGGAGAGAGGCGGCGCTTTCAACCAAAAGGAAAACCATGTTCACCTGTGCCCACGTATTGTTGCTGCCAGTGATGGTCATCGGCATCCGCGGCGGCCTGAGCGAGTCGACGACGAACATCGGTCAGGTGTATTACTCGCAAAACCAGTTTCTCAACCACGCAGCAGTGAACCCTGTGTTCAGTTTCCTTTACTCGCTTAGCCACCAGTTAGGCGACCTCTCGCAATATCACTTCATGGACGACTCGGAATGTAAAAGGTTGACGGACAACATCTTTACCACTGAAAGTATATTGGCTGACACCCTGCTCACCACCACGCGGCCTAACGTTGTCGTCATCCTCATGGAAAGCGCCGGCGAGGAGTTCGCCGACGCCATGCCACGCCTACAGCAACTCAAGGAGGAAGGCATCTACTTCAGCCGCTGCTATGCCAACTCCTGGCGCACCGACCGCGGCACGGTCTGTGCCCTTAGCGGCTTTCCTTCGTTCCCCAGCGTCTCGGTCATGAAAATGCCTGAGAAGAGCCGCTCGCTACCGTCTGTGGCACGCTCGCTACAGCGTCAGGGCTACAGTACGTACTTCCTCTATGGCGGCGACATCAACTTCACCAATATGCGCAGCTATCTCATCGCCACAGGCTGGGAGAGGCTCGTCAGCATGGACGACTACAGCAGTGCCGACCAGCACTCGGCCAAATGGGGCGTGCGCGACGACATCACCTTCAACACTCTGTACAATGAAATAGTAAATAACGCCTCCCCTTCAGCCCACGAGGGGGCAAATCTTTGGGGCTACCTCACCCTCTCTTCCCATGAGCCTTGGGACGTGCCCGTACAGAAAAACAATGATGCTGTGTTGAATGCTTTTACTTATGTAGACACCTGCCTGGCCGACTTTGTAGAACGTCTGAAACGGACACCAGCCTGGGATAACCTGCTTATTGTCGTCACAGCCGACCATGGCATCAACTACAAAAGCATAGACCAGAGCACGCCACTGCTCAAGAATCATATCCCCATGTTGTGGCTCGGCGGTGCCGTCAAGGCGCCGCACACCGTTGACATTATCTGCAACCAGAGCGACATGGCTGCCACACTGCTGGGACAACTGCAGCTGCCACACGACGACTTTGCCTTCAGCCGCGACGTGCTCTCCTCCACCTATACCTATCCCACTGCCGTTCACAACTACTACAATGCGCAGTGGATCATAGACTCTACGGGACATGCGCTCTACGACTTTGACGCCCGCCGCTTCATTGTCAGCGAAACGGCCGATGCCAACCGCCTGCTGGACGTCAGCAAGGCCATCCTACAGCTTACCACGGAAAGGCTGAAAGCCGACCATTGATGATGAAGACTGGTGAACTACTACCGCCTCAGCGTCCGCATGGCATTAAGGACGGCGAGGACGGTAACGCCGACGTCGGCAAAGACTGCCATCCACATCGTTGCCAGTCCGACGACAGCCAGCAGCAGCACTGCCACCTTAACACCAATGGCCAGCCACACATTTTCGCGGGCAATGCGCAGTGTCCTGCGAGCCAGGCTAATGGCCAGCGGAAGCTTCGACGGCCGGTCATCCATCAGCACCACATCGGCGGCCTCAATCGCGGCATCGCTGCCCATAGCGCCCATAGCGACACCTACGTCGGCCAAGGCCAGCACCGGTGCGTCATTGATGCCATCGCCCACGAAAGCCAACTTTGAGGTGAGGGGTGAGAGACTGGAAGTGAGTGAAGTCTTTTTCATGAGTTCGACCTTATCGGCAGGAAGAAGCTCGGCGTGCCATTCGTCGATGCCTAAGTTTTCAGCCACGTTCTGCGCCACCTCGCGGCGGTCGCCCGTGAGCATCACCGTGCGGCTGACACCTAAGCCGTGCAGGCTTTCAATGGTTTCGCGGCTGTCTTCCTTGATACGGTCGTTGATGACGATATGGCCGAGATAGGTCGCTACCGCCCCACCCTTCGGACTGTCCTCCTCACCAGAGGAGGGGAACAGGGCTACGTGGATGATGGTGCCTACATGATGGCAGTCGTGCCATTTGGCGCCCACTGCATCCATCAGCTTCGTATTGCCCACACACACTATCCTATTATTCACACAAGCACGTATTCCCTGACCTGCAATCTCCTCGACATGAGTCACTTGGCAACCGTCTGTGTCCTCCTCGGGGAAGGCGGCGCGCAAGGCGGCACCGATGGGGTGCGTACTGTAGTGCTCGACATGGGCTGCGAGATGCAGGAGCTGGCGCTCATCGTAGCAGTCGGGATGGACGGCGCTGACGGCAAATACGCCTTCAGTCAGCGTGCCCGTCTTGTCGAACACCACCGTATCAACCTGCGCTAAAGCGTCGATATAGTTGGCGCCCTTGATAAGGATTCCCTTTCGCGTGGCTCCCCCAATGCCGCCGAAGAACGTCAGCGGCACGCTGATGACCAACGCGCAGGGGCACGATACGACAAGGAACAGCAGAGCACGATAGGCCCAAGTGGCCAGCGCTGCGCTAAATGACAAATGATAAATGAAAAATGACAACAGCGGCGGGAGGATGGCGATGAGCAACGCCAGAATCACCACCACGGGCGTGTAGATGCGGGCAAAGCGGGTAATGAAGGCCTCGCTCTTCGACTTATGCTCACTGGCACTCTCCACCAAGCTGATAATCTTCGAAACCGTACTTTGGCCGAAAGACTTCGTAGTCCGTACACGCACCACACCGCTCAGGTTGATGCAACCCGACAGCACCTCGTCGCCCTCGAAGACTTCGCGCGGTACGCTCTCACCCGTCAGAGCCACGGTGTTCAGCGATGTACTGCCATCGATGACGATGCCGTCCAAAGGCACTTTTTCGCCCGGCCTTACGATGATGGTAGAGCCAACAGCCACCTCATCAGGATTGACCGTCATTTCTCTTACCTCTCCATTTTCACTTCTCACCTCTACGACGGCCACATCCGGCCTGATATCCATGAGGTGTGCGATGCTCTGTCGGCTCTTCCCCTCGGCATAGCTCTCAAACAGCTCGCCCACTTGGAAGAACAGCATGACGAAGACGGCCTCGGCCATCTGCGGCTCTGCGTCCGGCAGGAAACCGATGGCCAGGGCGCCTATAGTGGCCACCGACATAAGGAAATGCTCGTTAAACCAGTCACCGTGGGCAATTCCCTCTACCGCTTCATGCAGCGTCTCGTGCCCTGCCACCAAATAGGGAACGAGATAGACTAACAACAGCTGCCAGGTCGACAGCGACGTGTTTCTCTCAATCAGCATCGCTCCAGTCAGCAACACCGCCGTAGCGGCTATCACAATCATTTGTCGGCGCAGGTCGTGCCCGTGCTCATGGTGGTGCTCGTGTTCGTGCTGCTGTTCGTGTGCGCAGTGTTCACAGTGTTCATGTGCCATAGTCTTTATTTTTTTGTTTATTCTTTCTGCGTGCAAAGGTACGCAGTTCTATTTGCAAACTGGTTGCAAAGTTGAGAGAAGCATTCAAACTGAGAAACACCCCAAGGGGGCGAGGGGGGCAAAAAATCTTAAAAAATCAAAAAAAGTGCCGAAATTGGGGCCTTAACGTTAATTGTTAATTGTTAATTCGTTAATTTGTCGAAAAAACGGGCGCTTGCTATCACAGCAGGCGTCCGTTTCCATGAAAAGACAGAATCAGCAGTATTGTCAG
>JAILAA010000048.1 GCA_024681875.1 Prevotella sp.
TACACGTATTGAGAACGTGTTGGTCGTAAAGTAGAAGGTCTTGATACCCTCACGCTTACGTGGTTTCAGCATGGCTTTGGTCCAGGGAAAACCTTCTCGGTCGACTGATGAGATGAAAGCTATGGGCAGCGAGTCGGCCATCTGGGCAATGAGTTCTTTGACACCGGCCAATGCAGGATTCTCCTTCATGGCTTCATTATCCGTAACATTAAGTGCCTTGCGCCACCGCTTCAGTTGTGGGAAGTACATCTTCATCTGTCCGATATACTCCTCTTTCGTAATCGGATTGGGTAAACCTTCGTTCACAGCACCTACAAACTGGGCACAATGCTCAATCATTTCTTCCATCGTGCAGTCTTGCAAGAACTTACCGTCTTTATAGCAATACATGCAATACTCTTCGTTCTTACTACCATCGGCGTTGGTGCCGAGCACATCGTCAGTCAGTGGCATACCGCAACTCTGACAAAATTTCATCTCTTTTTCCATATTTTCTTATTACAGTTCATTGTATTCATTTCTTCCATCGTTATTTACATTTCAGGCTTTGCCCAGAAGAAATCGGGGTCGGTGGTCGTGTCGCACTTCCAATTGTTGTTGACGAAGCCTACGGGTATCAGGCGGATGTCTTCCTCTGCAGGATTGGGGCGATAGTCGCTCTCAGGATTGAAACGGCTTATCTTCTTGCAGACAAAGTAGTAGAGATTCTTCGCCATGTAATATCCCAGATAATACTCCTTGGTCTGCTGGTTCTCATGGTTCCAGTTGGCCGTCTCGCAGAGCACCAACGGTTGGTCCTTAATGAGTCGCTCGCGCACCTCGGCAATGCTAAGCATCGTGCCGTTCTCGTCCATCACCCAGGCATCCATTGTCGGGTCGATATAAAGCCACTTCTGCAGTTGGCTCGACCAGACGGTATTGATGACGTGGCACTCGTAGTCGAGAGGATCGGCAGGCATACAGGTGACGTAACGGGCAGGGATGCCCAACGAGAGATACATCTCGCAAAGTGATATGGCCAGCTGGCGACAGTTGATGCCTTTGCCCGTAGTCTTACAATAGTTGTACAGGTCGATGGCGTCCATCTCGGCAAAGGCGCGATTGCCGCCGTCGTGGCGCATGTTGTCGTGGGCAAAGTGCAGCAGGTTGATAATCTTCGACAGTTCGTCGCCCTGACCAGCCACCGAGTCGAGCTTAAAGTATTCGCGAACAACGTTCAGGCACTTCGAATCCTTCGACTCATAACGGAAAGGGGTCTCCATTTTCACAGCATCCTGGGCGTATGGAGCCGACTTCTTAAGCACGCTCAGCGGCTGGCGGTCCTTCACCTCGGCCAGCAGGGCCTGATATTTCTTGTCCTTGCGTAGCGAAGCGAGGTCGTTGTCGTTGAGCATGTTGTCGTAACGCTTATAGCCGCTATCCACCGATTTTGCGAGTGCGGCCAAAGCCTGTTTCTTTTGTTTCGTCAGGGCAAAGCAGCAGGCCTGGTCATAAAGATAATCGGCCTTTGCGACTTTAATCATTTCGGGCGAGAGCTCCGTGTCCTGACAGATTGTTGTAGTGTCAAGGATGTTGATGAGTGTGGTCAGCGGAACGATGGCCTCTTCGTATTTCCCATCCTTGATCAAGTTCTTGTAGGTGGTGTCGTGCATGGCCATCACCGTCTGGAACATCATCATACGCTGTTCTTGGGTCGACTTTTGTGCCTCGGCGTTCATTGCAAGCGCCAACATCATGGTCAGTGCCACCAGCACTTTCTTTGAAAAATCTTTTGTCTTCATAACTATATTTTTATTGTTTTACATTCTTGCCTTCTGCTTCTCACCGGCGCCAGAGCCACGATATTTCGAGCGGGCCTCGTTGAATTTCCAGACAAGGTCGATGAGGAAAGTGCGGCGGCCTGGATTGGCGGTCGCGAGTTCACGGATACCGTAGACGAGGGCTGTGGTCTTGTTGGTGTTGAAGATGTCAGCGCAGCGCACATCAAGCGTAAGCTGCCCAAGGCGGCGCAGGTTGAAGTCGCGCTGCACACCGAGTGTGAGGTTGAAGCGCTGGGCTGTGATACTGAAGTTGTTGTAGTCACCCTTCGATGCCCACTGGGCATTGGCACTTAGACGGAAACTGTAAGGCAGTTCGATGTCGTTGTTCCAGATAAGCGTGACGTATGGTTTGTTGAGGGTATTGATTGAGCCGTTGGCCGTCGGAGTCTTATAGTTCTGGAATACGGTGAATGCATACCACATCGGGTGCCAGCAACCGATAGTCGGGCGTGCAGAGAGGCTCAGCTCGAACTGGTTGTAGTCGTCGGCACTGTTGATGGGACGTACAAGGCTGACGAGCTGATCCTCAGAGCCAGGGAAAGGCTCGGTGGACATGGTCACGCTGTTCTTCATGCGACCATACTCGACGGTCATGTTTGCCCACTGATAGGCTGCATTCAGCACGAGGCTGTGGTTGTAGGTCGGCTTCAGATAGGGGTTACCGCTCTGATAAGTGTAGCGGTTGATGTAGATTGTCGAACTGGTTAGGTTTGAGTAGGCCGGGCGCTGGATGTCGCGGCGATAAGACAGATTCAGTTGTAACTTTCCGATGGGAGCAGAAATGGTGGCGGTGGGGAACCAGTCGCCGTAGTCGCGGCACACCTCATCCTGGCGCTTGCCAAAATCGAAGTAGTCGTTTGTCAGGTGCTCATAGCGCAGACCGGCCTGGGCGAACACCTTGCCGAACTGACGGCCGTACTCGACAAAGGCTGCCGCCGACTTCTCGTTGATCTCCGTGTCGGTGGCCTTCACGGGCACATAGTCGGAAGCTTGGAATGTGTAGGCATCCGTGCGGTGGTTGTAGCTGTACTCGCCACCCAGCGAGAGATTACCCTTCAACACGGGATAGCTGAAGATGAGCTTCGATGCCCAGAAATTATTACCGCTAAGGGTGTTGCTATTGATGGTACGAAAAGCCCCACCCCCTCCCGCAGTGGGGAGGGGAGTGGTTACATCTTTCATAGCATTTCCGCCTTGAGAGTATATACTCCCCTCTCCTCCGAGAGAGGGGTCGGGGGTGAGGCTTGTTTCCTTAGTGCGGCCTGGTGTCTTGGTATCATCGAAGAGTCCGTCAATGTTCAGGTCGATACCCAACTGTCCCAACTTACCAATATAATAGGCATTGAAGATGTGCTTTTTGACACTTTGGTTCTGCCAGATGTAGCTCGCAGAGTGCTCGGTAAGGATGCCGTTCTCGAACATATCCGTCAGGTAGTCACCCTTCGTCTCGCCGCTGGGCGTATGGTCATATTTGTAGTAGGCGCCAAAGGTGTGATTCTCATTGACCATATAGTTTAACTGCAATTGAGGTGACCATGCGTGCCAGGGGTGTCTGATTTCCTGAGTGGAGTGGCCCGTCACCTGATTTGGCCCTACGTAGTAGAGCATGTCGTTCACCTGCAAACCCTTATAGTGATTGTAGGTGCCAACCCAGAAAGAACCCGTCACGTCGAGTCCGCCCGTGCGGTAGTTGGCAGTGAAGTTATCGTTCAGCGAACCACCATACTGGTACATGAACTGTGTGCTGTTCTGGAAGCTCAGACCCTCGCCCTGAGCCTTCTTCAGGGTGATGCGAACGACGGCTTTCACCGAGGCAGCATAGCGGGCTCCCGGATTCTGAACCACATCGACATGCTGGATCTGGTCGGAGCGCAGACGCGAGAGTTCCTTCATGTCCTGCACCCGTCGGCCGTTGATATAAACCTCGGCATCGCCACGACCCAGCACCTTCACACCACCGTCGCGCTCAGCTTCGAGCAAAGGAATCTTCGAGAGCGCATCGCTGATGGTCCCGGCCTTCTCAAGTATCGTACCGGCGACCGTTGTGCGCATAGCATCACCCTTCACGTGAGTCTTCGGCAGTTGTCCATTTATCACGACCTCACTGAGCAGTTGGGTATCTTCCTTCATCTGGATAGTCAAGTCCTGACCAGCGTTTATATATAAGGTCTGGTAGCCCACGCTGGTCACCTTGAATAATCCCTGGTTGAGATCCGTCACAATCTTGAAGACACCGTCCACGTCCGTCATTGCACCCTGCACGAATGCCGAGTCGGGCAGCGACAGCAGCACCACATTCACGTAGGGCATCGGCTCGCCCTTCTCATCAATCACTCGTCCGCCCCAGTCCTGTGTCTTAGCTTGGGCCGACATCGTCATCATCATTAAAGCCATAACGGCTGTCATCCGAAAAACAATCTTTTTCATATATTTAATTCTTGATATCTACACCGCCTATGAAATTGTCGGCAATGATGTGGAGACAGCGGGCATCCTTTTCTGCTGTTCTTGAAGCATGGTTGCCGACACCGCCAATGAAGTTGCGACTCTTCACTACGACGTTCACCGTCTGAGGTACAAAGAGTTCTATGCCGCCGAAGAAAGTGTGGATCTCTATCTCTTCGTCCTCTGTAATAGCGGCATTTCGCAGATCCATGCGGATACCTCCACAGAATGCATCGAGACGGGCACCGTGGAATGGTTCGCCACGATAGATGTACTCATCGCCGCCGTAGTGTACGCTGCAGCAGATGCGCTTGCCGTCTTCACCAATGGGCAGAGGACGCTGCAACCACTGGTCAGGGTCGCGACGATAACTGTCGATGATAAAGGTCACACCTATATATATCAGCATACAGATACAGATATAGGTAACCCATGGCTCATCAGACACTTTTGAAAACCACTCCCATTTGATGATTCCCCACATGGTTGCCAATTTTGTCAAACTGGCTACAATGAATACTATTCCAATAATCGTTCTTGGTTTCATAACTTTACCTTTTTATTGTTCAATGTTTCTGGGTGCAAAATTAAGACGTATCATCTAACCCTCCAAATATCTGGGATATTCTGCATAGGTTTGTGATAAACGGGCATAAAAGTGGGATGAAATGAGCATAAAGTGACGAGCGGAAGCAAATATTTCACTTTTCACTTTCCACTTTTCACTTAAAATATGTACCTTTGCTGGCTGTATGAACAATGG
>JAILAA010000130.1 GCA_024681875.1 Prevotella sp.
TCCCATGTGGCTAATACTTGCATTTATTTCTGCCGCCCTGCTGGGCTGCTATGATACGCTGAAGAAAAAGGCCCTCCACGCAAATGCCGTGATGCCCGTGCTTTTCTTCAACACCTTCTTCTCGTCGCTCATCTTCCTGCCGCTGATAGCGCTGAGCACAGGTTCCGACGTACTCGACGGCACCCCCTTCCATGTGGGTAGCGGCGGATGGGACATGCACCGATGGATATTGCTGAAGGCCGTCATCGTGCTCTCCAGCTGGATTCTCGGCTACTTCGCCATGAAGCATCTGCCCCTCACCATCGTCGGACCTATCAATGCCACGCGTCCCGTGATGGTGCTCATCGGTGCCCTGCTCGTCTTTGGCGAACGGCTGAACGGCTGGCAATGGGCCGGTGTGGCCATGGCCATCCTCTCCTACTTCCTCCTCAGACGGAGCAGCAAGAAAGAAGGCATCGACTTCAGGCACGACCACTGGATCTACATGACCATTGGTGCTGCTGTCCTTGGAGCCGTCAGCGGACTCTACGACAAGTTCCTTATGGCCCCTACCGACCAGGGAGGCATCGGACTGGACCGTATGATGGTGCAGTCGTGGTTCACCATCTACCAGTGTATCATCATGGGCGTGATTGTCGTCATGGTCTGGTGGCCCAAGCACAGGCAGACCACACCCTTCCACTGGTCATGGGCCATCATCGGCGTCAGCCTGTTCCTCTCGGCAGCCGACTTCATGTATTTCTACTCCCTCTCGCTCCCCGACGCCATGATCAGTATCGTGTCGATGGTGCGACGCGGCAGCGTCGTCGTCAGTTTCCTCTTCGGCGCCTTCCTCTTCCACGAGAAGAACCTGCGTGCAAAGACCCTCGACCTGGCACTCATGCTCCTTGGTCTGCTCTTCCTCTACATCGGTTCGAGATGAAGACGGTGAAGATAGGACCAAAGCGACTTCACGACCAAAAGAGTACGTTTTGAGGGTAAAAAAAGGCGTGTTTTGTTGCATAATTGACTTTATTTGCAGAAATATTACCCAAACTTACAGAATAAATTTGGTTTTTCCACAAAGATTTAGTAACTTTGTCACATCTTTGTAATGACTCTGCGATAATTTTTACAAAACTATTTATAATTGTGAATACGCTGATTAGTATTTTGTCGCTTCTAGGCTCACTCGGAATGTTCCTCTATGGAATGAAGATTATGAGTGAAGGTCTGGAGAAGTTTGCCGGTGACCGTCTGCGGTCTATCCTGGCTTCAATGACCAAGAACCGCGTGATGGGTGTATTGACGGGTGTCGTCGTCACCACTCTCATCCAGAGTTCAAGTGCAACCACCGTGATGGTCGTTTCGTTTGTGAACGCCGGTCTGATGAACCTGGTGCAGGCCATCGGTGTGATTATGGGTGCCAACATCGGTACGACGACCACGGCCTGGGTCATCTCGGCGGTGGGCTTCAAGGTGAACATTGCCGCCTTTGCCATTCCACTACTCGCCTTCGGCGTGCCACTCATCTTCTCTAATCAGTCAAAACGCAAGAGTATTGGTGAGTTCATCTTCGGATTCTCCTTCCTGTTCATGGGTCTGAGCTTCCTACAGCAGGCAGCCAACGACATGAATATCGGCGAGATGGTGGCCAACATGCTTGCCCACGTCTCGAGCGACAGCTTCCTCACCATCCTTCTCTTTATTGCCGTAGGCGCCCTGGTGACGATGCTCGTACAGGCATCAGCAGCCACGATGGCTATCACCCTGATGCTCTTCGACATGAACATACCAGGCTTCGGCTTCGAACAGGCTGCCGCCCTCGCCATGGGACAGAACATCGGTACCACCATTACGGCCTTCATGGCTTCGCTGACGGGTAACACCCAAGCCAAGCGCGCTGCCCTCGCACATATGTTCTTCAACGTGTTTGGCGTGGTCGTCGTGCTGCCCTTCTTCTATCCCGCCTGCGACGGCATCAGCTGGTTCGTCACCAACGTGATGGGTGCAGGCGACAATCCGCTGTTCAAGCTTTCTGCCTTCCACACCGCCTTCAACATCGTCAACACGCTGCTGCTCATCTGGTTCGTCAACCAGATTGCCGCCCTCGTTTGCAAGGTGCTGCCGATGAAGACCCAGCAGGAAGAGGAGTACCGTCTGAAGTATATCTCTGCCGGTCTGCTCTCTACCTCTGAGCTGAGTATCCTCGAGGCACAGAAGGAGATCAACAGCTTCGCAGAGCGCTGCCAGCGTATGTTCGGCTTCACCAAGGACCTGCTTGACACCGAAGACGAGAAGACTTTTGCCGACCTCTTCGCGCGTATAGAGAAATATGAACAGATTACCGACCGCATGGAGATAGAGATTGCCAACTACCTGCATAAGGTAAGCGAAGGACGACTGTCTGATGAGTCAAAGAGTCAGATACAGATGATGCTCCGACAGATTGACGAGCTCGAGAGTGTCGGCGACAGCTGCTACAACCTCGGTCGCTCCATGAACCGTAAGCGCAAGCACGGGGCCGAAGCCTTCACCCCAGAGCAGTCTGAGCACTTGCATACCATGATGGGGCTCGTAGACAAAGCCTTCGAGGAGATGGTGAAGAAGGTAAAAATAGCCAATCCCCGTACCAACATCATGCAGTCGTACAATATAGAACACGAAATCAACAACTACCGCACCCAGCTGAAGAACCAGAACATCCGCGACGTGGAAAGTGGCAAATACAGCTACCAGCTGGGCATCTACTACACCGATATGGTGTCAGAATGCGAGAAGTGCGGCGACTATATCATGAACGTAGTACAGGCCGGACGCGCCAAGAACGAAGAATAGGCAACAGCCGTTCACAGTCAGCCCTGTAGTCCCCAGCCCTCGGCTCGACAAAACCATCACAAAGGAGAGTTCCCCGCGGGACTCTCTTTTTT
>JAILAA010000146.1 GCA_024681875.1 Prevotella sp.
GCGCTCTCTTTCATCACGTCGCCGAGGTTGCCGGTCAGTGTCAGTTTCTGTCCCTTGCCCTTCGACAGCGAGGTCTCGATGAACAGAATCTCACCGCCCACGCTGGTCCAGGCGAGGCCTGTCACCACGCCAGCATAGTCGTTGCCCTGATAGATGTCGCGGTAGAATGGCGGCTTGCCCAGCAGGTTTTCGAGAAGAATAGACCCTCCCCCGATCTCTCCCTGTGAGGGAGGGGTGGTATTACCCTTACCACTGTTTTTACCTCTGCCTTTCTCTGCGCAGATGGTAATTGCTCCCCTCCCTGCAGGGAGGGGCTGGGGGTGGGTCTGTATTTCGTAAGCCAATTTGCGTAGCGCCTTGTTGATTTGCTTCTCCAACTGGCGCACGCCGCTCTCTCGGCTGTACTGCTCAATGATTTTCTCGATGGCAGCCTTGTTGAAGGTGGGCTTAGGTTTCACCGTATTCAGACCCGTATTGTCTAATTCGCGGGGGATGAGGTGGCGCTTGGCAATCTCAATCTTCTCCTCGGTGATGTAGCCGCTCAGCTCAATCACCTCCATACGGTCAAGCAGGGGCTTGGGAATGGTGCTCAGGTTGTTGGCCGTAGCGATGAAGAGTACCTTCGACAGGTCGTAGTCCACATCGAGGTAGTTGTCGTGGAAGGCGGTATTCTGCTCAGGGTCGAGCACCTCAAGCATAGCCGAGGCAGGGTCGCCGTTGATCGTGGCCTGCGTCACCTTGTCTATCTCGTCAAGGATGAAGACGGGGTTTGACGAGCCAGCCTTCTGGATGCTCTTGATGATGCGGCCGGGCATGGCACCGACATAGGTGCGGCGGTGGCCACGTATCTCGGCCTCGTCGTGCAGACCGCCCAGAGAGACGCGCACATACTTACGCTTCATGGCGGCGGCGATGCTCTTGCCAAGGGAAGTCTTACCGACACCCGGAGGGCCATAGAGGCAGAGGATGGGGCTCTTCAGGTCGCCTCTTAAGGACAGCACGGCCATGTATTCTAGGATACGTTCCTTCACCTTCTCCATTCCATAATGGTCGCGGTCGAGAATCTTCTGAGCCCGCTGCAGGTTCAGGTCGTCCTTGGTGTACTCGCCCCAAGGCAGGCCGACGAAGGTCTGCAGATAGCTGAGCTGCACGTTGTAGTCGGGCGACTGCACCTGCAGGCTGTCCAACTTCTCCAACTCTTTATAGAAAGACTTCTCCACTTCCTCTGTCCACTTCTTACCCCTTGCTTTTTCAAGAAGGGCGGCCTTCTCGGGCGACGAGCCGCTGCCTATCTCAGCCTGCAAGTTTTTGATCTGCTGCTGCAGGAAGTAGTTCTTCTGCTGCTCGTCCAAGTCTTCGCGCGTCTTATTACGGATGTCAGCCTTCAGATTCTGCAGGTTGATTTCGCGGTTCAGGGCCTTCATCGTGCCGAAGAGTCTTTCCTTCATCGACTCCACACTGATGAGGTTGTTCTTCTCCTTGGTTGAGAACGGCATGTTCGAGCAGACGAAGTTCAGGGCCATCACATTGTTCGAGATGTTGCGGATGGCGAAGCTGGCCTCGTCGGGAATGTCGTCGCTGATGTTGATATACTCTTCCACCTGGCGGCGCAGGTCGTCCATAGCGGTCTTCCACTCCTTGTCACGCTTCTCGGGCATGATTTCCGGCACACTCTCGACGACACCCATCAGGTAGGGCGTCTCGGCACTGATACTTTTCAGACGCAAACGTCCCAAACCCTGTATGATGGCAGTAAGGGCACCGTTGGGCAGGGTGAGTTGCTTCACCACCTTGGCAAAGACACCGTATGTAAAGAGGTCTTCCAGGCCAGGCTCTTCCACGTCGGGGTCGTTCTGGCAGACAATGCCGATGAGCGAGCCCGTCTTCTCGGCCTTACGAACTAAGCGCATACTCGACTCACGGCCTATCAGTATGGGCGAAACGACACCTGGAAACAGCACCAGGTTGCGAACGGGCAGAATGGGCAGCTCGCTCGGTGTCTCCATATCGATTAAACTGTTGAAGTCGCCGTCAATGTCGGCTATCATCGAAAAGCCTTTATTGCTTTGTTTATCACTCATGTGTATTTCTTTCAATGCTTTTAGCTTGCAAAATTAAGCATTTTTCCCAAGAAAAGCATGTTTAAGGAAAAAGAATTACGAATAATTAGTGTTTTTCTTGGCTTAGCGCATCTTTTTAGTTACCTTTGCAAATGGTAAAGGAGTTTCCCTGAGAATGAAGAACAGCTATTTCTCCTTTCGGCAATTTACCATCCATCAGGAACGGTGTGCCATGAAGGTGGGCACCGACGGAACACTTTTGGGGGCATGGGCCGTGGAAAGCAACAAGAAGCCGCGACTCATACTCGACGTGGGCACTGGCACAGGGCTCATCGCCCTAATGATGGCACAGCGATTTCCCGAGGCACGGGTGGTGGGCATCGACATCGATATCGACGCCGTCCTGCAGGCGCAGGAGAACGTAGCCGCCTCGCCCTTCGCCGACCGCATCACCATCTTGCACCAGGATTTTTCAATTCTCAATTCTCAAATCTCAACTCTCAATGCCCAATTCTCAGCCCTCGTCTGCAACCCGCCCTTCTTCACGCAGTCCCTACCCTGCCCTGACAACAAACGGACAATGGCACGGCACGATGACACGCTAAGCTACCGCACGCTGGCTGCCAACGCCTGGCCAATGCTGAGCGACGACGGCGAGCTGAACGTCATCGTACCAGCCGACCAACAAAACCGCATGGATGCAGAAGCCATACTTGCGGGCTTTTCTTTATGCCGCGAATGCAAGGTAAGTACGGCGCCAGGCAAGGCGCCCAAGCGCGTGCTGCTGGCATACAGAAAACATCCCGCTGTGCTGCAACGGCAGGGGTTGACCATAGGCAGTGCGGAGTACCACGAACTGACAAAAGACTTTTACCATGAAGATTACCATTCTGCAGACTGACATCGTCTGGGCTGCCCCGCAGGAGAATATCAAACGCGTAGAAAAACTGATGGCCGAAGCCGCGCCCGAAAGTATGAAGGATACGCTCTTCGTGCTGCCTGAGATGTGGGCTACAGGGTTTTGCGTAGAGCCGAAAGGCATTGCGGAGAATGAGGAAGAGAGCATTGCATTAGCATGGATGAAGGACACGGCGAAGAGCAGGGGTTGCGCCCTGAGCGGCAGCTTGGCCATACGCACAAACGAAGGCGAGTACCGCAACCGCCATTACTTCGTCACTCCCGACAAGACGGTGTTCTACGACAAACACCACCTATTCCGTCATGGTGGCGAGGATGCGTTCTTCACCGCAGGCAAGGAGGCCATCGTTGCTGAGTGGAAAGGGCTGCGCATCTTGTTGCAGACATGCTACGACTTGCGTTTCCCCGTATTCTCACGCTATGGAAGGACCATCCTCTCACCTCACGCCCCACACCTCTCACCTCTCATCTATGACGCCATCATCTACGTAGCGAACTGGCCCGCAAAACGGCAACTGGCGTGGGACACGCTGGTACGCGCCCGTGCCATCGAAAACCAATGTTGCGTGGTGGCCGTTAACCGTGTAGGCTGCGACGCAGCCTGCGTCTACGGCGGTGGCTCAGTCATCATCGACGCCAAGGGTTTTCCCTTAGCCAAATGTCTTGACAAAGAAAGCTGGGCGACAGCCGACGTGGATGCCACCGACATTGCGCAGGCAAGAAAACGCTTTCGCGTGCTTGACGACCGCGACGTTCTTTCCTGACACTACTGATTAGGTAAGCCTATAAACCACCACAGTGGCAATGGCCATAAGGACGGCAATGATGCAAAGCGCGATAAAGGCATATTTCTTTATCACTTTGCGACGATGTAATGAGAGCAGGCTTTTCCGCTTGAATCTTGAAGCGTCATCTTCTTTGTGATGGTGGTGGTGATGATGATGTGTGTGTTCTGACATGACAGTTATTTATTAAGTATTAGACTTACTTTTGAATTCAGACCGCTGGGCATTGGCTCCCACTGGTCATAGAGGGTCTTTTTATAGTTAATGTCGACGACATTGATTTCTTCCATCTTGCGCCACTGAATGCCGCGACGGTCGAGGTCGGCAATGCGGTTGGCGGGCAAGTTGGTCACTTCTATGCGCACTTCGTTGTCGCCCACCTTCAGTGCGCCCTTAGTGTCGAGAATGAAGGGCACACTCCAGGCACAGCCAATAAACTGGCCATTGATATAGACACGGGCCGATTCGCGCACATCGCCCAAATCGATGAGCCATTTCCACGATGGTGCATCTTTCTTCTTCAGTTTGACAGTAGTGGTGTAGACGCCTGTGCCCATGGTGATACGGGGCTGTTCATGAAGGTTTTCCCAGGTCTGTAGGGTGTCAAGGGCAAAATCCTTGACCACACGGGGTGCTTCGTCGATGAATGACAACGTCCAGGGGCCATCTAACGTGATCTGTTCTCGCGGGTAGACGGGCGGCGGAGCCTGATGCAGACAGGTTTTAACGGGTGTCGGTAGCGGACCGCCCATCCATTCGTCATACACTTGAAGAATCATCGATTCCCCACTGCGCAGACGGATGGCAACGTTGTTGCCGTCATAGTCGACCAACGAAATGGCGCCATTGAGGGGATTGAACCAGCGTGCACCTTTAAAATCGACGGCAAGGGGCACCTGTGTATCTATATCGTTGGGGGTCAGGTTTGCGATAAAGTAATGATAGCCGTTGGTATTCTTACGACGGATGGCCTTCAGTCCATATTGCGTCTTCATCGCCTCGGGTTTGGCGGCACGGGCCATCTCGTTTTCGTCAATGACATACATCACATGGGCGCCCTGCTGCTTCAGTGCCTCAATGTGCTGCTTCACGCTCTCAGGCATGTCGCCACTGCCGGGAATGATCAATCCTTTGTAGTGGGCACCACCTTCGGTGACGAGCTGTCCATCCCTGCAGACGGTGTTCATCAGCAAGCGTTCGGAGATATAATCACAATCGAAGCCGGCACGGTCGATGGCAAGGATGGCATCGCGGAACTCAGGCATCAGCTTACCCATAGCATGTATGGAGAACTGCATCAGCAGCTTTCCCGTCGGTTTCTTCCATGCATCGCGCACGGGCAGCAGCACGAGGAAGTCGTTATCGGGCTGTCCCCACTGCAGGAAACTCTGACAGCGCTCCACATACTCCATCAAGTATGGGGCGTCGCGCCAAATGCTGTTCGTGGGACTCATATCGATGCTGGCATAAAACTTCCATCCGGGCCAAACGTCATCCTTGGGCGAATAGCAGGTGCCGTGAAAGAAGATATGGTTTACTCCGGCACAGAACATCAGGTCGAGGTCGGGCTTGAGCTGCGAAAGACTCGTGCGGAAATGCTCGGTGAGCCAAGTAAACGTCTCGCTGCTGGTGTAGGGCTTGCCACAGACATGGGCTGCCGAGGGTGCATATTTGAACATCGAGTAGTCGCTGTCGTTCTTGCGTGTCTTTCCAGGATCGGTGCGCAGTCCCTTGATGCCAAGGTCGCTGAGGCCAAAGCCCTCGATCTCAGGGATGTCGACGGCTGCATAGCAGTCGATGAGGTTGGCGGGTGAGCCGTGCGCCTGATTACGGGTGATAGCACCATGAGAATGTGCCCATGCCGTCCACTGCTGTGTAAAGTTCTCTAATATCAGGTCGCCAAGCGTTTCTCTGTAATCGCTTAACACCTTGGGGGTATTAGCCAACAGTTCTGGGAAATGGTCTTGCAACTTGTAGCCACGACGACGCTCAAACTCCTCAAGGAGCTTCGGCGTCCATGTGGCGGCCTCCACCTCGTAACTGTCGTTAAAAAACGTATGGGGATAGGGCGTCTGAGTGCGCTCGAAAGCCTGCTCGATGTGCTTCAAGTAGTGGGCCACGGCGTTCTTATCGAAGTGGTCAATCACCAAGCCTTCGCCACCGGGAGCGGCACGCTTCACCTTCATAACGCCATATTTGATGTAGAGGGCGATGACTTTGCTTGGGGTGAGAGGTGAGGGGTGAGAGGTGAGAGACTTCCACATGAGCTTCCCGTCTTTCACTTTGTCGGTCACGTCTGTTGCGGTGCCATTACAATAGAGCATCACCTTGTCGAGGACAGCGTTCTTGGCATCGTTCTCAGGGAGGGAGAGGTCGATGACACTGGCGTCCGTAAGGTCGGGCTGCAAGCCTTTGTGTCCGTTGACAGTAGTCCAAACGCCCTCACTATCAATGGTTTTCTCAATGAAGATGGCACGGCAGGCGCTCTCCTCCAGTGGTACCCACGGCCCACCAAAGGGCCATCCCGTACCCGTGGCCATATCTAACTCGATGCCATTGCGCTCGCATTGTTCTTCAGTATAGCGGAGCATTGACATCCACTCGTCCGACAGATAAGGGATATTGTTCGCGTCATTGCCCTGCACGCCGTAAATAGGTGTAATCTCCACGGCGCCAATGCCGTGTCTGGCATATTCCTGCAAGTTCCATTGCAGGTTTTCCTGATCCACAGCCGAGCCAAGCCACCACCAGCGTGTGCCGGGCTTAGCCTCTTGCGTCGGTGTAGGCCAAGACTGCGCAAAAGAAGTGACAAAGGAAAAGGAAAAAATGAGGCAAAAAAAGAACCCACCCAAGTCTTCCCAAAGGGAGGGATGTTTAGTTACATTATTAAAGGTTTGTTCCATCATCTTTTGTATTTTCACATTCCTCCCTTTGGGAGGGCTTGGGTGGGCTATTTAATTAATTACCATCAGGTTTCGTTATCTCTGCGTTCTTGGAGGGCGCCCATTGGAAGGTACGCCAGTCATCGGGCTGGGCGGGGTCGAAGTCCTGCCAGTCGGGGCGCAGATATTTGACAAGGGGAAGGCTGAGCTGCTTCATACCCATTACGACACACTTTGCCACCTCGTAGGCACCATAAGGATTAAAGTGGGTGTTGTCGGCCAGGTCTTTCGGCTGGTTGGCGAAAGTGTTGGCGGGATAATGGACGAGGGCGCGCCTCGAGTCCTCAAAGCCGAGAGTCTCAAAGAATGTCTTCGTCATTGTGTTAAGGTCGATGAGAGGAACGTTTTCACGCTGAGCCACCTCCTTCATTGCTGCGGGGAAGTCGCCGTGGGTATTCAATAGCGTCTTACCGTCTTTGTCGAAGGCACGGCGCTGTGTAGGTGTGAGGAAGACAATGTCGGCTCCACGCTTGCGCACCTCATCGACAAATATTTTCAGCTGATACTGATAGTGATACCATGCGCCGTCGCCTGGCCGATGCTCCTTTTCGTCATTGTGGCCGAACTCCACGAACACATAGTCGCCAGCCTTCAGTGTCTGCAGAATCTTGTCCAAGCGGAAAGAGGCAATGAAGGTCCGGGCGGTCAGACCGCTCTCAGCGTGATTGCTGATGGCTACCTCAGGACCGAGCCATCGAGTAATCATCTGACCCCACGAGGCCCATGGCTCATCGTTCTGGTCCACGACGGTACTGTTGCCGCAGAGGTAGATGGTGGGCACGTCAGCGGGTTCTATGTGGATGCTCTTGACGGCAGGCTGCGGGCCGTTGAACTCTAATGTCAGCTTATCGTCCCATGCCAGATAGCCCTTCTCACGGTCTTTGATCTTCACGAACTTTTCGCCTTCAATCAAGGGTGAACGCTTGTTTACGACGAATTCCACGGTCTTGCTGTCCTTCTTTTTCGGCGTCAGAATATTGTCCATCATCAATCGACGACCTTCGGCACGCACAGTGGTATTGCCGTTCTTCACACCACCAAGAACGATGCGCACCAGATAATTTCCGTCGGGCACGCGGACAGAAAAATAGAACGGCTCAGCGCTTGGCTTTCTCAGATTTGGAGCCGAAAGGATGTCATAGCCATATCCATCGTTTTCGTTATATACAGGCTGGGCCTTCGTCAGGTCAAAGTCGAAGGTCTGTGCCATCAAGAACGCTGGAACAAAGGCCAGCATTAGCAGCATTATTTTCCTATACATTATTATTAAATATAAGCAATCAATCTGCAAAAGTAGCTATTTTTCAAATAAAAAGCAAGGATAACGCAGAAAAAATCATAACTTTGCAGGCAAAAACGACAATAATACCCAGTCAACGACATGAACAAGCAACTGAAAATGATGGTGTGGACGGCATCGGTGATGCTCGTCCTGAGTATGGCCTTTGCCGCCTGCAACAACAAGAAGTCGAAGTCGAAGGCCGACGAGGATGAGATTGAACTGGCCGAGGAAATGGACGACGAAGGCGAGTCAGAAGACAACACGATAGACGTGCGGACGGCTCGTGAACTCATCCTCGCACTGCAAGACGATGTGCACATCAACGTCATCGTGAACGACGTACTGCGGTTGACTGATGCCATAGACGACCTCATAGACGAGGGCAAGCTAAAGCGCTACACGGTAGACGGAGAGCGACAGAAAAAGCCAGGCGTATACTGGGACCCCGAATACGACGGTAACACGCTCTTCATCGTAGGTTTGAACGACATCACCCTTGAGGCAACCCCCGAGGACGGCGGCTTCCTCTTGGCCATCCCACGCTATGCAGACGTGCTGCATTTCGAGAATTGCAAAAACATTGTCATCAAAAACTTCACTTTGGGACACGAGGAAACTGGAAACTGCGTGGGTGACGTACTGGTGATGAATGACTGCGAGAACGTTGTCGTAGAGAACTGCAACCTTTTCGGTTGTGGTGTCAATGGTATCTATTCCAGCGGTTCATCAAATGTCACTGTGAAAAAAACTGACATCTATGGCTGCAGCAACCGCGGTGTTGACATGTATGGCTCAGACCATTTCAGCTTCGACCACTGCGAAATCTTCAACAACGGAAGCGGCATCTATGTCGACTCATATTGCACCAACATCGCATTCAACCACTGTAAGTTCCAGGACATTAAGGGGCAGATGTTCCTCTGTTATGCACCAGTCAATATAAGCAACAGCAAGATTGAGCATCACCACGACGACATGTCAGAGAATGTCAACTTCGTCAACTGCGACGTGGTGATGGACTACTCACAGGCCGAAGAATACCCTGACATCGAGGACGACGGCGAATAATTCAATCAATCTGGTTACCCGTATAGAGCTGATAGTATTGCCCACGCAGTGCTATCAGCTCTTCGTGTGTGCCGTGCTCGGCTATGCGCCCGTGGTCGAGAACGATGATCTGGTCGGCGTTGCGCACGGTGCTCAGGCGGTGGGCAATGACGAAGGTGGTACGTCCGCGCATCAGCGTGTCCATACCGCGCTGTACCAGTTGTTCAGTACGGGTATCAACGGAACTCGTGGCTTCGTCGAGGATGAGCACGGGCGGGTTAGCCACGGCAGCACGGGCAATGGCCAACAGCTGGCGCTCGCCCTGACTGAGATTACCGCCATCGCCCTGTAACATCGTCTGGTAGCCGTCGGCCAGACGACGGATGAAATCATGGGCACCCACCAGCTGGGCTGCCTTAACGCAGTCCTCGTCGGTGGCATCGAGGCTGCCGTAGCGGATGTTGTCAAGCACAGTGCCGGTGAAGAGGTGCGTTTCCTGCAGCACGATGGTCATACTCCTGCGCAGCGACTGTTTCTGAATGTCGGTAATAGGGATACCGTCGTAGAGGATGGCAGACCCACCCCCTGCAGACCCCTCCCCTGCCCCTCCCTGCAAGGGAGGAGAGAAATTACTTTGCACGTCCTGTTTTTCCGCTTTCGAGGTAATTCCTCTCCTCCCTGCGGGGAGGGGTTGGGGGTGGGTCTCTACCTCGTAGAACCTGTTGATCAGGTTGATAATCGTAGTCTTGCCTGCGCCCGTCCCGCCCACGAAGGCTATCTTCTGGCCAGGCTGCGTGTTGATGTTGATGTCGAAGAGCACCTGCTTCTCGGGCACATAGCCAAAGTCGACATGCTGAAAGTCCACGTCGCCCTCAACCTTTCGACATTGACCATTGACCATTGACCATTGACCATTTTCCAACACCACAGTTCCCTCGTCCACTTCCGGTTCAGCGTCGCCTAAGGCAAAGACACGCTCGGCACCGACGCTGGCGTTGAGCACACTGTTGATTTGCTGCGACACATGGCTGATGGGCTGGGTGAAGCTCTTGTTGAGTTGAAGGAAGGCGACGATGGTGCCCAAGGTAAGGGGTGAGAAGTGAGAGGTGAGAGGTGAGAGATAACCCAAGGCCAGCATGGCACCGACGACGGCCAGCAGCACATAGCCCAGATTGCCTAAGTTACCATTGACAGGCATCACCACGTTGGCAATCTTGTTAGCGTTGTAGGCCGACGAGCGCAGCCGTTCGTTGATGGTCTCGAAGTCAGCCACGGCCTGCTGCTCGTGACAGAACACTTTTACCACTTTCTGCCCCGTCATCATCTCTTCGATGAAGCTGTTCACTCCGGCCAGACTCTCCTGCTGCGTGCGGAAATAGCCACGCGACCATTTGCCCAGTTTCGTCGTCGTAATCATCATCACAACAGCGATGAAGATGCTGACCAGCGTCAATGGGATGGAGAGCACCACCATCGACGTGAACGTGGCCACGATGGTGATGAGCGACGAGAACACCTGCGCCATCGCGGTGGAAATCATCTGGCGGAGCGAGTCCACATCGTTGGTATAGACCGACATCAGCTCACCGTGCGGATGCGTGTCGAAATAGCTGAGGGGCAGCTTCTCCATGCGCTCGAAAATCTGCTTGCGAAGGCGCAGCATCGTGCCCTGCGAAACATTGATCATCAAACGGTTGTAAGCGTAGCTGGCAATGACGCCCAGCAACAGGATGAGGCCCAGACGGAAGAGCGCCTGCGCCAACGATGCATACTCAGGATTGGTGGCCTGCGTCAGCGGCGTGATGTAGTCGTCGATGAGGGTACGGGTGAAGAGCGTGGAGAAGAGCGACGTGATGCTGCTCACCACAATACACACCAGCACGGTGAGGATGCTGAACTTGCAGTTCTTCAGCACAAAGCCGAAGAGGCGCAGCATCACCTGACGCTGTCGCTTTGATACTTTCTGGAAGCCAGCCTGTCCGCGAGGCCCACCTCCGCCTCTCATCGTAAAATTATTCTTCATATTGTGCGAAGTCGGTATTTGCTCCCCTCCCTGCATGGGAGGGGCTGGGAGTGGGTCTATCAAAGTCGCCAGAATCCTGCGTCTGTATGTCGTAAATCTCCTTGTAGAGGGCGTTGGTGGCTAATAACTCGTCGTGCGTGCCGAAGCCGGTGACGACGCCATTATCCATCACGAGGATCTTGTCACATTTCTGCACACTGCTGATGCGCTGCGCGATGATGAGCTTCGTCATCGTGGGCAGTTGTTCACGGAACGCCTGCTGGATACGGGCATCGGTGCGGGTGTCACAGGCTGACGTCGAGTCATCGAGAACGAGAATCTTCGGCTGCTTCAAGAGGGCGCGGGCAATGCACAGACGCTGTTTCTGTCCGCCGCTGACGTTGGTGCCGCCCTGCGCTATCGGGGTGTCATACTGCTGTGGCATCTCCATAATAAACTCGTCAGCCTGAGCCATGCGGCAGGCCTCGAGGCACTCCTCCACCGTGGCATCGGGCTTGCCCCAACGCAGATTGTCCATCACCGTGCCGCTAAACAGCGTGTTCTGCTGCAGCACCACGCTGACGGCATTACGCAACGCGGTCAGGTCATAGTCCTTCACGTTGCGGCCTCCTACCAGCACTTCGCCCTTCGACGTATCGTAAAGCCTGCTGATGAGATTGACCAGCGTCGACTTGCCCGAGCCCGTACCGCCAATGACGCCTATGGTCTGGCCGGAGGAAATGGAAAAGGAGACGTTGAAAAGGGCGGAACGGCGAGAAACAGACCCACCCCCAGCCCCTCCCTTGTTGGGAAGGGAGGAAATACTCTTACCCGCTGTATTCTCACCTACAGTGTAATTGTTACCCTCCCTATAAGGGAGAGGCTGGGGGTGGGTCTGCTGGGGCTGTTGATAGTCAAACCTCACCTCCCGGAACTCCACGCTGCCGTCCTTCACCTCCATAACAGGATTGGCAGGGTTCTCAATACTCGGTTGCTGCTCGATAATCTCGCTGACACGTTTCGCTGAGGCGGCGCTCTGCGTCAGCATCACGAAAATCATCGACAGCATCATCAGCGCCTGCAGGATAGACATGACGTAGGTGAAGAGGCTGGTCAACTCGCCCGTGGTCAGCGTGCCGCTCACGATGAAATGGGCGCCCCACCAGCTTAAGGCGATGATACAGCCGTAGACCACCATGTTCATCACGGGATGGTTCAACGCCATCAGGCTCTCGGCCTTCGTGTAGAGCTTATAGAGTCCGTCGGCGGCCTTCGAGAACTTCTTAGTCTCATAGTCCTCGCGCACAAAGGCCTTCACCACGCGGATGCCCGTCACATTCTCCTGCACGCTCTGGTTCAGCTCGTCGTACTTCACGTAAACCTGCTGGAACAACCGTGCCACACGCGAGATAATCAGGTAGAGGCTGACACCGAGTATCACCATCGCTATAATGAAAATGAGCGAGAGCCTCGGGTCGATGACGAGGCACATCACGATGCTGAGGAGCAGCCGGAAGGGCGCTCGCACAGTGATGCGCAGAATCTGCTGGAACGCGTTCTGCAGCGAGTTGACGTCGGTGGTCATGCGCGTCACGAGTCCGCTGGTGCTGTACTTGTCGATGTCCTGAAACGAGAAGGTCTGGATGTTGCGATACATGGCGCGTCGCAGATTGGCAGCGAATCCCGTCGAAGCGTAGGCCGACACGCGTCCAGCCAGGATGCCGAAGAGCAGCGAGAGCAAGGCCATGCCCACCATCAGCAGTCCGTAGAGATAGACTGCCTGCATATCGCCCGCCATGATGCCGCGGTCGATGAGCAGCGCCGTGACGTATGGGATGAGCACGTCCATCACCACCTCAAGTGCCGTCAGCAGCGGCGTGGCGATAGAGGCCTTCTTGTATTCTCCTATCTGGTTGTACAACGTTCTTAGCATCTTTCTATTTGTTGTGTAAGAATCTGCGCTCGTATATCTTTATCCTTATTATCTCAGGCTTTTGGTCATTTGAATGTTTAACAGGTGCAAATGTACGATTATTTTTTTTATTTCTATCTTTTCGGGACAATTTGTTCACATTTTTATTTCGACTAGCATATAATCTCGAAAAAATTATCAAGTTTCGCAAGTATTGAAAATCCTGCGTAGAAACGGTCTGCGCTCGACCTATGGTCGCTTGCAACCAACGGGACGCAAGAAAGGCCATCTTTGCGGAACATGGAAGTTGAATTAGTTTTTTTATCTCTCAACGAGCGATGAATGCGAAGAAGCTCATAGACAGAGAACAGCGCAGACTATCGCTATATAAAAAAAATAGTAATTATTCCCAGAAATCCCAAGCCCTGGGACTTTTTTCCCAAGCCCTGGGACTTTTTTCCCAAGCGGTGGGACTTTTTTCCAGGCGCTGGGATTTCTGGGAAAAGCCCCTTGGGGAAGCTCTACTCATCACTCTGACTAACAAGGAGGAAATGGATTTCATTGACCACTTCATGCAGTTCATGGGCCGGCATAGGTAACTTTTTTATCTTCATGCGCTATGATGTCGAGAAAAATTTGTACATTTGCACCACATTTATGAATAAGCAGGAAGAATACGATGAGTTGCTGCTGCAGTTGGCGGCACTCATAGAAGGCGAGACGGAGGAGATGAGCGTGCTGGCCAATGTCAGCGCTGCCCTTAAGGAGCGTTTCGGATGGTTCTGGGTGGGCTTTTATCTGGACCGTGGCGATGAACTGCGGCTTGGGCCGTTTCAGGGCAGCGTGGCCTGTATGCACATCGCCTACGACAAAGGCATGTGCGGTGCGGCCTTCAGCCAACGGAAGAGCATCGTCGTGCCCGACGTGGAGCTGTTTCCGGGCCACATCGCCTGTAGCAGCCTGTCACGGTCGGAGATTGTCGTTCCCATATTCGGACATAATGGCCACAGACTTTCACGGATAGGCACGGACATAGGTGATATTGGCAACGGAGTGACACGGAAAGAAGCGGACACTATTGATATTGGCAACGGAGTGACACGGAAAGACACGGATGTTCCCGTAGGCGTGCTCGACATCGACAGCACAGAGCTTAATACCTTCGACGACACAGACCGCCAGAACTTAGAGCGTGTCTGCGCCCTCCTATCAGCATCGCTTTATCAGTAATATGGAAAAGAAACAAATACTTTGCCTCGGCCATATCACCCACGACCGCATCATCACCCCGACGATGCCGATGGGCGTTGACTGTGCCGGAGGCACTGCCTACTATGTGGCATGGGCCATGCAGCACTTGCCCCACGATGTCAGTTTCGGGGTCATCACCGCCGTGGGCAGCGACATAAAGCACGAAATTGACCGCCTGCGTGAAGCAGGAATAGACATCACCGACCTTGGCAGCCCTACGAGTGTGTTCTTTGAGAACAAATACGGCACGAACATGAACAACCGCGAGCAGCGGGTGCTATCGAAGGCTGCGCCGTTCACCATCGACCAGCTGAAGGACGCCGAGGCCGATGTCTTTCACTTAGGTACACTGCTCGTCGATGACTTTTCTCCCGATGTAGTGGAGTATCTCGCATCGAAGGGCCGCGTGTGCATTGACGTTCAAGGCTATCTGCGCGAGGTACGACAGGAGAAAGTGTACGCCGTGGACTGGAACGACAAGCTGCGCGTGCTGCGCTCTACTGACATCTTAAAGGTGAACGAGCATGAGGCGGAAGTGCTGACCGATGGCGAGCGCGACCTGCGTCAGGCCGCCCGCCGCATCCGTTCTTGGGGTGTGCGCGAGGTGCTCATCACCTTGGGCAGCTACGGCTCACTCATCTATGCCGATGACATGTTCTTCGACATTCCAGGCTATGCACCGAAAAGGGTGGTAGACGCCACGGGATGTGGCGACACCTATGCAGCAGGCTACCTTTATGCCCGTGCTCATGGAGCTGGCTACGATGAGGCCGGGCGCTTTGCCGCCGCCATGTGCACGCTGAAGCTGGAGCACACAGGTCCTTTTATCGGCAGTATGGAAGACATACGGCTTATTCTTCAGACAGGAGTTTCAGAAGTTAAGGAGTTCAGGAATTACAGACAATAATTGTATGGACAAATCTGTTTTTGCGAAACTGATAGCCCAGTCACTCAACCTCAGCGTTGATGCCGTGGGCAACACGCTGGCCCTGCTTGACGAGGGCTGTACCATTCCCTTCATCTCGCGCTACCGCAAGGAACGTACAGGAGCTCTTGACGAGGTGGCTATCGCAGCTATCAGCGACGAGAACGAAAGGCTAAAAGAGATTGCAAAGCGCAAGGAGACGGTAGTGAAGACCATCACCGATCAGGAGAAGATGACGCCCGAGTTGGAGAAGCGTATCGCCGACTGTTGGGACGCCACGGAATTGGAGGACATCTACCTGCCCTACAAGCCGCGCCGTCGCACCCGTGCCCAAGTAGCACGCGAGCAAGGCCTGGAACCTCTGGCGCAGCTCATCCTCCTACAGCGCGAGCAGAACATTGAGCAGGCTGCCCGCCGTTTCGTATGTGGTGATGTCATCACCACCACCCACGCCATCAAGGGCGCTCAGGACATCATCGCCGAAACCATCAGCGAGGACGAGCGCACGCGCCAGCAGCTGCGCGGCACCTACCGCCGCACTTCCATCATCACCTCGAAGGTGGTGAAGGCGAAGCAGGACACCGACGAAGCCGCGAAGTACAGCGACTACTTCGACTGGCACGAGCCCCTGAAGCGCTGCTCCAGCCACCGTCTCTTAGCCATGCGCCGCGGCGAAGCCGAGGGTATCCTGCGCATCAGCATTGACCCCATCGACGACCAGGAGTGCATCGAGCGACTGCAGCGCCAATGGGTGCGAATGAACGCCACGCCTGCCTGTCGCACGCTCATCAACGAGGCCGCAGAGGACAGCTACAAGCGCCTGCTGAAGCCCTCAATAGAGACTGAGTTCGCCAACCTGAGCAAGGAACAGGCCGATGATGAGGCCATCCGCGTCTTCGCCGAGAACCTGCGCCAGCTGCTGCTCGGTGCCCCCTTGGGCCAAAAGCGCGTCATGGGCATCGACCCTGGCTTCCGCACTGGCTGCAAGGTGGTATGCCTTGACGAGCAGGGTAACCTTTTGCACCACGAAGCCATCTTCCCCCACCCGCCCGTCAATCGTCGTATGCAGGCGATGGTACACATCCAGCAGATGATCAGCGACTACCGCATAGAGGCCATCGCCATCGGCAACGGCACAGCATCGAGGGAGACACGCGCCTTCGTAGAGGACACTATCAAATCACTCCCCTCTCCCTCAAAGTTCCCCTCGCCCTTCGGAGAGGGGTTAGGGGTGAGGCCAGGGGCGGGGGTGAGGCTCTTCGTCGTCTCCGAAGACGGCGCCTCGGTTTACTCCGCCTCGAAAGTGGCCCGCGATGAGTTCCCCGACGAAGACGTCACCGTGCGCGGTGCTGTGTCGATAGGCCGCCGCTTGATGGACCCGCTGGCCGAGCTCGTGAAGATTGACCCGAAGAGCATCGGCGTAGGACAGTATCAGCACGACGTAGACCAAGGGAAGCTGAAGCACCAGCTCGACCAAACTGTGGAAAGCTGTGTCAACATGGTGGGCGTCAACCTCAACACTGCCTCCTCCCACCTGCTGCAATATGTCAGCGGCCTCGGCCCTGCACTGGCCAAAAACATTGTGGACTATAGAAAGGAGCACGGCGCCTTCACCAGCCGGACCCAGCTGAAGAAGGTGCCGCGCCTGGGCCCTGCCGCCTACCAGCAGTGTGCCGGCTTTTTACGCATACCAGGAGCGAAGAACCCGTTGGACAACAGCGCTGTCCATCCAGAGAGCTACGACATCGTAGAGCACATGGCCAAAGACCAGGGCTGCACCGTGAAGGACCTCATCGAACAGAAAGACCTTCGCGCACGCGTAAATATAAAGATGTACGCAAATGATGACGTTGGCCTGCCCACCCTGACCGACATCATGCATGAGCTGGAGAAGCCGGGCCGCGACCCGCGCGAGCAGATTGAGGAGTTTGAGTTTGACAGTCGTGTGCAGACAATGGACGACCTCGAAGAAGGAATGATCCTGCCCGGCATCGTGACGAACATCACCAACTTCGGCGCCTTCGTCGACATCGGCGTGCATCAGGACGGCCTCGTGCACATCTCCCAGATGGCAAACAAGCGCATCGCCCACCCCACCGAGGTGGTAAAGCTGCACCAGCACGTCACTGTAAAAGTCCTTGAAGTCGATTACCGCCGCCATCGCATCTCCCTGACCATGAAGCTATAAACAAAGAGTAGAGTCATTCAGCATAAGACGCTGGTTGACTCTACTCTTTGTTCCTTTTACTCTTACTAATCAGACGATGCCTCGTCCGTGGCAGTTCTTGAACTTCTTGCCACTGCCGCAGGGGCAGGGATCGTTACGTCCAGGCAATTTGTCCTTGATGATGGGGTTGCGAGGCTGCTGAGCACGGGTGTCGTGCTGGGCGGCAGCGCGCTGATTCTGGTCCACGAGCTGTTCTTGCTCGGCCGACTGCTTGTTCTCGGTGTAGCCGCGGCGGTCGGTGTGCTGCTCGGGAGCGGCCTCCTGCACCTCACGATTCTGCATCTCAGGAATCTGGGCACGAGTGAGAATGGTGACCTGGCGGTTGAACATCTCGTTCACCATGTTGTCGAACAGTTTGGCGCTCTCTAATTTAAAGATGAGCAACGGGTCTTTCTGCTCGTAGCTGGCGTTCTGCACAGAGTGTTTCAGTTCGTCTAATTCGCGCAGGTTTTCCTTCCAAGCCTCGTCGATGATGTGCAACAACATCTGCTTCTCGAATTCCTTCACCACAGTCTTGCACTCGCTCTCGTAGGCTTCCTTCAGGTTGCAGGCGATGTTGTAAGTGTGGCGTCCATCGGTTATTGGAACGAGGATGCGCTCATACATGCTACCCTGCTCCTCATAGACACGCTTGATGATGGGCCAGGCCACCTCGCAGATGCGATCCATACGGTGGTTGAAGTGTGCCAGCACGGCCTGGAAGGCATTCTCGGCCATCTCATCGCGATTGCGCAGATCAAGGAACTGTTCCTCTGTGAAGGGCACCTCCATACCGAAGAGACGGATGAACTCCTCCTTACAGCCAATATAGTCGCTACGTTCGATGATGGTGCTGACGCGATCCCAGATGGTGTTGGCAATGTCCATACCGATACGCTCGCCCATCAGTGCGTGGCGGCGCTTCTCATAGATGACGGTACGCTGCTTGTTCATCACGTCATCGTATTCGAGCAGGCGCTTACGCACACCGAAATGGTTCTCTTCAACCTTCTTCTGAGCACGCTCGATACTGTTGCTGATCATTGAGCTCTCAATCATGTCGCCCTCCTTGAATCCAAGGCGGTCCATGACACGAGCAATGCGCTCAGAGGCGAACAGACGCATAAGCTTGTCTTCCAGTGAAACGAAGAACACTGACGAGCCTGGGTCGCCCTGACGTCCGGAACGACCACGCAACTGGCGGTCGACACGGCGGCTTTCGTGGCGCTCTGTGCCGATGATGGCCAGACCGCCTGCAGCCTTCACCTCAGGCGACAGCTTGATATCGGTACCACGACCAGCCATGTTGGTGGCAATGGTGACGGCGCCACGTCCCTGTGAATCCTGCTGACCAGCCAGAGCCACGATGTCGGCCTCCTTCTGGTGCAATTTGGCGTTCAGCACCTGATGAGGGATACCCTCGCGCACACCCGTCTCGGGGTCGACATACATCGAGAGCATACGTGAAAGTAGCTCTGATATCTCAACCGACGTCGTACCAATCAGCGTCGGGCGCCCAGCATTGCGCATTTTCACCACCTCGGCAATGACGGCGCGGTATTTTTCGCGCTGGGTCTTGTAGACGCGATCGTCCATATCGTCACGAATGACGGGACGGTTAGTGGGTATCTCAACGACATCGAGTTTGTAGATGTCCCAGAACTCACCCGCCTCGGTGATGGCGGTACCGGTCATACCGGCCAGCTTATGGTACATGCGGAAATAGTTCTGCAAGGTGATGGTGGCAAAGGTTTGCGTAGCAGCCTCCACCTTCACATGCTCCTTGGCCTCCACGGCCTGATGTAGTCCGTCGCTCCAGCGACGTCCCTCCATGATACGGCCGGTCTGCTCGTCCACAATCTTCACTTCGCCGTCGATAACCACGTACTCGTCATCCTTGTTGAACATGCAGTAGGCCTTCAGCAGCTGCTGCAGGGTATGCACGCGCTCGCTCTGGACGGCGTAGTGGGCCATCAACTCGTCCTTCTTGTTCACGCGTTCCTCGTCGGTAAGACCCGTCTCAGCCTCCAAGGCGGAAAGCTGTGCAGCAATGTCGGGCAGGATGAAGAGATCGGGATCGTCAACCTGCTTGGCCAGCCATGCCGTACCCTTGTCGGTGAGGTCGCAGGAGTTCAGCTTCTCGTCTACGACGAAGTAAAGCGGCTCCACAGCCTCGGGCATACGGCGGTTATTGTTCTCCATGTAGGTTTCCTCCGTCTTCAACATGCCTGCCTTGATACCCTCTTCCGAGAGATATTTGATAAGCGGCTTGTTCTTCGGCAGAGCCTTGTGCGAGCGGAACAGCGAGAGGAAACCCTCTTCGAGCAACTTCTTGTCGTCGTTCTGCTGGCCGGCAGTAATCTTCTGCTTGGCGTCGGCCAAGTATTGCGTAGCCAGCTGACGCTGTACCCCAACAATCTTCTCCACCAACGGCTGGTATTCCTCAAACATTTGCACCTCACCCTTAGGCACGGGGCCACTGATGATAAGAGGTGTACGTGCATCGTCAATCAACACGGAGTCGACCTCGTCGACGATGGCGTAGTTATGGGCACGCTGCACAAGGTCGGCTGGCGATGTGGCCATATTGTCGCGCAGATAGTCGAAGCCGAACTCGTTGTTGGTACCGAAAGTAATGTCAGCCTGATAAGCATTGCGACGCTCAGGAGAGTTGGGCTTGTGCTTGTCGATGCAGTCGACGCTGAGTCCATGGAACATGTAGAGCGGACCCATCCACTCAGAGTCACGTTTGGCCAGATAGTCGTTGACGGTGACGACGTGTACGCCATTACCGGTCAACGCGTTGAGGAAGACAGGCAGCGTAGCCACCAGCGTTTTACCTTCACCCGTAGCCATCTCGGCAATCTTTCCCTGATGCAGCACAACGCCGCCAAAGAGCTGCACTTCGTAGTGGATCATCTCCCACTTCAGGTCGTTGCCACCGGCCGTCCAGTGGTTGTGATAGATGGCCTTGTCGCCATCGATGGTGATAAAGTCTTTCTTCGGGTCACCAGCCAGATCGCGGTCGAAGTCGGTAGCGGTGACGATGGTCTCCTCGTTCTCAGCAAAACGTCTGGCGGTCTCCTTCACAATGGCGAAGACCTCGGGCATCACCTCGTTGAGGGCATCTTCGTATTTGTCGAGCGCTACCTTCTCAAGTTTATCGACCTTGGCAAAGATGTCGGCACGCTCGTCCAAGGGTGTGTTCTCGATAGTGGCCTTCAGCTTCTCTATCTCGGCTTTCTGCTCAGTGGCGGCAGCCTGTACCTGCTTCCTGATTTCCTGAGTACGTGCACGCAGTGCATCGTTGTCGAGGGCCTCAATCTTGGGGGTCTGAGCCTTCACCTTCTCCACGAAGGGCTGTATGAGTTTCATGTCGCGCGACGATTTGTCGCCAAACAGTGACTTTAGAATCTTGGTTAAATTCATCTCAATTATTTCTTTTAGTCGCTACGCTTTGTAAAAGCGCTAAAGCGAGTTCGATTTTACTATTTACGATTTCAATTTTTAAAAGCGGGTGCAAAGGTACGAAATAAAGTGAAAAGTGAAGAGTGAAAAGTGAAGAATTTGCTTCCGCCCTTCCATTTTTCCATTTTTTTAATTTTTCAATTTTTCAATATTAAAACAACGGCTCTGCGGAGCAGGCGTTAGGTGCACGGATGCGAATGGAGCGTGCGATTGTGGGCGCGATGCGGTCGATGGTGACTGGCTCTGTAATGCGCTCAGCCTTCGTTACGGCTCCGTAGATAATGATGGGGAACTGGATGAATGATGCCGTAGACACCTGCCTCTGCTGTGTATCCTCGTTCAACACCGTCCAGCCAGGAGCGGCCTCAATGATGATATCGCCGCAACGTTGTGGATGAAAGGCGTTGCGAATCTTCTCCATCTGCGGGCTCTGTGCTGTGAGCAGCTGAAGGGCAGTGTATACGTTGCGCACGCCCTGCATCATGGCCACCAGCTCTTGCGCGCGACTGGTAGCCTCGCTGAGGCTGATCTTCTTCGTTTCCAGCAATTTGTGATTGAGGAAGATCTGATTCTGATAGGTCGACTCCACGTAAGCGTCCTGCCCCCAAATGCCACCCATGTACATGTTCAGCAGATGGGCCGTGCGGGTCATATTCAACGTGCCCGTAGGAATGTGGAAAGCAGCATAATCAGCTGGTTCCACGTCGCTGTATCCAGTAGAGGTGACGACATAAAGCACATCGTTAGCGCCAAAGTGAAGGTCGATATAGGCCATCAGGCGCTGCAGCTCGCGATCAAGACGCATATATGTGTCCTGCAGCTCCATCTGACAATCTGTCACACGCTGGTGTCCGTATGTACCTGCGAAATAGGTCAGGTTCAACAGGTCAGGCACCATATCCTGGCCCATACCCGTGCTGGCGATGCAGTGTACAGCCAACTCGGTGACATCGCTGTTGATCAGGGCGCTCTCCTTGTAGTTACTGTAGCGGAAGTCGCCCGTGAACTTATGCTTGAAAGGTTTATTGTCGTCGGTATACAGGAAGTAGTTGTACTTTCCTGTCACATCATAGAGCGGTTCCCACTGGATGTTAGCGATTTTCTTTGCTGGGGCCTTCTGCTCGTTGTAGACGTTCAGCCATGAAGGCATCAGCTTCGTATAGTAGGTCGAGGTGCACCAGTCACCGTAGACGTTGTCAATCCACAACGCAGCATCAGCGGCATGTCCCGCAGAGAGGACGGCGGCCTCGCGATAGGGAGCGATGGAGTAAACGATGGCCCTGCCGCCCGTGGTCACCTTCAGCTCATCTCCCAATGTAGAGGTGAGCAGGCCATCGGGCGAAGTCATCTCATGTGTGAGCAAACCAGCAAAGCGACTGTCATCGACGCAGTCTGCCGGGCGCAGTGTCTCGCGGTTGAGCCACTGATTGCCTACAATACTATTATAATAAGGTGTTGTCCCTGTAGAGAGTGCGGCAATGGCCGAGGCGCGGTCGACAGGTGCAAACGGATAGGAGGCATTGACATAGACTGTGCCGCTGTTGAGCAGTCGTTTCAGGCCATTCTCGCTGTAGAGCGGAGTAAAGGCTTCAAGATAGTCGGAGCGCAACTGGTCGATGGTGATGCTCACCACCAGTCGTGGCACAGTGCGCGTCTGATCCCCGGCTTGTACATCGGTCGTAAAGCCAAGGAGCGCCAGCAGCGTGATATAGAGGTGTCTATTTGTCATGTCGGCGGTGTATCCAGTATCTTAACAGCAAACTTAGTGCCACAAACTCCATACCCTCGGCATAGTCCTGCCAGAAACAGCCGATGAAGAAGACGAAGATACAGCACAAGCTAATGGTAAACCAGCGCGTGCGACGACGGCGCAGCACTGCGGGCAGAAACAGAAGGGCCAAAGGATTCAGCACCAGGACTTGCAGGTTAGTGCTGGTGGCGGGATGTTCGGAAAAGAACATGAGCAGCAGCAACACGCCGGGCAAGCCCGTAAGCAGCATCAGTACAACGTCCCACCACACTGCCGTGCGCTTCCTGCGCCATTCCATCACGAAGATGATGACGCTTACCAGTAATAATAATAATGTACACGCGAGGGGCGAAAGGGGAAATTCGCCGCTGACGGGCTGTTTGCCTAAGGGAGCAAGCACCACATGGCGCAGCACCAGCGGACGCGTCCCGTCTTGTCGGACAACGGTAGCATGGTCGAAGTCGTGATACAGGTTGACAGGCAAGAACTGCTGCTCACGCTGTGTCGTCTGCATGTCTGCACGCAGACCCAGCAGTAAGTCATTGCCGAAAGCTGTCCACGGGTGGTTCTTGGTACAGCCATGAATCATCTCACGGAAGGTAGGATGATAGTCGGGGTGTGGAACGTAGGCCACCTTGCCGTCCAGACAGCGTTCAACGATGTTCCTCGGACGCGTACTGCAATTGTCGTAGAAGAAGTTGTAGCGATAAACCGGATACCGACGCCAGTTATCCTCTAATGCCATAAACAGGTGCAGCTTCTCGTTGTTGGTAAGGTCAAGCACCTGTTCCTCTACCTGACACCCCCAGTCGGCATAGTAGTCAATCCAGTCTCTCAGACGGCCGGTGCGCTCCAGACAGTAGTCGGTCTGTCCCATGATAAACCGCCAAACGAAATGGGGCTTCTTGAAATCGAAGACTCCATAGTTATATACCCAGCTGTAGTCGCTGCGCAAGTCATGTACACGCAAGGCAGAATGTCCATAGAGGCTGTACACCTCGTCGTGGGGCGAGCAGGTAATGAGACCTATCTCAATGCTGTCCATGTCTGCCACGGTCATCGTATTTGCGCCCTTTGACAGCTGGGCACAAAACAACGCCGCTAGCACACAGAGGCTGCGGAAAAGAAAAACTTTGAGTTTCACGATGCAAAATTACGCTCTTTTTTCCACATCTGACACTTTTCCAGCGATTTTTTTGTTAGATCGTATATTTTTATAGACCACGACGTGGTTTTTATAGACTGTGACGTGGTCTATATAAACTGCGACGTGATTTACATAGACCATGACGCGATTTAAAGTAATCCTGCATACCCGTCCCGAAATCTTAACCAACGTTAGTTTTTTGCTGAAAAACGAAAAAAATTTGGTATTTCGCCCACTTCTTCGTACCTTTGCCGGCTGAAAACGAAAAATCCGACATGAAAAAGATGATATGCTGCGGTCTGATGGCCGCAAACGTCTTCCTGGCAACGGCCGCATGGGCACAGGGCGGTACGCAAAGCAGCACACTGTCGCCCTACAGTCAGTTTGGACTCGGCGTTCTGGCCGACCAGTCGCAGGGCTTCAACCGCGGCATGGCTGGCACAGGCTTAGCCATGCGCAACGGTACGCTGGTGAATACGCTCAACCCAGCCTCCTACTCCGCCGTAGACTCGCTGACGATGCTCTTCGATGCAGGACTATCTGGACAATACACCAACTTCAAGGAGGGCAACACCAGCGTCAACGCCCGCAAGGGCACCTTCGACTATGTCGTAGGCTTGTTCCGCGTCAAGCCACAGCTTGGTGTCAGCTTCGGCCTGCTGCCCTACAGCGACGTAGGCTACAATTATAACACCAGCACCTACCTGAACACGACCATCGGGCGCACCACTGTGACCTACGACGGCAAAGGCGGACTGCATCAGGCCTTCATCGGCGCTGGCTGGAGTCCCGTAAAACCGCTCTCCTTGGGTTTCAATATGGCCTATCTGTGGGGCAACTATACACGCAGTGTCACCTCCTCTGCCACACTGACAGTCAACTCGCTGTCGAAAACCTACATGGCTTCTGTCAGCAACTACATTCTAACGCTCGGTGCACAGTGGCAACAGCCTATGGGCAGGAAAGACCTGCTGACAGTGGGCGCAACATGGGGTGTGGGACATAAGCTGAATGCCGACCCCACCTGCAACATCGTCAACACGAACACCTCGACAATGGTAAGTACCGACACTACTTACACCATTAAGAACGGTCTGGAACTGCCTCACAGCTTCGGAGTGGGAATTGCATGGGAACACAACGGCAGCCTCACCGTTGCCGCCGACGCCACCATGCAGCGCTGGGGTTGCATAGATTTTCCGTTATACGACGAGAACAAGGAGTCCTACATCCTACATAAAGGGTTGCTGAGAGACCGCACAAGACTTAGCCTTGGCGTCGACTATGTACCAAATGCCCTCAGCCGCCACAACTACCTGAAGCGGGTGCACTACCGCATAGGTACCGCATACGCCACGCCCTACTATAAAGTGAACGGACAGGACGGCCCGAAGGAATTCAGCGTCAGTGCCGGCCTGGGAATGCCACTGCAGAACGCCTGGAACAACCGTTCCGTGCTGAACATCAGTGCGCAGTGGGTGCGTGCGTCAGCCACTGACCTCATCACAGAGAACACCTTCCGCATCAGTCTTGGCCTAACCTTTAACGAGAAGTGGTTTGCCAAGTTCAGAATCGATTGAGAAATTGAGGAAATGAGATATTGCGAGAAATACAAGCATGGAGGAAATGTGAGAAAAGCCTGTAGGATGGCATTCCTCTTTTTCTCAATTTCCCATTTTCTCATTTTCTCCCAATCGTGCAGCGAGGCACAGGAGCACATTGCAAACGCAGTCAATCCCGAGGATTCTGCCTCCATGATGACCACTTACGGCGTCAACACGCTCATCAGCGACTCGGGGGTCATCAAATACCGCATCGTCACAGAACGATGGGATGTAAACACCGTCCGCCAGCCCTCACGATGGGAGTTTATGAAAGGAGTCTTCTTCGAACAGTTCGACGAGCAGTTCCACGTACAGGCCTATATCCAGGCCGACACAGCATGGTACTTTGACCAGCAGCGTCTGTGGAAGCTGCGCGGCAGGGTCAATATCCGCAATGTTAAGGGACTCATCTACACCAGCGAGGAACTCTATTGGGATGGCATCAAGCATGAATTCTACAGCACCGTCTTCTCGCGCGTCGTCACACCTGAACGTACCATGGAAGGAACCTATTTCCGCAGCGACGAGAATATGGACCACTATGTAGTAAGCAACAGCGTGGGCTCATTCATGGCTGCCGACATGGAAAGCGACGAACCGCAGACCACCAGCAGTGAAGACGGCGAAAGCGCCGATCCACAGCGCCCCGCACCAGAGAAGCACCGTAAAAACTAATTACAGGCAATGACGTCACTCATCATAGGCATCCTCGTCGCAATGGTCTTCTCTGCTTTTTTCTCGGGCATGGAAATAGCTTTCGTGTCAAGCAACAGACTGCTGGCCGAAGTGGCTCGTGAGAAAAACGGCCTCAGCCAGAGAGCCATCGACCTGTTCTACAGCCATCCCAGCAACTTCCTTTCCACGATGCTGGTAGGAAACAACATCGCACTGGTCATTTACGGCATCCTATTCGCACGCATTTTTGACCAAACGCTCTTCAGCGGCCTCGATGACGCCGGACGCGTCACCGCCGACACACTTCTTTCCACGCTCATTGTACTCTTCACCGGCGAGTTCCTGCCCAAGACCATCTTCAAGGCCAACCCCAATGCCATGCTCTCGTTCTTCGCATTGCCGGCATGGGGCTGTTATGTAATGTTATGGCCTATCTCACGCTTTGCCACGCTGCTGTCAAAGGGACTGTTACGCATTGTCGGCATCAAGATGGACAAGGACAGCGATGACAAAGAATTTACCAAAGTCGACCTCGACTATCTGGTGCAAAGCAGCATCGACAACGCCCGAAATGACGATGAGATAGAAGAAGAAGTGAAGATATTCCAGAACGCACTCGACTTTTCGGAGACAAAGGTACGTGACTGCATGGTGCCACGCACCGAGATTGACGCCGTGGAGGACACGGCCACCATTGAGCAACTGAAACAGTATTTCATAGAAAGCGGCCACTCAAAGATAGTGGTTTATCATGAAGACATAGATCACATCATCGGGTACATCCACTCACAGGAAATGTTCCGTATCAGCGAAAAAGAAAGCAAGAAGGATGAGGTGTCGCTAAAAGGTCTCATCCGTCCGATGACCTTCGTACCCGAGACAATGCTTGCCAGCAAGATGATGCAGATACTGCTGCAGCAGAAAAAGTCCATAGGCGTGGTCGTCGATGAGTTCGGCGGCACCAGCGGCCTTATCTCCCTAGAAGATATCGTGGAAGAAATCTTCGGCGACATTGAGGATGAGCACGATTCCGTCAACTATGTGGCCAAGCGCCTTGACAACGGCGAATTCATGCTTTCGGCACGACTGGAAATCGAAAAGGTGAACGAACTGTTCGACATCGGCCTCCCGGAAAGCGACGAATACATGACTGTGGGGGGCTACATCCTTCATGAATATCAAAGTTTCCCGAAACTGAACGAAATTGTGCGAATCGACCGGTTCGAATTCAAAATTGTAAAGAATACAGCCACAAAAATAGAGCTTGTAAGACTAAAAGTCCACGAAAGTGACATTTTTTCGTAAAAAAATTCCGTTGTTTCACTCAAAATTTGTAATTTTGCAGGCTGAATTGGAAAAAAGTAAAAAAATAAAAATAAAAAATTAAAAATCAAACAAATTAAATGGCAGCAATTGGTAAAATCAGAAGCTGGGGACCTTGGCTGGTGGGTATCATCGGTCTGGCTCTGTTCGGCTTCATTGCAACAGACTTCACAAGACAGTGCGAGACGTCAAGCAATCAGGCACGTCAGCAAGTAGGAAAAGTGATGGGCGAAAAGCTCTCTATCGTTGATCTTCAAAAGCGCTCTGAAGAGTACAAGATTCTTCTGGGCAAAGATGCCAATGAGGAAATGCTGCGTGAGCAGGCCTGGAGCGATTTCGTTATCAACACCATCATGGATGAGGAGTGCGGCAAGCTGGGTATCGGCGTCACCGACGAAGAGGTGAAGGCTGTGCTGGCACAGGGCAAGCACCCCGCTCACCCGAGGCAGTTCTTCCTTCCCGAATTCATGAACGAAGCCGGAGAGTTCGACTACAACAATGTAGCACAGCTCTACAACACACTGCAGCAGCAGGCTCCCGAGCAGTTCCAGGAGTTCAAGGCCTACTGGGAAATGGTTGAGAAACTGCTCCGCCAGAACCTGCTCCGCCAGAAGTACATCACTCTGCTGCAGGCTTGTATGCTCACCAACGAGTGCTCAGCCAAAATTGCTTTCGATGGCAGGAACAATGAGAGCGAGGTGGCCGTCGCCGCCCTCTCGTATGCCACCATCAACGACAACGACGTTCAGGTGACTGAGGCCGACCTGAAAGCCAAGTACGAGGAGATGAAGGAGATGTTCAAGTGGACCAAGGAAACGCGTGACATCAAATATGTGGTGTGCAACGTTGTTCCCTCTGACGCCGACATGGATGCCCTGACCGCCAATTTGACGGAGGCCGCCAAGCAATTCAACAGCGACAGCGCCAATATCAACAACATCGTGGCCATGCACCGTTCTGTCGTCTCATACAACGAGGACAGACCCTACAACAAGAATGGCATCCGTGCCATCTCGCCGGCTCTTCTCGACAGCCTTGACAACATGAAGGACAGCACCGTTACCGATCCGTTCCGCTACACGACCATTCAGTCTGGCAAGCCCATCGAGCACATGGCCATTGCCCGCCTCAACCGCCGCTATCAGGACGTTGACTCCATTAGCTACAAGTATATCAGTGTGATGGGCAATAGCTTCGAAGACGCCGAACAGCGTGCCGACAGCATTATCAACGTCATCAACAGCGGTCTGTCGATGGACTCCGTAGCCAGCACCCTGAACACCACCGTCTCTACCGAATGGTTCAGCGCTGACTCTTATCAGGGCAAGGAATCCCTCGATGCCAACACACGTACCAAGATGAACACCGTGCGTTCAGCAGAGATGGGCAAGGTACAGCGCCTGACACTCAGCAATGCCGTGTGGGTATTCCAAGTCACTGAGCGCAAGGTGAACACCCTCTACGATGTAGCCATCGTCAGCAATGAGATTCGTTTCTCGCCTGATACAGAGGACAATACCTACAACAACTTTAGCCAGTACATTAGCTCATGCTCCAATGCCGAAGACTTGGAGAAGAAGGCTCCACAGGCAGGCTACGAACTGCAGGAGCAGAAGAACTTGCTCAGCACCGCCTATTCCATTGGCGCCAACACTCCGCTGGCCAACACACGCGAGGCTGTGAAGTGGGCTTTTGCCAAAGCTAATGAGGGTAGCATCTCAGAAATCTTCCGCGATCCCGCCGAGGGCCGCTTCCTGGCTGTCGTCGTGACGAAAATCAATCCTGTGGGCTACCTCGACATCAAGGGCGCTGAGCCGACACTTCGTGCTGAAGTGTTGAAGGACAAGAAAGCCGACATGCTGATGAAGAAGCTGGAAGGTGTGAAGACAGTGGCAGAGGCTGAGCAGAAGGGTGCTACGACCGACTCTCTGCACAGCGTGGGTTTCCCCATGCGTGTGGGCGTAATGCAGCAGTCTGAGCGCGGCCTGAGCGGTGCCATTGCTGCTACACCTGTTGGTCAGTCGGCCAAGAAGCTCTTCAAGGGTGAGAATGGCGTGTACTTCTTCCAGGTCGTTAGCCGCGACACAAACAACGAGAAGCCCTTCGAGCGCCGTGCTGAGGAGCAGAACCTGATGCAGAATCTGGTGTGGCTCGTTACACCGTCGCAGCAGAACAGCTTCACCAACCTGTTAGACGTGCTCATTGAGAAGGCTGGGTTGGAAGACTATCGCTACCAGTTCTAAAGCAAGCAAACACATTACTTATTATAGAAAAGGCTAAGCTCGAGCTTAGCCTTTTTTAGGTACGTCCATCTGCTTGGCACAGACTGGCTCCAGCGCGCAGCGGTCGCAATGGGGAGCACGCGATGTACAGACATAACGGCCATGCAGCAACAGCCAGTGGTGGGCCCGAGGAATGTCGGCCTCAGGGATATGACTGACCAGCTGCTGTTCAACCTTCAGCGGCGTGTTCGCCGTCTTGGATACAAGGCCCAAGCGGTGGCTCACGCGGAATACATGCGTGTCTACAGCCATAGCGGCGCGGCCGAAAGCCACGGCTTGCATCACATTGGCCGTCTTGCGCCCAACGCCAGGCAGCTTCAACAATTCATCCATGTCATGAGGCACTTCACCCTGGTGCTGCTCCGTGATGATGCGCGACAGCTCTACCAGATGGCACGACTTCGCATTGGGATAGCTCACACTCTTCACGTACTCGTAGACCTCGTCAACCTCAGCAGCCCCCATCGTAGCGGCATCTGGGAAGCGGCGGAACAGCTCCGGTGTCACCATATTCACACGTTTGTCGGTACACTGTGCACTCAGTACTACAGCCACCAACAACTGAAATTCACTCTGAAACTCCAGCTCGGTTGTAACTTCTGGCATCTCGCGCCGGAAATGCTCCAGCACAAGACGATAACGTTCTTCTCTTTTCATAGCAACTGCAAAAATAAGCATTTTTTTGTATATGTCATTATTTTTTCATATATTTGCACACGAAAAACATAAAACATGGACGCAAAGATAGTATTGGGCTTCCTACGCCAGATGATGGCCAACAACAGCCGCGAATGGTTTCATGCACACAAAGCCGAATACGATGATGCTCGTGCTGAGTGGGAACACGGTGTGGCACAAGCCTTGGAGCGCATCATCAGCTTCGACCCCACCGTGGCCACACAGTCGGTGAAGGACTGCACCTACCGTTTCAACCGCGACACACGTTTCTCGGCTGACAAGTCACCCTATAAGAATCACTTCGGTGCATACATAAACGCCAAGGGAAAGAAAGCCCTGCGCGGAGGCTACTACATCCACATGGAGCCTGACGGTTGCCTGCTTGCCGTGGGCAACTACTGGCTGCCCACGAACATCCTCACCGCCTGCCGCAACGAGCTGATGGCCAATGAGGAGCAGTGGCTCGCCTGCGTCGACACCCCTGAGTTCAAGCGGCTGTTCTCCGACGATGGCAGCGCCAGCTGGGAAAGCCCCCAAGGCTTCGGCATGACAAAACTGAAAACCTGTCCGGCAGGCTTTCCACGCGACTATTCCCACGTAGGATACCTCCGTCTTAAGGACTACTGCGCCTGGCATCGCTATGGCAACGACTTCTTCGAGGGCGATGCATGGCTCGACACGATGGAAGACGTCTTCCGTACCGCCAAGCCCATGATGGATTTCATGAACGCCGTCATCGACGACTACGAATAGCGCATAGTTTTCTAATCTATGGTTATTTGTTATCGTCCGAAGCCTTCGGATTTTTGTCCGACCGCTTCGGACTTTTGTCCGAGCGGGTCGGATTTTTGTCCGAAGCCTTCGGATTTTTTCGGACAGTAAGAAAAGGTTGGGGTTTGGTAGAATATTATCTTTTTTCTTGTCCGTTCCAAAAATAATCACTATCTTTGCCGTGTCTTTCCGTATGCTGAAAGGCTACGGGTAGGCGACCTGCGGTCGGGAATCCTGAGTTTGTATGCGATGAGTTGAGCATGGATAAGGAGGGACATATCCTGCCTATTGGTGAGATTTGGAAGCCGGATGTTACTGATAATGTTACTGATGTCACTGCTAATGTCACAGATACATCTACGACAGAGACAGTTAATGATAGAAGGTGAACATCATGGAGGTTCGTGGGTTGTGCTGTAAAAAAGGATTATGTGAGATGACAGGGGATGGGTGACTTGCTGATTGTTCAGAAACGAAGATGTCTTCTTGGTTGTTTCAAGAAAAACGACTACTTTTGCACCTACCGTTATTCGCACCGTTAATGAAGAAAATAATTAAAAAAATGTCGGGAACATGCAGGCTTTCGACATTTTTTTGTAATTTTGTACCCAAATTGTGCATTGAAGAATGAAAAACATCAGAAACTTTTGCATCATCGCACACATCGACCACGGTAAGAGTACCTTGGCCGACCGCCTGTTGGAGCGCACGAAGACTATCCAAGTGACGGAGGGTCAGATGCTCGATGACATGGACTTGGAGCGTGAGCGCGGCATCACCATTAAGAGCCATGCCATCCAGATGGAGTACGAGCGCGACGGGCAGAAGTATATCCTGAATCTCATAGACACTCCGGGCCACGTAGACTTCAGCTACGAGGTGAGCCGCTCCATTGCTGCCTGCGAAGGAGCGCTCTTAGTGGTCGACGCTACACAGGGCGTGCAGGCACAGACCATCTCGAACCTCTACATGGCCATCGACAATAACCTGGAGATTATTCCCGTCATCAACAAGATTGACATGCCCAGTGCGATGCCCGACGAGGTGGAGGACGAAATAGTCGACCTCATTGGCTGCGACCCAGAGGACATCATCCGTGCCAGCGGCAAGACCGGCGAAGGTGTCGACGACATCCTCAACGCCGTGGTCGACCGCATACCCCATCCAGTGGGCGACGAGGAGGCACCGTTGCAGGCGCTCATCTTTGACTCGGTGTTCAACTCGTTCCGCGGCATCATCGCCTACTTCAAGATTCTGAACGGCGTCATCCGCAAGGGCGACAAGGTAAAGTTCTTCAACACCGGCATGGAATACGATGCCGACGAGGTGGGCGTGCTGAAGATGGACATGATTCCCCGTCAGGAGCTGCGCACAGGCGACGTGGGCTATATCATCAGCGGCATCAAGGACTCGAAGGAGGTCAAGGTGGGTGATACTATTACCCACGTAGCACGTCCATGCGACAAAGCTATTGAGGGATTCCAGGAAGTGAAGCCGATGGTGTTCGCTGGCGTCTATCCTATTGACCCTACTGACTACGAGAATTTGCGAGCATCGTTGGAGAAGCTGCAGCTGAACGACGCCTCGCTGACATTCCAGCCTGAGTCATCAGTAGCCTTGGGCTTCGGTTTCCGCTGCGGATTCCTCGGCCTGTTACACATGGAGATTGTACAGGAAAGACTCGACCGCGAGTTTGATATGGACGTCATCACCACCGTGCCCAATGTGTCGTATATGTGCTACACGAAACAGGGCGAGGTGAAAGAGGTGCACAACCCCAGCGGTCTGCCCGACCAGACCCTCATCGACCACATCGAGGAGCCGTATATCCGTGCCTCCATCATCACCGCCTCGGCCTACATCGGGCCCATCATGACGCTATGCCTTGACAAGCGCGGCGAGCTGATTGACCAGCAGTACGTCAGCGGCGGACGCATGGAGTTGCACTTCATGCTGCCCTTGGGCGAGATTGTCATTGACTTCTACGACAAGCTGAAGAGCATCTCGAAGGGCTATGCCTCGTTTGACTACCACGTGGACTCGTTCCGTCCGTCGAAGCTCGTCAAGCTCGACATCCTGCTGAACGGCGAGCCTGTGGACGCCCTTTCCACCCTGACGCATCAGGACAACGCTGTCACCTTCGGCCGCCGTATGTGCGAGAAGCTGAAGGAGCTCATCCCGCGCCAGCAGTTCGACATCGCCATTCAGGCGGCCATCGGTGCGAAGATCATCGCCCGTGAAACGGTGAAGCAGGTGCGAAAGGACGTGCTGGCCAAGTGCTATGGCGGAGACGTTACCCGTAAGCGCAAACTACTTGAGAAACAGAAGCGCGGCAAGAAGCGCATGAAACAGATTGGCAACGTGGAGGTGCCGCAGAAAGCCTTCCTTGCCGTATTAAAACTTGACTGACGTCCAATAACCATTAACCAATAACCAATAACCGTTTTCTTCACTGAACAATATGGACAAAAACAATCCTATAGCAGAACTGACGAAACAATTTGCCCTTCGTATTGTAAAGATGTACAACTATCTTCAAGATGACAAAAAGGAGTACATTCTCTCAAAGCAAGTTCTGCGTTCAGGTACGAGTGTCGGTGCAAATGTTCGAGAAAGCATCTATGCGCAGAGTCGTGCAGATTTTATTAGCAAGATGAGCATTGCGTTGAAAGAATCAAGTGAAACGGAGTATTGGATTGAGTTGTTGCACGAATCAGGATATATTGATGACAAGACATTTGACTCTATATTTGACGATAACAGCAAAATATCAGCAACTTTAATAAATATCATCAAGACAACCAAGGAATCTGAGAAATAACGGTTATTGGTTATTGTTTAACGTTTATTGTAAAAGATGGCTAACCTAAGTTTAACTCCCCGTGACGTGGCACGCGAACTGGCGCGCCGCTACAGTACCATGACTCATGACGAGCTGGACATTCTTGAAAGCATCCTCATCCCCCGCAAGTACGCCAAGAACGAGATTATCCTGCGTGAAGGCGAGACCTGCGAGAACATCTACTGGGTTGTTAAGGGACTAGTACGACAGTTCTACTATAAGAACAAGAAAGAACTGACCGAATACATGGCTACTGAGAACAGCATAGTCATGTGCATTGAGAGCCTTTTCCTGGAAGAACCGACGCGACTGCAGATACAAGCACTGGAGCCCTCCATTATTTACTCGCTGCCAAAAGCCGAGCTGGAGCAGGCCGCCATCAAATGTGTCAACATACAGATGCTCTACCGCAAGATATTGGAAGAGTCGCTCATCATCAGCCAGCACCACGCTGACATGCTGCGCTTCGAGACAGCACAAGACCGCTACGCCAAGCTGGTGAAGCGTTCGCCTCAATTAGTTTTGCGTGCTCCGCTGGTCTACATCGCCAGTTATTTGCAGATGACACCTGAGACACTTTCCCGTGTCCGTACAGCAGCACTGCTGAACAGCTAAGCCATCACCACTCAAGCCGCCTGACGAGCAAAGCGTCATTTCATCTTGATACACATCTTGGTGAAATCGTCGCTGGGTTCGGCATCGCCGACAAACTCCTCCACAGCCTTGTGTACGGTCTCAGAAGTCTGACGGGCATCGCCCAGGTCCTTCTGTAGTAACGCCTTCAGGCGCTCGTCGCCAAACTGCTCCTTGTCGATGTTCTCGGCTTCGTTGATGCCGTCGGTATAGACAAAGAGCGTCTTGCCATGCATGTCGTCCACCTTCTCGCCTTCAAACTCCACTTCCGACCATAGTCCGATGGGCGCATTCGACTCCATCTTCATGAATTCGCCGTTGAGCAGAGGAGGATTATGGCCTGCGTTGCAGAATTCCATCTGGCCGGTCTTCAGGTTGATCATTCCAATAAACATCGTGACGAACATGCCTTGGTCGTTGTCCTCAGTCAATGCGTGGTTCAGTCGGTTGGCAATAGCGTTAGGCGAGAGACGACCGTCGACCAGCGTGCGGAACATGCGTGTTACCTCGGCCATGAAGAGGGCTGCGGGCACTCCCTTGCCGCTGACGTCGCCCACGCAGAAGTATAGCTGGTCGTCGAGCAGGGCATAGCCGTAGAGGTCGCCGCCCACCTCCTAGGCAGGCGTCATCATGGCATAGATGTCCACGTCCCTGCGCTTGGGGAACACGTGTGGCAGCATACGCTTCTGTATCTCGCGGGCAATGCGCAGCTCGCTCTCAATGCGCTCCTTGGCTACGGTAGTCTCTTCTAACTGATTGTAGGCCTCCTGTAGCTTTATGTTGATGTTCTTCAGATTATTCATGTGCTTTTTGCGACGAATGGCAATAAAGGAGAGGAATGCAATAAGGAGTGCGGCAATGGTACTGCCGGCAATCAGCATCAGATGCTCCTTGGCTATCTGCTGCTCCTTTGCATCGTTCTCTGCATAGGTGAGTGAGAGCTCAGCGTCAAACTCAATCATCTGCGAGCGTGCCTCCGATGACATAACAGAGTCCATCGTTTCGCGGTAGCGCTTCTGCCAGTAGAGGGCTTGCTCCAGGTTGCCCATGTGCTCGTAAATGGAGGCTTTCTGTGCGCATTTGTTCTGCTGGTGTATCAGTTTGTCGGTGCGCTCCAAAGCCAAATCCCACTGCTTGCGGTTCTTGGCCTGATAGACGTTGATCAGCTCGCCGAACATACCGCCTTGACCGCCATACTTCTCTATCAACTGTTCGCGTTCTCTATAGGCGTCCTCAAAGCCAAGGCTGTCGCCTTCGTTATAGCGTACTAAGCATTTGTAACTCCATGCTGTAATCTGATTCATGGGAATCACTTTTGGCTCATTGAGAGCCTTTCGTGCGTAAAATTGTACTTCATTGTACTCTTTCTTGCGCAAGGCAATCTCGCAAAGCCCCAGATAGCAGGGCGCAGCACTCTCGTCGGGCAGATATTTCTCCTTCAGCTCCAATGCTTGACGGAAGCTCTTCTCGGCCATGTCGTTGTTGCCCGACATCTCACGGATGGAACCCAGGGTGAAGGTGGCGAAATACAAGCCGATGTTGCTGTCATTATCCTTAGCATGATGGTAGATCTGATGCGACAAGGTGACACCCTTTACACGGTCTACATACTCGAACATGAAGATGGCCTCATAGCTGCACGCCCGGTAGTAGGTTTCCTGATAGCCGGAAAACTCGGTAGCATCCTTCAGCCTTCCCACGTCCTCAAAGAATTTGTCTGTTTCGCGCGCACTATAATGATGAAAGACCTCGTCGGCGAGTTCCTGAAGTTTAGAAGGCAGTGCTTCCTCAGCCCAAACGTATGTTGAAGTTGCTACGAACAGCAGGACAAAAGACCAAAACAGTTTTTTCATGGATTCAGGGTGTTATAATCCAACCGTCAAATTTGCTTTTTTGCACCGCAAAAATAATAACTTTCTGAACTTTCGCAAGTGAATATTCATTCATCAAGCGACTAATTTATACATTTGATAGAGTTTATGGAACTTAGGATTGGCATCAATAACCGCAGAAAGCAGTTCGCTGGCATCGGCAGAGATCATCTCTGCGATTTCCAGGATGGTGTCCAATATCAGTTCCCAT